>JBIKKW010000199.1:0-3976 GCA_044360115.1 Bacteroidia bacterium
TGGTAGAATTATTTAAACACATCATCCATCTTGATTTTGAATGGTTATTTCAAAATTATGGCACGCTCATTTACTTTATTTTGTTTTTGGTAATATTTATCGAAACAGGATTAGTGGCCATGCCTTTCTTACCCGGCGATTCGTTGTTATTTACAGCGGGATTATTTGCGCGTTCGGGTTATTTAAATATGAGTTACCTAATGTTATTGTTATTTGTAGCAGCCGTATTAGGTGATAACATCAATTATTGGATAGGAAGAAAATTCGGTATCAAAGTGTTTGATATTAAAATAAAGGGTAAAGCTTTAGTAAAGCATGAGTACTTAACCAAAACGCATGAGTTCTTTGAAAAGCATGGCACCAAGGCCATCATCATGGCGCGCTTTGTGCCGTTTGTTAGAACCTTTGCACCTTTTGCAGCCGGAATTGGTGAAATGAATTACAAAAAATACTTGATGTTTGATGTTATTGGCGGAGCCTTATGGATAGGTAGTTTAACTACAGCTGGTTATTTGTTAGGTGAGGTGGAATTTATTCGCAAGCATATTGATCTGGTTTGTTTAGGAATTATTTTTATTTCGGTATTACCGATCTTATTAAACATTTTAAAAGCGCGCGCCAATAAATCGAAGGCATGATCAAAAAAATAATTGTCATATGTATTATCTTCTTAGCTGTTGTTTCATGCTCAGTTAAAAAAAGAAATTACAGAGACGGTTATTACATTGATTGGGCTCATAAAAAGAAAGGTTCGGGTTCAACCAATAAAGCTTTAAGCAAACCTTACGAACTACCGCAAAATAACGTTGTGGCCAAAGGAACTGTTGAAAAGCAAAACATAGACTTGTCAAATGAGTTGCCTGCCCTTACTAGCTCCAGTTCTTCAAATTTATTATCACTCGCGTTAAAAGACACCTGTGGCGATAAGATCTTATATAAATCGGGTGATATGATCGTGGGGAAAGTAATTGAGATCACTGATGATAAGATCAAGTATAAACGTTGTGATAATCTTGATGGGCCATTGTTTGTTGTTTCAAAAACGAGTATTCAAAGTATTACCTACGTAAATGGTGTTGTGGATGTGATCGTTCCCCCGGCATACAACCCTAATAATGGTAATTCAAGTGAGCCAGGGAGAAATTATTCGGGGCCACAGATCATTCATCCAAAAGCGGCTTGGGGTTTTGGATTATTAATAGCCGGTTTAATAACCTTTATAATTGGAATTGGCATCATTGGAATTATTTTAGCATTGATCTTCTCTACCAAAGCACAAAAGGAGATCATGGCTGATCCTAAGCGTTATAAGGGCCTTACATTAGCAAAAGTTACGCGAACTATTTCTATGGTTATCGTATTTGCATTAGCCTTTATTATTATAATAGCCATTGCCGCTAATTTGTAATACATTTCCTAAACAATTTTAATACTTTCTTGTTGTACTTTCTTTTCAATGAAATCTCTTATCTTCATGAATTGTAATTTTAAGGAGTATTAATGCGCATTTTTATTTTCTATATTTTATTTTGTTTCTTCACTCCTGTTTTTTCTCAAAACGATCTGCGGATCATTAAGGCTAAACACACCAGTGGAAAGATAACCGTTGATGGTAATATTGAAGAGCAAACCTGGCAAGAGGCAGAACGCGCTTCCGGCTTTTGGCAAAATTTTCCTTACGACACCTCTTTATCAGAAGTAAAAACGGAAGTAATGGTGGCTTATGACGAGGATAACTTATATATAGCCGCTATTTGCCATGATAGCATTCAGCATAAATACGTTATTCAATCTCTCAAGCGTGATTTTTCTTATCCTATCAGTGATGCTTTTGTAGCAACCATTGATCCGTTCAGCGACCAGCAAAATGGTTTCTCTTTTGGTATGAATCCATATGGTGTGCAACGTGAAGGTTTAGTTTCTAACGGAGGCGGCCAAGGTGTAACTACCATTTGGGATAATAAATGGTATGGAGAAACGAAACGATATCCTAATAAATGGACCTTGGAAATGCAGATCCCTTTTAAGTCGATCCGTTTTAAAGAGAATTTGGATAAATGGCGCATTAACTTTTCACGAAATGATCTGAATTTGAATGAGAACAGCAGTTGGGTTCGTGTGCCGCGTCAGTTCAATATTTCAACCTTAGCCTTCACAGGTATTTTACAATTTGAGAAAGCACCGGTAAAAAATGGTTCTAATGTTTCTTTGATACCTTATGGTATTGGTCGATTTAGCGAAGATTATTACAAGCCCGGTTCACAAAAAAAAGAATGGAATGCAGGGGCAGATGCAAAAATGGTATTAGGTTCTTCATTGAATTTAGATATGACCATCAACCCCGATTTTAGTCAGGTTGAGGTTGACAGACAAATAACCAACTTAACGCGTTTCAGTTTGTTTTTCCCGGAGCAACGTCAGTTCTTTATTGAGAACAGTGATCTGTTCGATCGGTTTGGATTCAGACAAATACGTCCGTTCTTTTCGCGCCGCATCGGATTAAATAATGGTGAGATCATCCCGATCATTGGTGGTGTTCGTTTGAGTGGTAAACCAAGCAAAAATTGGCGAATTGGTGTAATGGATATTCAAACAGCCGATAAAACAATTGCCAATTCAAAAGTTTTCTCTCAAAATTATTTTGTAGCAGCGGCTCAATACAACGTATTTAAACGTTCTAACATTGCTGCTATTTTGGTAAATCGCCAGCAGTTTGATACCACGGGCTATTCGGTAAACAATTACAATAGGGTAGCAGGATTAGATTATAATTTATCCAGTGCTAATAATCGCTGGAATGGTAAATTCTTTTTTCATCATTCCTTTACAAATAAAAAAAATCAAAATGCATTTACGCATGCCAGTTGGTTAAATTACACATCGCAAAATTGGAGTATCGAATGGAATCATGAATACGTTGATAAAAATTACAACGCCGAAACAGGCTTCACGCCTCGTATGTTTCAAACAGATGTGAATGGCAGGGTAAATAAATTTACGTATTGGCGTTTGGAGCCACACATCTATTATTTCATTTATCCGAAAAATTCCAAGATCAATAAAATTGGTCATACCGCTTATCTGGATCATTATCGTAATCAGAAGTTTCAAAACACCGATTGGTATGCACGCGGCAGTTATGATCTTTATTTTAAAAGCTCATCGTATATCTCCTTTTTTGGTACCTCTAATTACACCAAATTACTATTTGCAACGGATGTAAGTTTTACCGGGCAATCAAAGGTAGCAGCCTCAGGAGACTATTTCTATCACAATGGCGGTTTTCAGTTGAAATCAAATCAACGGAAGGTTTTAGTAGCAAGTTTAACAGGTAATTACGGTTCGTATTATTCAGGAAATAAAATATCCATGGCAGCCGATCTTTCTTACCGCGTGCAACCTTATGTGATCTTTTCTGTGAATTATACCCGTGACGAGATCTATTTACCTTATTTAAGCAAAAAGGTTGAATTGAATTTAATTAGTCCGCGTATAGAGATGTCGTTCTCTCGTTCGTTATTCCTTACTACCTTCTGGCAATACAATTCACAAGCCAAGAATATCAATTTCAACGGCAGGTTACAATGGCGATTCAAACCAATGAGTGATCTGTTCATTGTTTACAGCGATAATTATGACAACAACGATTTTTCTATAAAGAATAGAGCAATTGTGGTTAAATTTGTTTACTGGTTGAACATGTAATGTTATTTAAATGAGTGATAAAAAATTGAGAATTGTTTTTATGGGTACGCCAGATTTTGCCGTGGCAAGTTTAAATGCTTTGGTGAAAAATGGATTCAATGTAGTTGGTGTTATTACAGCACCCGATAAACCGGCAGGAAGAGGTCAAAAATTACAAATGAGTGCCGTAAAAGAATATGCATTAAATAACAACCTTCATGTTTTGCAACCAACAAATTTAAAGGACGAACAATTTTTAAATGAATTAAGATCGCTGCAAGCAGATCTTCAA
>JBIKKW010000086.1:0-12706 GCA_044360115.1 Bacteroidia bacterium
GGTAACAGGATCATATATCAAACCAAAATCATCATGAGATGAATTGAATGGATACCCAACATTTTTTGGTGTACCCAAATTTCCGTTTGAATAAGCACTCGCGTATATATCTAATCCACCTAAACCTCCAAGTCCATTCGATGAAAAATAAAGAACACTATCGCGCACAAGCGTTGGAAACATCTCATTACCCTCCGTGTTAATAGTGTTGCCTGCATTCACGGGCTTACTCCAATTACCATTATCATATTTTGAAAACCAAATGTCGGTTCCTCCAATACTTCCGGGCATATCCGAAACAAAATACATGGTCTTACCATCTGCACTTAGAGCAGGATGTCCGCACGAATAATTTTCATTATTATAAGGGAAATTCTCGGGATCTTGCCATTTTCCTTCCTTCTTCTCGCTATAAAAGATCATTAGTTTGTTAACACCATCATTGCTCAATTTAACCTTATGATGAAAATAATTATTTCTCGTAAAAACAATAAGGTCTTCCTTTTTATTAACAGAAACCGGCCCTTCATGATACTTTGTATTCATTTTTTTGTTAAAAGAATGAGGTGTTCCTTCAACAACATTTCCAAGGCTATCCAATTGTGCGTAATATAAATCAAGAAAATGTGACTCATCCCACATAAATGTACTGCTTGAATATTTGCCGGGATTACGTTCTGTTACATAAAGCAATCCCTTTTCGTAAAAGCATGGACTAAATTCGGCTGCAGGCGTATTAAGATTTGACAGCAATGTTACTTTGTAATTAGCAGAATCAACATAATAGTCTTTCAGGTGTGATAATGATTCGAGGTAACTCTTTCCGCGTTTGTCTGTTCCGGATAGTTTGTTGTATTTTTCGAACCAAATTTTTGCTTCATCGTACTTATTGTTCTCTTCTAAAACCTCTGCATAATTTAGGATGTCTTCCGTTTTGGCCGAAGGATCTTTAGTGACTTTACTAAACCACTTTTCGGCGTTTAACATATCATTGAGCTTTAAGTAACAATATGCCAAATTTCTTTCAGCCATGGGATTGCTTTTCCCTTTCTTTAAAACAGACTCATACAATACAGAGGCCTCTTTAAATTCAAGATTCGAATAATGTTTATTTGCTTTATTGATAGCAAGCGATTGACCGAATGCAGATGAGCAAATTGTAATTGCAATTAAGATATAGAACAAATAACGCATTGCTAAAAATACCTAGGGGTTATTATTTTACCTTTTTTAAAGCCGAATTGCCAGTTGAGCATGATCTCATGTGACCCTGTGTTATAATTGCCCAAATCGGTGAGCGTATAATCATAGGCATATGCAAGACGCAAATTTTTATTTACCTTATACTCGACAATGGCATCAAATGAATCAAATGTTCGCCACGAAAATCCAATGCCAAATTTCTCAAGGATATATAAATTGGCATTTACATCTAACTCGAGTGGTGCTCCGGATGTATATTTTACAACTGTTGAAGGCTTCAACTTTAGTCCGGAAGAAATATCAATAACATATCCGGCGGTAATAAAAATATGAGGCTGACTTTTATATGGAACGATTGAACCGGCACTCGTTCCTTTGATCAACAGATCAACAAATCGTGGAGTGGATACGCCTGCATAACCTTTCTTGCCAAATAAAAACACACCGCCACCACCTTTAATATTCATTTGCGTTAAATTCTGATCAAAGGTAAGATCACCAACCGGCGCTGCGTTCGGATCATTGATCTTTATGTTACTTAAGTTACTTGAGAACTGCGAATAAGTTGCTTGCAAACCAAAAGAAAGCATTGTGGTTTTAAATCGCACATGGTATGCATATGCCAGGTTAACCACATTGTGATTCATTACACCAAGCTTATCATTGATAACAGAAATGCCTGCGCCCATTTTTTCAAAGAAAAATGGCGTATGCGCATTAAAACTAATGGTTTGCGGTGCTCCGGGATAATTTACCCATTGTTTCCTGAAAAGCAAGGTGATATCCGCATTATCCATACTGCCTGCATACGCCGGGTTAATGCTCATCATGTTGAACATATACATCGTATACTGAGGATCCTGTTGGGCATGCGAACTCCCAAAGAAGAATAAATTAATTAGTATAACTACAAATTTTCTCATCGTTTATCTCCATAAGGTTAGGAATCCGGTGCGATCTTTTTCTTCACCTTCAATTCTTACAATGTAATAGTAAGTACCAGATGGCAGATCGCCGTTAGCAGACAATAGGCCTGTATTACAGGTTCCATTCCAATCATTGTTATAGATATCGCTCTTATACACAAGATTTCCCCATCGGTTAAATATTTGAATTTTTGTTTCTTTATTTTCTATGCATGAAATAACAAATGCATCATGTGCACCATCTCCATTAGGAGAAAAACCTTCCGGTACAAATACTTCACAAGAGCATTTATCTATTTCAACAAGTAAGGTTTGCCTATTTATGCAGCCGTTATTATCAGTAACTGTAACCGTATACTGACCAGCATTAGCAGGTACTGTAGCCGGAATATTTAAACTAGAAGATGTTACGGTAAGATTATTAGGCCCATTCCACAAATAAGTGCTTCCACCGTTTGCAGTAAGCATCAACGGTTTCCCTAAACAAGTTGTAGCGTTTGAAATACTAATAACCGGTAAAGGTCTAACAATAACGTTAACACTAGCACTTCCATCACAGAACAATGGCGAATTACCGCTCACCGTATATGTTGTACTTTGTAATGGCGCAACTTCATAAGTTGAAGTATTTGGACCATTCATCCACGTATAAGTTGAAGCGCCAAAGGCATTAAGCGTAACTGTTTGTCCTGAACAAGTGGTGGCATCACTAACTGCTAAAGAAAGCGACGGTAGAATTGAAATATATGCAAGAGCGGTGGATGTACATGGTCCGTTTGCACCTATAACCGTTGCGGTATAATCTGTAATAGGAACAATTGTAAAATTTGATCCACTCGTACCTGAAGGTAACCATGTAAATGTTGTGGCGCCGGTAGCATTAAGCGTAGCGGTTTTACCGGAACAAACTGAGCTGTTATTTATACTAAGTGTAGGATTTGAATTCACAATAATTGTTGCAATTGCCGTATTCGTGCATCCGATACTATTGGTGCCTACTACAGTAAATTGTTGAGTAGAGGATGGATTGACGCTTAGTGTGTTTGCATTGGTACCTCCCGGATTCCATGTGTAACTTTGAGCACCTGTAGCACTAATTAAAGCACTGGCTCCTGAACAAATACTAGTACCTGAAGCAACTACTGATGGTGAAGGATTAACCAAAACATTAGTAGTAGCTGTAGTTAAACAACTTCCGATTAATACGCTAATGGTGTAGGTACCGGATTGACTTATAGTTGCAGGATTGATGGTAGGGTTTTGAATTGATGATGTAAATCCTGATGGTCCTGTCCAAGTGTATGAAGATGCAACAGGAGTGCTCAATTGAAAACTAGACCCCTCGCAACATGAACCGGTATTACTTGCTGTTGTACCTACTGTGCCGTTACTTGTGCTAACAACCAATGTTTGAGTACAACCTGTGGCAATAGATTCAACAATGCAAGTATAAGTTCCGGAACATAAACCACCTGCCGCAGAAGTGCCTTGCCCAGATCCGGGATTAGGAGTCCAAGTGTATGAATAAGGAGGAATGGAACCGGTAGCTGTAATGGCTGCTGTTGCCGAACATGGGCAAAGCCCCGGACCAGACGTAATAGAAGCTGATAAAGGAGGTATAGGCGTGCAGTTGTTGTTCATGCTATTTATCCATGCAGCATTAGCCGGATTATTAGGCGCGCCGGGAGTTTGGGTGTTTGAGCCACATGAACCCGGATCAGCACATCCGCTTATCCAATTGGATTGATTTGTTGCATCATTATTTAAAGTGTTCGCAAAATAATACACACGATCCTGAGCAGTACCTGCAAAATAAATGAGTGGGTTAGAACTTGCTGTTCCCCAAGCCACTGAAAACATTTCACAACCCGCTAAATTTACTACTCTGGCGCAATCGCCACCATTAGCAAGCAATGTAGTGCTCCATGTTCCACCTGCCAGCCATCCTGTACTTGGATAGCTGCAAACAATTGCGCCAGGAGTTGTGCCATTTCTATCAAACCAGTTTACTTTATCTACAGGCACAACAATACGGCAATTACCATCATTCCATAAAGTATCTATTGGCGGTAAATTAATGTTAGGATCGGCCTCGTTATAAATTAAAAGAATTGTTCCAACAGGAACGTTTGACCAAACACTGTTATTTGAAAAGCGAATACATCCTGATGCAACACCTGCAGCACCATGGTATCCACTATTATCATCAAATATCCATCCTCTGATGTCAATAGTTGGAGGATTAGTAATACCGGAGCAGTTATAAACAACGGTTGTATCCGCCACTACAAATTCTACATATTCCATATTTCCTGAAGGTCCATTGGAAACTTCATTCATTACCAGAGATTGAGCAGATCCAAGATAGCCCAAGATCATTAAAACTAGTGTTGTTAATTTCTTCATGTTATCGCTAAACATCAAGAAGCGGCTTCGGAGAATAGTTCACCTCAAGGATTTTCACTTCGAGTCACAAATATGCAATAGCAATGCCTTAATTAAATTAAGACAATATTACTTTTATGTTACCAAAATATACGAGTGAACTAAAATTTTACTAAAACATTTCATTTTTATGAAAATATTTTAGAACAGAGCCATGAAAAAATAATTCATGTTATTATTGAGCAAATTTTTACTTAATACTATTTAATAAACGTTAAACGCCTTTCATATTTATTTTCAATACTGATTAATTTAAATAAGACATCTTAAATGTTCTTTAAAATATCTGGCTTTGCTTCAAATGAGACTCTAAATATATATGTAACCAGTAGTTTAAAAATTTATTTCCAAACAAACACACTTTCTTTCACTCAAACAAAATTGGATGTTCGGTTACACTTTATATGGAAATTACCTTAGTTTTTTAAAAGCTTTAGATCATTAATAAATGGAAATGTCTTATCGGCGGGTCTTTCGCGCTTTTATTATACTTAATATGTATATCAATAATCCAGTTAACATATCACTTATTTTCTGACACTAAATCACTTTTTATTTACCGCGATCAATGTTATTTACTATTAAATTATTTTCATCATCAAAAAAAATAGCGCCCATATCTTTAGGACGAGGAAATATTACTTTCGTTCGGGTTAAGTTTATATCAATTGAAATCAACGTTCTATCATCACAAACACCAGTTGTCATTGCATTAATTCTTATCAATTTACTTTCATATCCACTTTTTGTAAAAACAAGTGTGTACTGTTTACCAATTGGCAGTTTGATATCCAACTGTGATTCATTTCCAGTATTGTAGCGTTTAACTTGATTTTCATTATCAACAACAGAAACAAAAACCGATTTAAGTTTACTTTTACCGCTCCATGAAACTAATGTGACCCTCAAACAATCCTTTGGTTTAATAACAAACGAAGAAGTAACCATTATATACATTAAGCCCCAAAAAAATAACTTTGATCTCATATTCTTTAATTTTTAAAAAGAAATACAAAACGAATGCCAGTTATATAACTTATTGTTTTACTGCATTTTACAAATTAACCTGATTTGGAATTTTCTCGTTTTGGGAAAAATAAACTTTAAGTACAGAATATTTCAGAAAAAAATGTGGCTGTTCAAATTCCTACGAAAATTATTCTGGAAGTAATTTCTTAAGAGATCAGAAAAAATAGAATAAATACTTATGTATTCAATACTAGTTAAGAATCTAATTAAAATTTTATGCCAATTACGCAAACATCATCAATTTGCTCAAGATCGCCTCTCCACGCCTCATAACTTAAATCTAGATCTTGCTTTTGTTCGGCAGATGATCTACCAGATATAGAACGTAACAATTCATTTAATTGTTTGTACTTAAATTTTTTACCTTTTGGTCCACCAAATTGATCGGCATATCCATCTGTGTATAAATATAACACATCACCCTTAGTGTATTTAAGTTGAAATAACTGGAATGCTTCTTTCCTTTCGCCAATACCAACCGGCATCCGATCAGCAGGCAGTTCATTGTATTCGCCATTTCCAACCAATATTGGTGCGTTATTGGCGGCCGCGTATGATATCGTTTTTTCCTGTTCATCCAGGCAAATCAAAATACCGTCAAAACCGTCTTTTTGCCCCTCCTTACTGATATTTTCGATCAAACGCTGACGAACATGTTCAAATACTTTATGTGGTTCTAAAATGGCTTTTTCGTTTATAGCCTCGGTTAAAAACCCAATATTCAACAAACTCATAAAGGCACCCGGCACACCATGCCCTGTGCTATCACAAACGGCAAGATAAAATTTATTATTGCGCTTAGTGGCCCAATAAAAATCGCCACTTACAATATCTTTTGGTTTAAAATATACAAAATGATGCGGTAAATTTTCCTTTAAAAATGAATCATGCGCTAACAAGGTATATTGTATTCGTTTAGCGTAGTTGATTGAATCAACTATCTCTTTTTGTTTTTCCTCAATGATATGGTTTTTTTGTTCAACTACATTTTTTTGTTCGCTAATTATTGCATTCGCAATTCTCTTTGCTTTATTAGACTTCACTAAAACAAAAACAATTATTAAAACAAATACAAGTATAAATACAACTACTAAAATAAAATAATTTTGCCGATCCAGTTGCGCCTGACTTTCCTTTCGTTCTAAATTCAGATCTTTAATTTGGGCTTCCTTTTTTGCCGTTTCAAACTTTTTGTTCAATTCAACGATGATCGCATTGTTGTTTTGCAAAGCGAAGCTATCATTCAGATCTGCATATCGCAAAATATATTCGGTACTTTTCTCATAATCGCTCTTTTGTTTGTATGCCATTGCCATGCTATAATACAACTCCACCATCAAGCCAACATCTTTGATCTTTAAATTAATTTGATACGCCTTTCTCAAGCAATTTAATGCAGAATCGGGTGGATAAATATTATTTGAATTGGCATACATTCTGCCTAATTGATAATACCCGTAGGAAATCAATGAACTATCGTTCATTCTGTAGGTTAAATACAAACTTCTTTTTAGGCTCTTTTCTGCATCCTTATATTTTTGAACATCAGTTTGAATCAAGCCTAAAGTTTGATAAATAACTTGCTCAAACGAAATATCCGTGTTTTGATCTAAAACAGTTAATGCTTTCTGACAACTGATCATTGCACTATCATAGTAAGTGTGGTCATAAGTTGCCATTTCATAATAACAATCTGCCCAATTTGTATATAATGGAATTAAGTGTTCTTGGTATTTGGCATACTTTTTAAATTTTTCTGCTTTACGATAAAATTTAATTGCTTCATTAAACATCTTCAGCTCATTATACATTATGCCTAACGAGATATTCGCATAATATCGAGGTGTTTGCATTTTATGTTGCTCAGCCAGCTTAATAATTTCAAAATACAATTCTTGTGCTTCTTTATAATTTCCTTCTCTTGATAAAATATCAGCGGTTGCCGACATGATCAGTTGTTTTTCTTCAAACCCTTTTAACTTCGGCAAAATAGTACGGATCGATCTATGAACATCTTTTCCCAATGAATTGGATTCAATGTAATACTTTAGTGAGTCTCCATCCCAACTACCATTTAAATGATAAATAATTGTTTGGAATTTTAACTTTAATGAATCACTTACACCTTCAAATGAATTTTGTGCAGATAAATGAAATGAATTGAAACGAACAATTAAAACTAAATACAGACAAATTAATCTATTCATTCTTTTAAATTAATACATTAAACGATCCCTCTTGATTTTTTGATGTTCTCGTAGGCCTCTTGGATCTTCTGAAACTTCTCTTTGGCGCCTTTTTGATATTCTTCACCCATTTGCGCTACTTTATCAGGATGATAACGCACAGCCATTTGTCGGTATGCTTTTTTAATTTCTTCTTCGCTTGCATTGGCCTCAATACCTAAAACTTTGTAATCTGAATTCACATCTCTGTAAAACATATTCATTACACTGTTGTAATCAGCCGCAGGCACCTGTAAAAGATCTGCAATTTGTTTGATCACTTTCAATTCTACTTCTGCAACATGTCCATCTGCCTTTGCCAATCCAAATAAATAATGGATCAACTGTATACGAACTTCTACTTGTGTGCGTAAACGTATATCCTGACAAATCTGCTCCAAGGGAATTTGCCCGCCATCTAAAAAGTGCTTTAAGGTTTGTAAATGCGCTGTTGTAAAATTCGGACCAAACTGCTGAGAAAAAAAAGTTTTAATATAATCCAACTCCACTTTCAATATCTTACCATCAGCGCGCATAACGGCAGCAGATAAAGCAACCAACATGGTTGTAAAATCGGTATTGGTATTTGAAGTGCGCCTGCGGTAATACTCAAACACATCCTCATCTGTTCCGCCCTTTGATTTGATCTGCGCGTTAATAGACGCATAATTATCAATCACAGAACCAATAATAAAACCTAAAACTCCACCAAAGAAATTTTTTCCTAATAAAAAATAGCCTAAAGCGGCTCCAATAAATTTAAACACAGTAACAAACTTTGAACCCAAATATACTGAAAAAGCAGAGTTAATAAAAAGCCGGGCAAAAACCCGGCTTTCTTAAAACCGATACACCTCAAAAACAAAAAACCGTATCCCATTTAAACTTAAGCTTATAATGTCGGCATGTGGTAAATACAAAGGTGTGTCAAATAACCTTACATAAAATTACAATATTGAATTGATAGCTGTTTAAACAAAATAATTGCTCAATGTTATTTAATTGCTTAGCGCCATAATTCTTTAAACACACAATAAACATTTCTTTTGAAAAGTTAATTAACTGTTGATTACTAAGCCCAAATCACCAATTAACTTCAAATCATAATGAAGTAACCTTTTATTAATTCAACTAATTCAGTAACTTGGTTGCAATTAAGATCTATTATGAAACCATTTAAATCAATTATAACTTACTTTCTGTTTTTTATTATCCATTCGTCGTATGCGCAGGATTGGACCCTCAAACTCAGCAGTAATGTTGAGATCAGAAGCTGGAAATTAACCAGTACCTATGAAAAGGAAGAGCGCTCACTTCAAGGCGCATCTATTGTGCTTACAAGCGGTAGTCAAATTGTGACGCAAACCACAAGTGATGGGAATGGTGATTTTACGATCATGGTGCCGCCTAATGGCGAATTTGTTTTAACCGTATCCTATCCCGGATACAACACAAAACGCTTTGCCGTGAATACACAAAATGTACCTAACGATATTGCCAAAGAAAACTTTAAACCATCTTTTAGCATTGGTGGATTTATTATGGCCAAACCATTTCAGGGAATTGATTATTCAGGATTGAACCAGACGCTGGTGCGAGTTGAATACAATGCTAAAAAGAAAAAATTTACCGATAACGAGGAAGCAACAGTAAGAGGTATTCAAATTGTTTCCAAGATCGCAGCTGATGAAAACGCCTTGATCCAAAGTTTTTGTTCAACTAACAAATCAGGTGATGTGGCATTAGCCAAACCTGATTGTCCACTTGCAAAAACCTTATACCAAAAGGCAATGACCATTATTCCGTTTGAAGCTTACCCGGTTGAACAACTAAAAAAAGTTAGCGAATGTTTAAAAGATAAAGAAGAAAACGCCAAAAAAGCAGAAGAAGAAAAAAAGGCAGCTGAAGCCGCAGCTAAAGCCAAAGCGGAAGAAGCAAAATTAGCCGCCGAAAAAGCTGCTGCCAATAAAGCAAATGCCGATAAACAAGCTGCTGAAAAAGCTGCGGCCGATAAAATTGCCGCACAAAATGCTGCTAATGAAAAAGCAGCTGCAGAAAAAGCCGCCAGAGATAAAGCCGCCGCCGAAAAAGCCGAAAAACAAAAAGAAGGTCTAGCTAAATCAAAAGCTGAAGATGATGCAGCTATAAAGGCCTCTGAAGAAAAACGTCAGGCTAAAATAGCCGCCGATAAAGAAGCAGCGGCAAAAGCAAAGGAAGATGAGCTTGCTGCAAAAAAAGCAGCTGATGAAAAACGTAAAGAAAAAGAACAAAAACAAAAAGAAGGCTTGGCTAAAGCAAAAGCAGAAGATGAAGCGGAAGCAAAAGCTATTGAAGAAAAACGTTTAGCAAAAGAACAAGAACGCAAGGAAAAAGAAGCGAAAGAAAAAGAGGCAATGGCAAAAGCAAAAGCGGAGGATGAAGCTGAAGCTCGTGCCGCTGAAGAAAAGAAAAAGGCAGAACGTGATGCCAAAGCTGCCGAAGATAAAGCAAAAGAAGTAGAACGTGCCCAGGGAACAGGTAAATTTTCTGTTCCGCAAACCGTGTTCGGACAAGATAATTACAAGGTTGCCATTAAGAAAGCAGATGATTACTTTAAAATGAAACGCTGGTCGGAAGCCAAACCTGCTTATGAAGAGGCTTTAAAATATAAAGCAAACGACCCATATGCAACATCAAAACTTGAAATTGTAAATAAGAACTTAAACGCTACAAAATAAAATGGAAAATATTGCTGCCTTACCACATTTAAATGATGTTGAAATTCGTGTACTAGGATCGTTGATCGAAAAGAGTGTAACCACCCCTGATTACTATCCAATGACCCTGAATTCATTAACTGCAGCATGCAATCAAAAATCATCGCGTAAGCCCGTGGTTGATTATGATGAAGAGACAGTAGTGCTGGCTCTTAATGGTTTAAAAGCACGAAGTCTTGTAGCTACCGCTGTTGGAGCAAGTATACGCGCCACAAAATACAAACACAATTTTTTAACGGTTTACCCATGCAGCGAAGGAGAACTTGCTGTTTTATGCTTATTATTTTTACGCGGACCGCAAACACCTGGTGAATTAAATACCAACTCCGGACGATTACATGAATTTCATTCGTTGGAAGCTGTTCACGATGTATTAAAACAATTAGCAACCTGCGAACCACCATTCGTGAAAGAATTACCGAAACGCGCCGGACAAAAAGAGGCACGCTTTGCACATTTATTGGGAGATATTATTGAGAATGAAGAAGAGTTCTCCATTCAGGAACCTGCGCGCCGTTCAGTAAATGAGATGGAACAACGCATTATGGATCTTGAGAACCAAGTAGCAGAACTCAAAGAAAAACTTGATAAACTCATGAAAGAATTATTGGGTTAACATGCATGATCAAACGCGCCCTTCATTTATACACATCTTCATTTAAAGGACTCTCCAAAGAAACCTGGTTACTATCATTGATCATGCTCATCAACAGAAGCGGAACAATGGTGTTGCCATTTATGACCCTTTATTTGACAAGCAAAGAAATGGGGCGCACGCTAAGTGAGGCCGGAACGGTGGTTGGTTTATGGGGCTTAGGTGCTGTTATAGGCGCCTATTTTGGGGGATTGCTAACCGATAAAATCGGTTTTCATAAAGTTCAATTCATTACTCTTTTTGGTGGCGGTATCCTTTTTATTACACTGGGTCAAATTCATTCTTACCCGCTCATTTGTTTTTTTACATTCATCCTGAGTTTTATTAACGAAGCTTTTCGTCCGGCTAACTCCGCAGCTGTTGCAGGCTACAGCACTGTTGAAACTCGCACCCGATCTTATTCACTCAACCGTTTAGCAGTGAACTTAGGTTGGGCCATTGGCGTTTCAATAGGAGGATTAATTGCATCCTACAATTACAGTTTACTTTTTTGGATAGATGGCTGTACCAATATTATTGCCGCCTTTTGTCTCATGATCTTTATTAAACCTCTTAGTACATCAATTAATAAAAACACTCCATCAAATTCTACACCAACAACATCATCTGCTTATAGCGATAAAAAATTTATTTTATTCATCTTATTGATCGTTGCTTTTAGCTTTTGTTTCTTTCAGTTGTTTTCTACCATACCAAAATACTTCCGAGATAATATGCATTTAAGCGAATCTTATATTGGCACCATAATGGCCATTAATGGCTTGCTGATTGTAGTTACCGAAATGGTATTAGTGAATTACCTCGAAGGCAAAAAAAACATGCTCATTTATATTACCTTTGGTACACTTCTTTGCGCTATTGCTTTTTTAACCCTTTTACTACCTGTTGAATCAAAAATTCTTTCATTGGCCATGATCCTTTTTATCACCTTTGGTGAAATAACAGCTATGCCTTTTATGAATACGTATTGGTCGGTACGCGCTAACGATCAAAACCGCGGACAATATGCAGCATTAATAACCATTGCCTGGAGTGCAGGGCAAACAGTTGGACCATACGCCTGTTCACTTATTGCAGAAAAAAGCAGTTTTGATACCATGTTCATTACCTTGGCAAGTATCTTAACCGTAACAGCTGTAGGCTTTTATTTACTGATCGAAAAAAAATAAAATAGTTACACACTTCAAGTAATTTGAACCAATTGTTCGCTTCGAATTCCTTATCTTTACTCTTGTGCAATTTCAATTTCTAGATCAACATATTTATCAACTGATAGGCAAATGTGCTAACGAGTTGCATGTGGACGCATACTTGATCGGCGGCTTTGTGCGTGATATTTTTTTAGAACGCACCAGTAAAGACATTGATGTGGTAGCCATTGGAAAAGGAATTGATCTGGCAACCAAATTAAAGGACAACCTGGGAGAAGAAGCGCATCTTTCTGTTTTTAAGAATTTTGGTACGGCT
>JBIKKW010000200.1:0-3949 GCA_044360115.1 Bacteroidia bacterium
CTTCGCGATTTGATTATTCAATGCAGGAGCTCCTCCTAAAGAAGCGTAGATCCAATAAACTTCACCATTATTATCAATTGCATGTGAAACAATATCATGAGCAAATGTACCGTGCTGCATGAACGCTACCGGTGTAACTGCACCAGAGGTTTGGTTAATGATACCTGCAGATTGCTTAGATGATGTACTTCCACCCAAACCATAAATATTTCCGGTTGAGCAGTGGTAAGCCATATCCCAACATTCCATCCACGTTGTAACGTTTGTTGAAATAAAGTTATCGTAATTACCATTCACATCTAATCTGATAACACGCGTACCACTTGCGAAACCTTGACCTGTATAAGTTTTTCCAGAAGATTTGTGTACAACAAAGTTTGCAGCATAGGTCATGTTTGTCCAAGCCGGCACAGCAACAGTTCCGGGGAATGTCCAGATAAGAACACCGGTAGTGCTGTATTTTGCAATACGGTTAGGGTTGTTACCACCATATACAAATAAATTTCCTAAATTATCATAATCAACATCGTAACCATAATTGCTAGGTGCTAATGTTGTTACGTTAGTTACCCAAGGGTCAATCACCAAAGTTTTATTTGCATCATAACCTTGAGGAAAATTAAAGCTGATCACATTATCGTTTAAAGTAAATACCGATTGTACTTTTGTGTTTGAAAGATCGTAACTCACAGGAGCGTGTTCAATGATCGGCTCTATAGGTGTTTTAATTTTTATGTTACCTTCTTTTGAAAGATCAATATCCTTTACATCACCTGTATAAGCGATCTTAATGTCGTTTGGATTTGCACCCGGATGCAAGATCACATTGTACTTAATACCATACTCCTTATTCTCGGGAATGATGTATTCGATATCGATGTGATTATAAACATTTTTGTAAGTGATCTTTTTAAAACAATTAGCATTTTTTTCAGGTCCGCCATAAGTAAAGTAATGACCTTGCTTTTCAGATTCTTCGATCGTTACATTTTCATTGGCATTTAACCAATTCATGTTAACGTAATAAACATCATTATCTTTTAGCTTTGGATCTCTTCCATGCTCAAGGGCTTCACGCTGCCATTCTTTCATTGGATAAGTTTTAACCAATACATAGGTTAAACCTTTTTTAGTGAAGAAAATTCTTTCATCACCATTATCCATTCCGAATTCTACTTTTTCTGATGACTTGATCGCACCATCAAACTGCCCTTTATTCTCAATGAACACGCGTGTTCCAAAAACATCTCCACTTTTTACATTTGTAGCGAAAGCAAAAAATGCACTCACGCTAAATACCAATGCTAATAATTTCTTCATTTGTTTAATTTTATTAGATGAAAGTAATCTAAATTCCTACGAAAACGGTTTTTTCCACATATTTACACCCCCCTTTAACTCATTTAAACGCATCCTTTACTCACTACAGCTATCTAAATCAATTTAACAGACTGGTTTAGAAACACAAAAACCCGCTTTTGGCGGGCTTTTTTGCGTTAAACACTTTTAGTTTAAACAGTCATGATTTCCTTTTCTTTTTGCTGAATATGTGCATCAATTTTTGTAACACTTGAATCTGTTAATGTTTGAATTTTTGTTTCAGCATCTTTCGCTTCATCTTCAGGCAAACCAGCTTTTTGTAATTTCTTCACATTTTCAATAGCATCCTTACGCACATTTCGTACTCCGATCTTTGCATCTTCACCTAATGATTTTGCTGTTTTCGTAAGATCTCTTCTGCGTTCTTCTGTTAAAGGCGGAACCACGATACGGATAATTACACCATCGTTTTGCGGATTGAAACCTAAATTTGCAGCTTGAATAGCTTTTTCAATTGGTGTAAGCATTGATTTTTCCCAAGGCTGAATAATTATTGTTCGTGCATCTTGCGTATTTACACTTGCCGTGTTGCTAATTGCAACTTTGCTTCCGTAATAATCTACCATTACATTTTCTAACATCGCCGGATTAGCCTTTCCTGCTCTAACCTTTGTTAATTCAACCTCTAAATGTTTAATGGATTTTTCCATTAATTCCTTTGCCTGATCTAATATTGTTTTTACGTCGCTCATAATTTTTATTTGATACAAAAATAGTAAATTTTAAACAGCTACTGCTGCTTTAATGTGTGGATGTGGATCGTAATTCTCTAATGTAAAATCCTCAAATTTAAATTCAAAAATATCTTTTACGTTTGGATTTATTTTCATTTGAGGCAATGGTCTGAAATCACGTGTGAGCTGCAGTTTAGCTTGTTCAATGTGATTTGAATACAAATGCGCATCACCCAACGTATGCACAAATTCTCCTGGTTTAAGATCGCAAACCTGCGCTACCATTAGGGCCAACAACGCATAAGATGCAATATTGAACGGCACTCCTAAAAAAATATCGGCACTGCGTTGATACAATTGACAACTTAGTTTTCCATCGGCAACATAAAACTGAAAAAAAGCATGGCATGGTGGAAGTTTCATATTCTCTATATCTGCCACATTCCAAGCACTTACGATCAACCTTCGTGAATCGGGATTTTTTTTGATCATGTTTATCACTTGCGTGATCTGATCAATACTTCCTCCATCCCTTTTAGGCCAATTGCGCCATTGGTGACCATAAACTGGTCCTAAATTCCCGTTCTCATCTGCCCATTCATCCCAAATACTCACGCCGTTCTCCTTCAAGTATTTGATATTGGTTTCACCTTTTAAAAACCAAAGCAGCTCATGTATGATCGATTTTGTATGTAACTTTTTGGTGGTCAATAACGGAAATCCATCTTCCAAATTAAATCGCATTTGATAACCAAAAACACTTATTGTTCCTGTGCCTGTTCGGTCTTCCTTTTTGGTGCCGTGCTCTAATACATGACGCATCAGATCGTGATACTGCTTCATTTTAATTTTACTTTGTACAAAAATAAAAATCCCCCGGTTATTGTACCGAGGGACTTTTAAAGTTTTTATAACAAAAGGTGGTTATTTCAACAGTGTTACATGGCCTTTGAATTCTTTCTTGCCAACACCGTTTCCGCCAATTACTCTTACCTTGTAAATGTAAACGCCATCTGTTGCTTTTACACCTTTAACGGTTCCATCCCATCCTTTATTGATGTCTTTTGTTGAATAAACCAAAGTGCCCCATCTGTCAAAGATCTCCATCACGTAACCTTCCGTTTTTAATCCTAAGCCTTTTACATTGAATACGTCATTGATGTTATCATCGTTTGGTGTAAATGTGTTTGGAATGTATACGTTAAAGTCCTCGTCAACGATCACGATCTTAAACACGGTGTCAACACAACCCAATTCATTGGTAACAACCAACATCACAGGGAATTTGCCATTGTTATCGTAAGACTTAACCGGATTCTTGATACTCGCTGTGTCCGGACCACCGGCATTAGTGCTATTAGTAAATTGCCATTCGTAAGTAAATGTTTTTCCGTTCTTCACAGTTGGCATAAACGTTACTTGGTTATTAGAAGTGTTAGGTGTTTGTGGATCCCATGTGAAGTCTGCACCCGGTTTTGGATGTACTGTAATTGGAACACTATATTCGGTTGTGCCTTTACAACCATTAGTACCTACTGCCGATATCTTCATGTAATGTTGACCTGCACCTAAGCAGATCATGATACTATCACCATTAAATATCTTGTTGTTACCAAAATCATACGTTACCTCGGTTGCCTTGTTATTCAAGTGTGCGTTGTATAACATACACAATGGCTCACATATATTGTTCTTTGGTATGCTGATGTTTGGCATCGGCGGTTGATTTACCGTTAAGGTAAAGCTGGTTTGGATCACATAATTCGGGCATGCGATATCGTATGCCGAGATATTGTATACCGTTGTTCCTTGTGCCTCACCTGATTGTAAACTTCCTGTTGGAGTTGTAATATTGATCGCAGGGTTCCAAGTGTATGCATAGTTCTCACTTCCTT
>JBIKKW010000080.1:0-14062 GCA_044360115.1 Bacteroidia bacterium
TTACCAAAGTTTAATGGAACAAGCCAATACCATTAAGAAAAAACAAGTGTTGTATTTAGAACATGATGGTCATATGGGTTTTTTAGAAAGTCCGAGACTCGTGAACAAAGCCCTTCGGAAATTCTTGAGAAGTTGTTACTAATCTAATCTTTTTAGGTATTAAATCGTTTTTTCTAACGATGAGTTAATTTTTATATCTTTGGTTCTCAAAATTTTAAATCCAAATGAGAATTAGTTTAAGGTCTTTATTCGTATTAGCTTTTATTCAACTAACCGGTCTTGCTTTTTCGCAAGCACCAATAAGAGACCGATGGGATACAGTACATGCCCATGTGAATTATAACTTCCCTGTTGACACTGGTTACTTTCAACAATATGGCACCTTAGGTATTGGAAATGATATAGTGATGTATGGCGATACAACGGTGATCGATCCGGGTTCAAGTAAATCTTTTATTCATCGTTTTAATCCAACAACCAACGTTTATACCAAAATTAATTACACTCCATATAGCACAGATAGAGGAATACGTTCTGCAGCAGCAGTTCAATCGGGAACAAACACGCCCGCTGCCGTATTTCTTGGTGCTACAGCACCATTTTATGAAATGCTTGACAGTGTAATGGTGTTATATAAATTAAACACATCTACTAACGCGATTACTACTGAAACATTTCAAACCGGCTCTGGTGATTACAGAAAAGGTATTTACAATATGGCATTTTTTAGTCCGGCAACAAATCATGATACACTCATTATTTTTAATCACAGAGGGCAACCAAGCGGAGACTCCGTAGATATCTTTAAAAAACATGTGAATCAAACCGGAATAATAAATTCGCACATCACTCTTCCGGAAAGTATTACGGATATAAAATCTGTATTTAATTATAACAATGTGTTATATATTGGGTGTAGTTCAAGTAGCAGTAACAAACCACTTATTAATAGCACCAACGGCACAACGTTTTCAGTAAACACAAGTTATTCTGCATCTGTATTAAACGATAAAATTATTGTTGATATGGATACACTTGGTGGTTACTTGTATTTAGGTTTAGATGCTGGTGACGGATATTATGCCATAGCAAAAACGAATGATGGTGTTAACTTCACAACTGTTGTTCCTCCTACACTTGCTACATTTAGCGGTATGCAATCCTTTAAGAATAAACTATTCTATATAGTTGAAAATGGCGGACAAGTTCCGTATCGTCCCGATGTTAGATATATTGATCTTGCATCAAATGATATTCTTTCGCTTGATACCGTTGGGCGTAAACATAATGATGTATCTACATTTCGTTTAACAAAGGCCAATAATCGTTTATTACTCAGTGGAAATTACATTGATTGGACCAATCATGATTTTGGAACATTCGTATACAAATTTGTTCCACCGGTAGCTAATTTCTCGTTAAGTTCATCTAACTTTTGTATGAACACACCTTATACCATTTTAAGCAATAGCACTGCGGATTCCGTTAGATGGTTTGTAAACAGCAATTATTACGCATCAACATCAAACACATTTGCTGCCAACTTTACAACCATTGGTAGCAATACTGTTGGGTTAATTGCGATCATTGGTACTCAAAAGGACACATTGAAATACACGATCAACGTATATTCTGTTTCGGTAAGTGTGAGCGGTTCATCATTTGGTTGTATCAATAACAAAATGGTTCTTGTTCCAAATGCAGCAGGAGCTTTTGCGCCAATAAGCTATTCATGGACGAGCTCACCAAGCTTAACTACTACCACATCAACAAGTGGCAACTACACGGCAATTGCAGGCACTGCGGGTACATACACTTACTATGTTACAATCAAAGACGTAAATAATTGCGTAGCATCAAGCAGCGTTGGTAGTTTCTCTATCAATACAAACAAAGGAATCAGCGGCTTGGCTACACAATCTAACAATCCTGTTGCCGGTAATGTGATCTTATACAAGTACGAACCTGTATTAACCAAATTTGATTCGTTAACATCGCAGGCTACAAATGCTGCAGGAGGCTACACATTTAACCTACAAGATGCCAATACTTACATTATAAGCTGCGAGCCTTTATCAAACACTTTACAAATTACCTATGCACCAAGTGAAATTAGCTGGAAAACCGCTACAGTGGTTACGCATGGTTGCTTAAACAATACAGTAGAAAACATTAAAGTGATACCAATTGAATCCATTGGCACTGGCCCGGGTTTATTATCCGGAAAAATTACCGAAGGTGTTGGTTATGTGCCACGCGGCGGAAGCTTTGTACCAGGTAATCCAATTGGTGGTTTAAATATTAAAGGGGGGAAAAATCCGGGTGGCACAATTGTTGCTCAAAGCAGAACTAACCCTGCGGGACAATATACACTTTCAGGATTGCCAATTACCTTGCCAGGAGAATCCTATTTCATTTTAGTGGACATCCCTGGTTTGGATACAAATTCTACTTACTACCGCGCTATCACCACCGGATCAACCCAATATACCGATCTTGATTTTGTGGTAGATTCAGCCTTGATCAATCCTACTAATTCTGTTGGTATCAAAGAAATAAAATTATTTAATGGTTCACTAAAAGTTTACCCTAATCCAACAAATGGTGTTTTAAACATCAATTGCAAACTTGATCATACAGAGCGTGTGAGTGCCGCTATTTTTGATCTTACCGGTAAAAATGTCCAAAACATTATTACTGAAAAGGTTTTCAATCATAATGACTTAAAGATAGAAACTAACGTAAACGAATTAAACCAAGGTGTTTATTTATTAAAGATATTGATCGGTGAAGAAGAGAGAACAATTAAATTAATTGTAACGGATTAAACTATTATAATTCAAATGTAAAAGCCAACCAATTGTGTTGGCTTTTATTTTTATATTTGATGTGATTTAAAATGAACAAAAAAACACATATAATAATTATTTTTCTATTCACTGTAACGTGTTTTATTGGGCAAACTTTCAATTTCAAGAATTACAACACTGAGCATGGTTTACCACAATCTCAAGTTCTTTCTATTTTTCAGGATAGTAAAGGATATATATGGTTTGGTACTAATAGCGGCGGTGTAGGAAAGTTTGATGGTAATAAATTTTACCAACTTACAACAAATGATGGCTTAATTAATGATGTTGTTTTTTCTATAGTTGAAGGAAACAACAATGAAATGATATTTGGTACAAGCAAAGGGATTAGCATTTACAGATCTGCTGAGTTTATAAACTTAAATGAAAAACAGGGCTTAGAAAATAGCTGGGTTTATAAATTAATTCGTGATGAAAATAAGATTTGGATAGGTACTCAAAACGGGGTTTTTATATACGAAAACGGAAAAATATCACAATTTACTCTTAACAATAGTTCTGTTTACAGCATTTTTATTGATAAAAATAAGAACATATGGTTTGGTACCATGCAAAACGGTGTGATATTTTTTGATACAAAAAATAGATCCTTTAAAAACTTCTCAAGTAAAGATGGATTGTCAAACGATTTTATTTTTTCGTTTGCTAACCGTGAAAATGGCGATGTTTTGGTAGGTACTCAAACTGGATTAAACATCATTGATAGCGATTTTAAGATCAGACAAGCCACCGAGATACCTTTACAAATAAACATTTCATTCAGCAGTATCCAAAACAATGGTAACGATGAATTTATTTTTGCAACCTTTGCCGAAGGTATTTTTTCTTACAATTTCACTACTAAAGTTCGAAAAGGCCCATACAATTCGCTAAATGGCTTAACAAACAATTCCATTTTAGCGCTTTTAAAAGATCGTGAAAACAATTTATGGATAGGCACCAATGGTGCAGGTACCTATAAATTCTTTTCGAACAAATTCATTTATTACACAAAACAAAATGGCTTATCAGAAAACTACATCAATGCAGTTTCAGAAGATTCAAAAGGCAATATTTGGGTTGCGCTCAGCAGTAAAGGTTTAGCTAAGATCAATAAAGAAAAGATCAATAGTTACCAAAGAGATTACAACAAAAAATTTGCCTTAAAAGACAATAACATCAATGCCATTTTGCCTATGCCAGATGGGACCTTGTATTTTGGAACCGATGAAGGCTTGTGTAAATATGCAGATGACAAATTCATAACCATTGAAGATACTGCCATTAGAAACAAATACATTAATTCACTTTTTAAAGACTCAAAAGGTAAAATTTGGATCGGAACAAATAAAGGGGTTTATACTTTAAATGGCGATGTTGTAAATGAAGAAAAGGAGATAAATAAAATAAAAGAAAATGGCGTGGCAATTTTAATATTGTTCATTAAAGAAGATAAATACGGAAGAATATTGATTGGCACGGAAAAAGGTTTAATTCAATGCGACGGTAATAAGATCACACAATTCAATGAAAAGAATAAATTCAAAAATACAAGAGTAACATGTGCCGTTTTAGATAAAAAAAAGAATGTGTGGTTAGGCACTGCAGATGGTTTATACTTATATAACTACGGTGTGTTTACTCGGATATCAAAAAAGTACGGATTTACGAGTGGCTTTATTAATTTTCTTGAGATAGATAAGGATAATAATTTGTATGTAGGCTCAAACAATGGTATTGATGTGCTTTCAATTGATGAATTTTATAAAGATAAAAGCAGATTTAAGCATTTTGGAAAAGATGATGGGCTTTTAAGTCTTGAATCAAATATTAATGCAAGCTTTATAGCATCGGATGGTCGTATTTTAATTGGTACGGTTAGTGGCTTAGAAATTTATGACCCAAAAGCCAATACCACCAACTTACAGGAACCACTAACAAATATTACAGACATAAAATTATTTTTTGGTCAAGAAGATGTATTAAAATATGCTGATGGTATTGATACCATAAACATGTTGCCTAAAAACCTTGTTTTGCCTTATTCAAAAAACAACATCACATTTAAATATATTGGTATTAGCCTCATTGCACCCGAAAAAGTTGCTTATAAATACAAACTTGAAGGACTAGATAATCGTTGGACGCCAGAGGTTTCTAAAACCGAGGTAACCTACCCATCATTACCTGCTGGGTCTTATACCTTTATGGTGGTTTCAATGAATAACGATGGTGTATGGAATAAAGAACCGGTTGTTTATTCTTTTGAGATACTTCCACCATGGTACATGACATGGTGGTTTTATACCATTTGTGCTACAGTTTTAATTGCCGGCGTATTTACTTATAATACTGTAAAAACAGCGAAATTAAAAGCAGATAAACAAAAATTAGAAAAACAAGTTTCGGAACGAACGAAAGAATTACGAGAAGAAAAAGAAAAGGTTGAATTGATCAACAAGGAAGTGATCCATCAAAAACAGGAAATTGAAAACAAGAACGTTGAGATCACCGACAGTATTAAATATGCGAAAAATATTCAGGAGGCCTTATTACCATCATTAGCAGAATCTGAAAATGCATTAAAGGAATCTTTTATTCTTTATTTACCTAAAGATATTGTGAGCGGCGATTTCTTTTGGTTTGCTGAACAGGATAACATTCAATTCATTGCTGCTGCTGATTGTACTGGTCATGGTGTACCGGGTGCCTTTATGAGTATTGTAGGGAACAATTTGCTGAACGAGATCATTAACCAACGCCACATTACCAAACCCGGCGATATTTTATTGGAGTTACATAAAGGGGTTAAGATCGCGTTGAATCAAAATAATCAAGAGAGTGAGCGCAGAGACGGTATGGATATTGCTTTATGTGCTATTCATAAAAACTCCAATGTAATTGAGTACGCCGGTGCAAATCGTCCGCTGTGGATCTTCAGAAAAGAAAAGGATAACGAACTAGAGATCGTTAAACCAACCAAACACCCAATTGGCGGATTAGAATTAGAAGAAAAACGCGAATACATCAATCATCAAATAAATGTGAACAAAGGTGATACACTATACATTTTTAGTGATGGTTTTGCAGATCAGTTTGGCGGCCCTAAAGGTAAAAAATTCATGTTATCGAACATGCAAAATTTACTTCGAGAAAACATTCACTTACCTGTTTCGCAGCAAAAGAAAAACATACACACTGCTTTCAAGAACTGGAAAGATGAACTAGAACAAATTGATGACGTGTTGGTGATCGGAATTAAACTTTAATTCAAACTATTCACTTAACACGATCTTGATCACTTTTTCTTTTTCATTCACTTTTATCTTCATAAAGTATATGCCTTTATTCAGATCGCTTAACAGTAGCTGTGTTTTAAAATTACCATTGATGCTTGTGAATTCTTCTTCCTTAACAACCTTACTGAACATGTCTATTAAATTATATTGAATTTTTGCATTCGTATTCTCTTTGATCTCGATCGTTAATTTATCTTTTGCTGGATTAGGATATAAACTCACTAAGTGATCATTGATGGAAAGTTCCTTTACGCCTACTCCGGTTGTTGGGTTGATGAACATCGAATCAACTATAAAATCCAAACCTGTATATTGCAAACTTCCGGTTTGAACCGCCATATGATATGTGCCATTGGTATCCAATCCCGGAATGTCAACCAAAATAAAATACGATTCGCCTGAAACATTTATTGGTAAGCCCGATAAAGTATACTCGCCAGATGAATTTGTTCTGCCTTGTGCTACAATATTACCCCCCGGATTTTTACCGCCCTTAATATTTAAACCTCCAATTGGATTTCCCGGAACAATTGTACCTCTGTTTCCATAACCTACACCCTCTGTGATCTTTCCTGACAATTCACCCGGGCCTGTACCAATATTTGTTAATGGTTGTACATCAATATTTAAATTGGTGGTAGTGTTACAACCATGTCCAAATACTGTTGCGCCTTTCCAGCTGATCTTATTAGGCGCATACGTTGTTTGCAAACTGCTTGCAATAGGTTGACACATGATAATATAACTTCCTGAATTTACCGCATTGAACGTGTAATTACCCGATGCATTGATGTTTTGAAAACCAACATAATCCCATAATGTACCCGGACCTTCATATCTGTAGATCACAACCGATCCTGTTACTGGAACAGATGGACTTGTAGTTACCAAACCTGTGATGTCGGTTGATGATGTTACTGAAATTGTAATGCTGGCACAATTGCTCGGCGTTGAGCAACCGCCCTCTCCTCTTACAAAATAAGTTGTTGCGAATGTTGGTGCAACCGTAGCTGAATTTCCAACAGCGATAGTAGAACTTCCGCATGTTCCCTGCGACCAAACCCAATTTGTTGCAGAATTTAAATTACCTGCTGTGATCGTAATTGTTGCTGTGGTATTTGCACAAATAGTGTTGGATACGATCGAAAGCGTAGGCGTATCCGGAGAAATACATTGGCTGTACTTATTAAAGAAAATATCTCTTTGTCCGTAAAGAGTAAGTGTGTTGGTTGAAGGCGATGGATCAAAATCAACTGCATCAGAATAACCTCCACCTAAAATAATTTCATTGGATGAAGTGATACAGGCCTGATAAGCTTCGTTAGCTGATGCTGCACCAAACTGATAGTTAAATATAAAATCACCGGTTGAATTATACTTTGCTAAACAGATGTCTTTGTTTGCAAAAACTGTACTTGTGTAATTTTGAACGGCTGTACCAAAGTCAAAATCAACAATACCTTGAAAAGCACCTCCAAAATAAATGTTCCCCTGATTATCGGAATTTAAAATGTATGGCAAAACATAACCATTACCGCTGGTGTTTTTACCCCAAATAAGATTACCGCTTGAACTACTATACTTTAATAACAAATTATCAAAATCAGTAGAGGTATTCATCAACGTCAAGTTAGTTGCTGCGGTTGTAGATGGATCAGCATCCATGGTAGGGCTATACATAAAACCCGAGATAACAAACTCATTATTGTTTATCACTTTTAATCTATAGCCACCGTCATCTGAAGTTCCACCAACTGCTTTTCCCCAAACAAAAGAACCATTAGATGCATACTTGGCAGTAAACATATCCTGAAATCCAGGACCAAAGCCAACTATTGAATTCGTTGGAGCGGCGCCTCCATAATAAACAGTATCTTTAAAAACACCAGTTACATAAATATTATCAGCAGCATCTACATCCATACCATATAGATAATCACTTTTAGGGCCTCCGATATTTGTAGCAAACATAAGCGTTCCAGTAGAGCTATATTTTGCGATATATGCATCCGAATATCCGTTAGTTTGCATTGTAAAGGATGGTCCTGAAGGATTAAAATTAACAGGTGCAGCAGGTTCCTGATTAAAATAACCGGAAATTACCACATCCCCAACAGAATTAACTTTCAAATGATTTACCCTTAAGGTTGCAGAAGGTGATCCAATAGCTTTTGCCCATGTAAAGGCACCACTTGCTGTGTATTTCGCTAAAAAAATATCTTTGTCCGTAGGTGCAATGGTGTTTGTTCCTGGAGAGGCAATATTAAAATCCAATGGACCCATTTCAAATTCGCCGGCAATATATACATTGCCTGAAGCATCGGTAGTAATTGCCATTATTTCTGAAATGCCTTCACCATCCAAATTTGAAGCCCATATTAGGTTTCCATTACTATTGTATTTGCCAAAGAATCCATGTTCGTTATTAAGATCTACCGTATACGAACCGGGCCCCGGATCAAGATCTACCACGTCTTGGATCCTACCAGCTATATAAACATTACCAGCACCGTCAACGTGCATTCCATTTAATACATCATTAACTGTTGTACCTCCAATACCTTTTAACCAAGATAAACTGGCTGTTGTTTGAGCCATTAAAACTTGGCTAAAAAGCAATATTAATGCAATAACTAACTTTTTACTAGAATTCATTCGCTAAAAATTTAATGCTAATTTAATCAAATTTATTTTCAATCCATTGATCACTTTCTACAGGTTATAAATGCAAGTAAAAACCATACCGCAAGTCCTACCAGGCCCGAAAAACCGCCAAATAAGGGATTCACACCGGGGAAAAGCAAGGTCCAAATACCTAAACGCTGACTGTTAAAAACGCCATGCAGCCAGCCCGCTAAAATGGAACTTTTGTATTTGAGTGTGAGTTCATTTAAATAAATGCCAAAAATGATTGTGAGTAATGTAAACATTACGGTACCTAATAGAGGATAACCGGGATACATAAAACCCATCCACACCATCGGAAAATGCCAGGCGCCCCAAATGATCCCCAAAACAATGTACGCTTTTGTTTTACCTAAAGGCATCAGCTTAGGTAATAGATATCCGCGCCAACCTAACTCTTCACCAAAACCAAAAATAGTATTTAATATGGGTGCAAATACTAAGGTGGAAAAATACAGTCCGCCCCACGTTGCAGCGGCAGAAGGCATTTCGGGAATTTGAGCTCCGCCATTCTCAAAGATTTTTCGCAAAGAATTCATTCCCCAATCGGGTTCGCCAAAACCAAATAAATAAGTTAAAGCGTAAATGATCAAAAAACAAAAAGGAATAACCAAGCCTGATATTAAATAGGGTTTCCAATTTCCGAAACGAATATTGGTGATCGCAAAACCTTCTTTGGTTATAAATTTAATGGTAACAAAAGTTGCCAGTGCCGGAACCCACATTACTGCTGCTACAACATACTGCCCTAAACCAAATACAATAGGTGAAACACCGTTTCCGATCAATATAAAATGAATACCATACGTGATCACAAAAGTGATGATCAAAAATGAAAGGATCCCTTTTTTATCTAACTGTGTTTTTGTTTCCATTATAAAAAATAAAAGCTATACAAAATTGTATAGCTTTTAATGTTCAAGAAAATAATTAATTATTTTTTATCGTTTGCAGTAGCAAATATATATTCTCTGTTCATGCGCGCAATGTTCTCAAGAGAAATTCCCTTAGGACACTCTGCCTCACATGCGCCGGTATTGGTACAGTTACCAAATCCTTCTGTATCCATTTGGTGAACCATATTTAACACACGCTCTTGCGCTTCAACCTTACCTTGCGGCAACAATGCTAATTGAGAAACTTTTGCAGAAACGAATAACATTGCGCTACTGTTCTTACATGCTGCAACGCAAGCGCCACAACCTATACAAGCTGCTGCGTTAAACGCATCATCTGCATCCGGCTTAGGAATTAAAATATTATTTGCATCCTGTGCATTACCGGTATTTACCGAAACGAAACCACCCGCAGCAATGATACGATCAAATGCCGCACGATCAACCGCTAGATCCTTAATTACAGGAAATGCAGCACTTCTCCATGGTTCAACAACAATGGTATCACCATCATTAAAGCTACGCATGTGTAACTGACAAGTTGTAACTGCGTTCTTTGGTCCGTGCGGACGGCCATTGATGTACATACTGCACATACCGCAAATACCTTCGCGGCAATCGTGGTCAAATGCAACCGGATCTTTTCCTTCATTGATCAAACGTTCGTTCAATACATCGAACATTTCAAGGAAAGACATGTCGGTAGAAACACCTTTCATTTCATGTGTTTCAAAACGACCTTTATCATTTTTATTTTTCTGACGCCAAACCTTTACGGTTACGTTTATTGTTTTTTCGCTTGTTCCAGCCATGGTTAATGTTTTTAATTATTTATAGCTACGTTGAGCAATTTTAATATTCTCGTATTTTAATTCTTCCTTGTGTAATTCCCAGTTACCAACTTCTTTCATTTCCCAAGCAGCAACGTAAGCAAAGTTATCATCATCACGTTTTGCTTCACCCTCTTCAGTTTGGTACTCTTCGCGGAAGTGACCACCACAACTTTCGTTACGGTGTAAGGCATCTTTACACATTAATTCACCAAGTTCAATAAAATCGGCAACGCGGCCTGCTTTCTCTAATTCAGGATTAAATTCATTGGCTTCACCCGGCACACGAACATCCTTCCAAAACTCTTCGCGAATTTTTTGGATCTCTTCTATAGCCCACTTCAATCCTTCAGCATTACGAGCCATACCACATTTATCCCAAATTACTTTTCCTAAACGTTTGTGGAAATAATCAACCGACTTGGTTCCTTTAATGTTCAATAATTTATTGATACGCTCCTGAACCTCATGCTCTGCTTTTACAAAAGCCTCATGATCGGTTGGTATTGCTTTGGTTCGGATCTCTTCCGATAAATATTCACCAATTGTGTAAGGAATTACAAAATAACCATCAGCTAAACCTTGCATTAAAGCAGAAGCTCCTAAACGGTTAGCACCGTGATCAGAGAAGTTTGCCTCACCTAAAGCGTATAAGCCCGGTACGGTTGTCATTAAGTTATAATCTACCCATAAACCACCCATGGTGTAGTGAACCGCAGGATAGATCATCATTGGATTCTTATAAGGATTCACACCGGTAATTTGCTCATACATATCAAATAAGTTACCGTATTTTTCTTTGATAACCGCGTGTCCAAATTCTTCTAATTGCGCTTCGGTAGGATTTTCGATGCCTTTTTTAGTAGCTTCGATCTTTCCGTATTTGTATTTCATGTTGAACGCGAAATCCAAATATACTGCCTGGCCAGTAGCATTCACACCAAATCCGGCATCACATCTTTCCTTTGCAGCACGCGATGCAACGTCGCGAGGTACCAGGTTACCAAATGCAGGATATCTTCTCTCTAAATAATAATCTCTATCCTCTTCTTTTAAATCATTAGGATTCATTTTTCCTGAAGCAATTGCTTGCGCATCTTCCTTCTTTTTTGGAACCCAAATACGACCATCATTACGAAGTGATTCAGACATCAAGGTTAATTTTGACTGATGATCACCTGATACAGGAATACAAGTTGGGTGAATTTGTGTGTAACAAGGATTTCCGAAGAATGCACCTTTTTTGTGCGCTTTCCAAGCCGCTGTTACGTTACTGCCCATTGCATTAGTAGATAAGAAGAATACGTTACCGTAACCACCTGTACATAAAAGCACAGCATGACCAAAATGACGCTCTAACTTACCACTTACCAGATCACGTGCAATGATACCACGGCACTTGCCATCGATATTCACAATATCCAACATCTCATGACGTGCCAATAATTTTACTGCACCCATACCAACCTGACGTTGTAAAGCAGAATATGCGCCTAATAATAATTGCTGACCGGTTTGACCCGCAGCGTAAAACGTACGTTGTACCTGAGTTCCACCAAATGAACGGTTACTCAATAATCCGCCGTACTCACGTGCAAACGGTACACCTTGTGCAACGCACTGGTCGATGATGTTACCAGACACCTCAGCCAAACGGTGAACGTTAGCCTCACGTGCGCGGTAATCGCCACCTTTAATAGTATCATAAAATAAACGATAGATGCTATCACCATCGTTCTGATAATTTTTTGCAGCATTTACACCACCTTGCGCAGCAATAGAGTGCGCGCGGCGTGGCGAATCCTGAAAGCAAAATACTTTTACCTTATATCCCATTTCGGCTAAAGTTGCAGCTGCCGAAGCACCCGCTAAACCCGAACCTACAACAAGAACTTCTAAACTACGTTTATTTGCAGGGTTTACCAAGTGAACAGTTGAGCGGTATTTGGTCCATTTTTGCTCTAACTGACCATCAGGTATGTGTGCATTTAATTTTGGTGATGAAGCCATATTTTTATTTAAGATTTTAGATTACTAATTAATTATTTAACTAAACCAAAGTGCATGGCAATTGGCATGGCTGCAAATAATGCAGAGATAACAATTGAAAAAACAACACCACACTTTTTAATTTGCGGCGTATACTTGCGGTGATTTAAACCTAAAGTTTGGAAAGCCGATTGAAAACCATGCATTAAGTGATATGCCAAAGAGAACATCGCTAAAACATAAACCACAACTACCAGTGGATTTTCGAACACTTCCATCATTTCATGAAATAAGGTTTCCTGACCAGGCATTTTTTCGAATTCGTTATGCGCAATATGATCGGTAAAACGGCTTTCAACCCAAAAATGTTTTAAGTGAATGATCAAGAACATTAAGATCAATGTTCCTAATAAACCCATTGAACGGCTGTACCAGCTGCTGTTTGCCATACCATCAACCTTTGCGTATTGAACCGGACGAGCCTTGCGGTTTTCCATAGTTAATACCAAAGCTTGAACCATGTGTAAGATCAAACCGGCGAATAAAACGATCTCCATGGTACGAATGATCCAATTAGTACCCATGAATTCTGCACCCTTGTTAAATGTTTCTCCTCCATCGTTAAAGAAGATCAACATGTTAATGAAACAATGCACAATTAAAAAGGTGATCAGGAACAAACCTGTTACACCCATGATGAATTTTTTTCCGATTGAGGACTTTAAAAAACCTGCGTTACTGCTCATACTTTTATAGAATTTAGTTAATTTTTAAGCGATACAAATCTATCACTCTAAACAATTAAAACAAAGCTATAGTTTAGCAAAAACACACAAGTTTTAAAACACCAAGGCAAATACCGTGTAAAACCTTATACAACAAGCAATTTAAGTGTTATTTAGACTAATTTTAAATTAGTTCATCTAATATTAGCTTGTTAATGGCTAAATGGCTTTTAATTCATAAAAAAAATCACTTACTTCGTTAGTTCTATTTTATGGAAAAGGAAGTCCTTTTAGAGATAAAAAACCTTGTAACCGAATTTAAATCGGAAGAAGAATTCACAAAAGCAGTGAATGATGTTAGTTTTACTTTGCATAAGGGTGAAACTATTGGTATTGTTGGGGAAAGTGGTTCCGGCAAATCGGTAACTTCCTTATCTGTTATGGGATTGATCCCTAACCCTCCGGGGAAAATCACCGGCGGGCAGATCTTATACAAAACAAAAGACGGCAAGCAGGTTGACCTGGTAAAAGCGCCCGAATCGGAAATGCGCAATTACCGCGGTAATGAGATCGCCATGATCTTTCAGGAACCTATGACCTCGCTTAACCCCGTTATTAAATGCGGTGAGCAGGTGATGGAGGCTTTGGTTTTGCATAAAAAGATCTCTAAAAAAGAAGCTTACGCCATTACACTCGATCTATTCAAACAAGTACAATTACCTACTCCTGAGTTAATGATGGAGCGCTATCCACATCAAATTTCGGGTGGACAAAAACAAAGGGTTATGA
>JBIKKW010000201.1:0-3893 GCA_044360115.1 Bacteroidia bacterium
GCGGCGGTAAATACCAGCATCTGGACCGGTAAAATGGGTTTTAAAACAGCAAGTAACGATAAGCATTATCGCTTCGGCTGTTACATGGATACCACAGGAAGTATTTATCCTCATACGTCGCATGGTTTGTTAAGTGCCCAGTTCAAATACAATGTTGGATATGCGCAAAACATTCAACTAAATATTGGAGCCGATGCCGAGCAAATACGAAACGTGGTACAAAATAAGATCATTCATGATATGCGATTTTTACCAAAGAAGTGGATCAAGCATCAGAACTGCCACATACCTATGCTAGATGATAAAGGTGAACAGTACTTATATAAAGAGGGACAAAAAATAAGACCAGCCAAATTTTATTTCAACTGGTTCAGTAACGCGAATTTGTTTTATTGATATGTCGATCACTTCAAGCCCATCAATTTACTTACGTACTTGCCAACAATATCAAATTCTAAATTTACTTTGGTGCCTGTTTTAAAGCTTTTAAAATTGGTATGCTCGTATGTGTAAGGGATAATGTGTACCGAAAATGAATTGTTGGTTGAGTTTACAACGGTTAAACTCACGCCATTAATGGTAATGCTGCCTTTTTCAACGGTGATGTGTTGCGGCGATGCTGCGTGTTCAAATTCAAACTCCCAACTTCCATTCAGATTATTTATTTTTTTGCATACAGCGGTGGTGTCTACGTGGCCTTGTACTATATGTCCGTCAAAGCGGCCATTTGCAGGCATACAGCGTTCAAGGTTTACAAGATCACCAATGGTAAGATCTCCTAAATTGGTGCGCTTTAAGGTTTCATCAATGGCTGTTACAGTGTAGTTATTGCCTTTAATTTTTACAACGGTTAAGCACACGCCATTATGCGCCACACTCTGATCAATTTTTAATTCGTGAGTGATGTTCGATGAAAACGTAAAATGCACATTACTGTTCTCTTTCTCTATCTGCTCAACTTTTGCGAGTGTTTCTATGATGCCTGTAAACATTATTCTTTTATTAATTGATCAATTAGTTTTTCGGTGTTTTGTTTGAATGTTTCGTAATCCTTACCGGTGGCAGGTCCGCTAAATCCGGTATGTACTTTTACAACTTCATGTTTTTTATTTAAGAACAAAGTTGTAGGAAACGCACTGATCTTATTCAATGCCGATAAGGTCTCACTCGCTTTGTCTTTTCCGGTTAATTGCGTTATCAGTATTTCATATTGCATATCAAAGCGGTTCTTTAAACGCGTTAATTGCTTTTTAGCTCTTTCCATGTCAGTTGTTTTTTCAAATGCCAGTGCAATGATCTCTAATCCTTGCGGTTGGTACTTCTTATAAACGCCCGCCAAATAAGCACTTTCATCCATACAATTAGGGCACCAGCTTCCCATTACCTGAACGATCACCGCTTTGTTCTCAAATTTTTTATCACTCAAGGCTATCTTTTTTCCTTCCAAGTTCAGGAATGAAAATTCCAATTTAGCATCTTTGCTTTTTAAGAAGGTGATCTCATCTGCATTCCGTAATTTAAACGCATCATTCTTTTTGGCGGCCCAGTTCTCTTTCCAATGCGCGCCGCTATAAAAAACTCCTTCAAAATGATCATCTTTAAATTGCGCGGTAAATAAAAAAGCATGCGAGCCATCAAAGCACGATAGATACAATTCATTTCCTTTTTTAATACCTTCTAAAAAACGGTAATCGCCTGTTTCGGTTAAAAAAGTGCCGCTCAAATAATCGGTTTGTTCAATGTGATGAAAAACAGCAATGGCTTTGGAGCTGTCTTTAGAACCCGGACTGAACGTGGTTTCCCAACGGCCTTCAAAATACGGATTCTCTTTTCCGGGCACAAAAGGGAAACGGTTAGGGTTATTGTATTCTGCTTTAAACTTAATGGTGTTCTTTTCTTTTCGGTAATGATTGATCCACACACCTTCTAAATTATCATTCACTAATTTGGTGCGAAACTCTGTATCAAATACCGGCATTTTAAAAAACACCGAATCGCCTTTTTGTTGGAGTTCATCCACAATAATTTTCTCTTCGGCATTTCGAATGATCAGTTGTAATTTTTTACCTTTTTTGATCACATCAAAATTAAAAGGCAATTCAATGTTGTTCAAACTATCTAACAACAACACACCACGGTAAGTGCCTGTTTTTAATTTAGCAGCAAACGAGAAATGAAGAACAGTAAAAAGAAATAAAAAAATAAATAATGCGATTTTTTTAAACTGATAAAAGTGCTGAGACCCTGAAACAAGTTCAGGGTGACTAGCCAATGTCAGATCGAGCGAAGTCGAGATCGCTATTCGCTTTTGTTTACGATCAATAATTAGTTTATTGCAAATAGTATTCAACTTCTTATATAAAATTAAATGGTTCGTCCGTTACTTAATGCCACCAAATTACTGATGCGGTATAACAAGCGTGATGCCACATTTGCATCCCAATCATTTTCTTCTGAAGGAGTAACCTCGTTAATATCAAATGCAATAATGGTTTTACCGCTCTTTACGATCTTTTCGATCAGGTAAAGGATCTCTTCGGTCTCAAAACCGCCTGCCACCGGGGTTCCGGTATTCGGACAAAGTTTTGGGTCCAACGCGTCAATATCAAAACTCAAGTAAATATTGTCGGGCAATTCATTTACAATTCGATTACAAATACGATCCCAACTATCTCCACGGTATAAAGTGTGTTTAATATCTCTGTCAAAAAATGTTTTTACACGGCCGTTACTGTTATGTATCAAGTCAAATTCTTCTTCGCAATAATCGCGAATACCAACCTGAACTAATTTGCTTACTTGTTTTATTTTTAATGCATTGTACATTACTGAGGCGTGGCTGTATTCAAAACCTTCGTAGGCGTTACGCAGATCGGCATGCGCATCTAATTGTAAAATGGCAAAGCTGCTGTGTTTTTCGGCAAGCGCTTGTATCATTCCTAAAGGTGTGGAGTGATCGCCGCCAATCAATCCAACCAATTTATTTTGATTCAAATAAGTTAAGCAACGTTGCTTCACCCAATTATTCATCCACAAACAACCTTCGTGAATTTCTTTGGCGTAAGCTTTTAACTTCGCATTGCTTTCGTAGGTCTCACCATTTGATAAACCATCAATGCATTCTTCTGCTTTTTCTCTTAATTCAGTGCTTTTAGCTGAAACCTGCTCATCGATCTCTTCCATGGCAATGCCCAGTTTCCAGGCATCTTTTACAATGGGGTCAAACAGATCAACCTGATACGATGCTTCCATAATGGCTGCCGGTCCGTTTGCCGTGCCACCGCCATAACTCACGGTTACTTCCCAAGGTACGGGAACAATAACGGTTTCACATTCATTCAGTTCAAAAGGTAAACCAAACATGCCCGAATTTTTTTGGCCAATACTGTTTGGATCAAAGTTCTTTATTTTTTCAGCTTTAGTCATAGTGTTGTAAATATAGGATTTTCAAAAATGTTAGCCACGCATTCAACGAATTTTTCCCAATCTATCTGCAATAATGCAAAACCTAAATACAGTTTACGTATAGATCAGTGTTAATTAGTGAAATTAGTGGCTTAATATTAAGGCGCCAGGCGTTTGATCTTCCAAACATTGTCTTCCAACGAATATACAATGCGATCGTGCAAGCGGCTTTTGCGGCCTTGCCAAAATTCATAGTAGGTAGCTTGTAATATCCATCCGCCCCAAAAATTCGGTCGTTTAATGGTTTCAGGTGTAAACTGTTTTTTTAATTCTTCAACTTTATTAGGTTTATTGAGCTTGAATTTTAGGAAAAGGCAAAAATAGTCAGTTTGTATTCTAAATAATAAAATATGAAAATAGAATTTAATTAATTGAAAAACAATACTATAAGTAAGATTACAATAATTGTCCTAATTTTTCTAAATAAT
>JBIKKW010000203.1:0-3815 GCA_044360115.1 Bacteroidia bacterium
CCACCATCAACCGTAAAAGGATGTCCGTTTTTTTCACAGGTTTCTTTTAAGGCTTGCATGTTCTTAATATCAAAACACAAATGAATAAATCCAAGATCGCCCCAATAACGGTTCTCAAATATGTTACGCGGTGTATAATTCTTTGCTTCTATTAACTCAATATACGTTTGCCCAAGTAAACGTGAAAAAGGACCTACACGCTTTTTGCTGTGCGTTAATACCACGCGGTGAGCTTTTACTTCGCCACCAGGTAATCCTTTCAGATCTGCAAAAGTATCTTCCTTATCAAAAACAACTTTATCGTATCCCAATATCGTTTTGTAAAAGTGTACCGATCTAGCCATGTTCTTCACACCGATCATCATGCCATTTGGCCCACCGGTATTCAATGCGCCATTTGCGAACCAAACGTCATCCTCAATTACTTCAAAATTATTTCCATAAAGGTCTTCTACAAAAAAGTGTTTTTTGCCATAAGGTGTAGTTGTTAGCTCCGATAATAATTTTGCTCCCACATTTTTAATATGCGCGTAGCTGGCCTCAATATTATCTGATTTTATTTTGGCGCAAAACAAACCTATATCACCCATCATTGGCTTAAAGATAGCAGGTTGTGGCGTGCGGCTGGTATACTGCCAGATCTCAAATCCACCGCCTCCTTTCAAGTTAATAGCTAAAATAGCGTGGCGTTTATGGGGCATACCGCCTGTGTATGGTAACATTAAATTGGCTTCTGCAGCCTCTTCAAAAACCGGAATATCCATCCCGAAATGCTTATTGTACCATTTAAATCCTTCGTGTACGTTAGGTACACCAATTCCTACTTGTTGTATGCCTGAAATAATATAACTCATCATACCACAAATATATTATGATTTTTACAATTGGGGGTGCTTAGTTTTTAAAATGGGCAAATTATACTAATGTATGATCAACTTGGAGGTAAATTGTTCACCATTTACTTGAACCACTACTAAATAATTTCCGGAAGCTAACTTAAGATCATTTTCCACTAAACTTGAAACATTTTCATGTACTTTTTTTCTAATAATAACTTTTCCACCTTCATCAAAAACTTCAACAAATGCATCAATAGTTTTAAAGCCAATTAAATTTAAAGAAAACTTTCCTGTAGAAGGGTTAGGATAAATGATCACCTGTTTGCTATCATCATTATTTACAACAGCGACTATGGATGAATAACTATGGTCGCCGCTAAAATCTACTTGCTTTAAACGATAATAAGATACGCCTGAAAATGGTTCAGTATCCATTGATGAATAATTTAACCTTACGCTGCTATTTCCTGCACCTTTTGTAACATTTACTACTTCAAAATCAACTGCATTTTCTGAACGTTCAATAACAAATTCCTTATTGTTTGTTTCAGATAGGGTGCTCCAATTTAATTCAACCACATTATTAATTAAAACGGCCTTAAAATCTAAAAGTTCAATTGGAAGTGGGCTTACCGCACTGTTTTTTGTGCCAATAGTATAATATCCATCATTTACCAAAGTATATGCGTAAAACTGAACCCGATCACCAACTATAGCTGAAGCGGTTGTCAATTCTGTCCAATTACCGGTTTGAGCAGCACGGTATAATAATACATAATTTGATGGGGTGCTCAAGCTAACTGGACCTACATCGCCATCACTCATGTCAAATTCTATATTCGTTTCAATGTTCGTTGATGTATTTGTAACATCTACATACCAAATGCGATGCCATCTGGCGTTATTGGTTCCAGTCATTCCACCCACATCGGTTGATACTTGTGAATTGGTTGTAGTTGCATGCCCTGCCAAAATAAAATCAGAATTATCCAAGCCTGATCCGGTGGCGCTAATTCCTAAACCACCACAGGTAGAAGCAGAAAAAGAAGGGCTAGTGCCTGTAGCATCTTTACCTAATCCTGCTACTTCAAAGTCATAATTTCCATTTGCAGGTGTGTCACCGGCATATCTATCATTAGAACTTAAACTAACATTGTACTTTGCTGACAAATAATTTGCTACAATTATTCTTTCAGGATCATTTAATATTCGGTTATACAAAATGATCTCTCCTATATACCCATTAAATTGTTTGTTTGCACCTGTATGACCATATAAAACGCCAATATGCAGACTAGATGTAGTATTAGCAACAGTTGCCGCAGTGTTATTATTTTGTGCATCTTGTGCATTACCAACATATAGCTTCTGTTCGTTGGTAGCTAAGGTTGGATTAAATGAAGCCACCACCAAATGGTCTATTGATTCATTAAATGATGTAGCACTTTGCAAACGATTACCTGTTCCGTTCACATCTAAATTTATACGATTTGAAGTAAAATGAAATAAACTATACGAATATTGGGTTGAAGGATTGCTGCGTTTTGAAAAGATGCCGCGTGGTGTACCGCCCGGCGTGCCGGTTTTTAAACGAAAAATAGCAAAAGAGGTGAACCCAGAGAAATTGTCTATTGTAGAATTGTCGGCAATTGAAAGATAATCGTAATTTGTATTATCATTATCAAATTCTACTGAAGGCATTCCATTTAAGGTGCTAGTAATTCCCGCTTCATAAACCGGACGATTAACCGCTGTAGCTTGAGAAACATGGTTGTTGTTCCCCGATTGATCTTGCCATTGCGATAAAGCTGCGCCATCAACCGTAGATGATGTACCCGCATCTGCCTTTAACCATAAGAAATTAGCAGTGCTTGTTGTAACACCGGCAGGACCCGTTTGCGCTTTCATCGGAATTGAAAGTACAATGCAAATTACTATAGAAATTAGTGTTCTCAAAATGGATACCTAAATTACAAAAAAAACCATTATCTATTCACCAATTGTATTCTTTAACATTCAGGCTATTTTTATACATTTGTTTACTTAAATTTAAGAATTATGTACGGACAATTAAAAGATCAATTAACCCAAACTTTAAAGGAAATTGAAGATAACGGTTTATTTAAACGCGAACGCATCATAACCACCCCAATGGATGCTGTGGTTAAAGTAAATGGCAAAGATGTAATTATATTTTGTGCTAACAATTACCTGGGCCTATCCTCACATCCAAAAGTAATTGAAGGAGCAAAAAAGGCTTTAGATACGCACGGTTTTGGAATGAGCAGTGTGCGATTTATTTGTGGTACACAGGATATTCATAAAGAACTAGAATCAAAAATTGCCAAGTTCTTAGGTACAGAAGATACCATTTTATATGCCGCTGCTTTTGATGCGAATGGCGGTGTGTTTGAACCCTTATTTGATGAGAACGATGCCATTATTAGTGATGAATTGAACCATGCCTCTATTATTGATGGTGTTCGCTTGTGTAAAGCACAACGCTATCGTTACAAGAATTGTGATATGGCCGATCTGGAAGAGCAGTTGAAAAAAGCACAGGCACAACGCAACCGTATCATTGTTACAGATGGTGTATTTAGCATGGATGGATTTGTGGCGCCATTGGATAAAATTTGCGATCTGGCAGATAAATACAATGCATTGGTAATGGTTGACGAGTGCCACGCCAGTGGTTTTATTGGAAAAACCGGAAGAGGAACCATTGAAGCTAAAAATGTAATTGGCCGTGTGGATATTATTACCGGAACCTTAGGTAAAGCGCTTGGTGGCGCCATGGGTGGATTTACATCGGGCCGCAAAGAGATCATTGAGTTGTTGCGCCAACGTTCACGTCCGTATTTATTCAGTAATTCATTAGCGCCAAGTATTGTTGGTGCCAGCTTAGCCGTATTTGATCTGTTAAGCTCTACAACTGAGTTGCGCGATAAACTGGAGTGGAATGTGAACTACTTT
>JBIKKW010000238.1:0-2987 GCA_044360115.1 Bacteroidia bacterium
CAGATGATATATAAACATTGTTAAAGGAATCCAATGTTATTGCCCAAACATTTTCATTAAAGCTATTGCCTAATTGTTTTGCCCAAATATAATTCCCATTATTATCCAACTTGCAAACAAAAATATCAGATTGCCCATTAGAAGTAAATGAAACTATAGATGGACCCGGATCAAGATCAATTACGGACTCAAATTGACCGGTAAAAAAAATAGTACCTACTGCATCAATAGTTAATTCAATTCCATAATCATTTCCGGCAGAACCAAATTTTTTAGCCCACACAAAATTTCCTGAAGCGTTCAATTTACAAACAAACGCATCAGCAGCACCTGTTGCAGTTAATGAAAACACTGATGGACCCGGATCAAAATCCATTGTTCCATCAAAAAATCCTGTTATGTATACATTACCTGATGCATCTGTGCATATTGAACTACCAACTGAACTGTTACCTATTTCACCCATTTGTTTAACCCATTCGTGAGTTGGTGTGTTTTGTCCGTTAATAAGGGAAATAATAAATAACATGTAGAGTAGGAAGTGTTTTTTCATAATAGGCTTTTCTTGGTCGAATTATTTATTTGAACAATGACTTTCAAAAATATACTTTTATTATCACTGCAACAAATGTTTTCAAATCCACCTTGTTCAATTTTCAAATACCACTTTAAATGAATATCTTCAATTAAAACTTTATCATGAAAATAGTAGTAAGTATAATATTCGCCTTCATTGCAACATTACCATTTCAATTGCTATCACAAAGCACATTAATAGAGAACAGTAAGGTGAAAAATTTTGTAAAGGGCATTCCAACTGATCTTGATAAACATGTTTTGGTTTTGAGTAAAGAAAAGTTTGATGAAGTGCTCTTGTATGGCCCCGAAATGGAAGAAAAAGATAAACATTGGGCAAAATGTATAGCGGCCATGGAAAAATATCCATTCAAATATATGATCTTAAATTTTAGTAACGAAAGTTCAGAAGCAGATAGTGCCAAGTATATCATTAAATTCTATCCCGAAAAACTCTCTGCCTTTGAAAAGGGAAATTTAGGAATGGTACCAACCGATTTTATTTTAACCTTGGAAGAAAAGGGAACCAATAAGCACTATGGTTTAAAGGAGCAAATGGTATATGGTAATTCGCGTGCCAATTATTCTTATTTAGAAATTAAACAATTTATTAAAGAGGTACGTAAACAATATAAAATAGAGAATAAATAGATGAAAATATGAATTGTAAATTCGTATGTGCGGCTGACTTTCACAAACCAGTAACTTAATCTATTGTTTTCAGAAATTGTTGTGCTGTCATTATTGTTATTTCAGCTTTTTTAAAGTCTTTTAAATTTCTTGTCAATAAGGTAGATATGCCGTTTTCTATGGCTGTATGGTATTGTATGGCATCTTCAAAATCATGAAAGTCTGATGCTAAGGCTAACTCTATGATCTTATCATTAACAGCTAAAACATTTATCAATGTCTTAAACTTTAAAAGTAGTTTTCTGGCTTGTCCGGCTGAAAGTTGCCTTGATAATATGTAATTTACATTCGCAAAAGTTAATGAAGAAACATAAATCTTTATTGAATTTCCGTCAGCAAGTGAAAATAGCTCAGCGGAGTGATTGTAATGAGGTTGTCTCCCGCTTAATAGATCGAGAACAATATCTGAGTCAACAAAAACCTTTTCCACTTATTTGTATTTATTAGTTAAGTAGTCGGTGTAATCTTTTTTGTCGTTATAATCCTTGGGTAGTTCAATAACTCCTGAGAGACTTTTAACAAGTGGCGTAATATTCTTTTTGCCTTTCTTTTCAGTAGTTAGTTTTTGCAAATAATTTTCAATTAGATCAGAAAGACTGGTCTTTTTTGATTTTGCATATTCCTTTGCTTTTTCGATTACGTCCTCGTTAAGCTTTAATGTTAATTTTGTATCCATGATTTATTATACGTACAAATATATAAAAAAGATACGTCTATTACAAATTTTGATATATTTTTTTGCTTTGATGGCTATACAAAACAACTAATTGTCTTTAACCAAGCTGTATGTAATGTTATTGTGAAACATTTTAAAATGGAAAATCTATAATTTAGTCCTTACCACTTATAAAGTTAAAAGGTTAAATTTTATTGGTCAAACAACAATTTGTAAACAGTGCAATTGATCAGCTTTTCCACTGATATTTATCACCTTTATTGGCTTTTCGGCAAGTGTTTAATTTTAGTATCTTTAGCCGTAATTTATGTTGCCAAAACCATTACTCAATTTCTTTAATGAACTTGGTTCAATTTCCAAGTTTGGGTTTCGTTTTTTTGCCGAAGGTTTTGTGCCCCGTTATGAGTTTAAGGAAATGATACGCCAATGTTATTTTGTTGGCTATAAATCGCTCCCCCTGGTTGCCCTTACCGCCTTTATTATGGGATTGGTTATTACCATTCAATCGCGCCCCACATTAGTGGAGTTTGGTGCTGAAGATTGGTTGCCAAAAATGGTATCGGTTTCGCTGGTACGTGAAATTGCGCCAGTAATTACCGCGCTTATTTGTGCCGGTAAAGTAGGGTCGGGTATGGGTGCCGAGTTAGGCTCCATGAAGGTTACCGAACAAATTGATGCCATGGAAGTTTCGGGTACTAATCCCTTTAAATATTTGGTTGTTACACGTGTTTTCGCTACTTCTTTAATGATCCCTTTATTAGCTATTTTGGCAGATGCCGTCTCGCTTTATGGTGGCTATTTGGGTTGTAATATCAGAGGGGTGGTAAGTTGGGATCTTTATTGGAATCAGGTTTTTGATACGCTTTCGTATGGCGATGTGATCCCTTCTATCCTAAAAACATTTTTCTTTGGTTATGCCATTGGTGTTATTGGTTGTTACAAAGGTTATTTTTCAAATAAAGGTACCGAGGGTGTTGGTCAGTCTGCCAATTCAGCCGTTGTACTTTCTTCTTTAATGGTTTTTATTATCGATCTTTTAGCGGTT
>JBIKKW010000081.1:0-13561 GCA_044360115.1 Bacteroidia bacterium
TTCTTTTAAGATCATATGATGCCCTAATTTTAAAACATGTGTAGCATGACTTGTTTTATTTTTATTTTGGAATTCAACTTGTAACGATGGGCTAACTCGCAAATAATTAAGGAATATATCGTTTTCCATTTGTGCGTAGGCACCTTTTTCAAAGTAATTGTAAGCAAAGGATCTTGCATTGGCACCTAAGGTTACCTTTCTGAAAGTGTGCTTAGGGAAGAAATTAAAATTCAATTCGGCAAAACCTGTAAGCGTTTTACTTTTAAACGCGTACATGGGCGCCAACACATACTCTACCTTTTTATCAAAAATGGTTTGATCGTGCATAGCTGCACCAAGCATAAAACCGTTGTATAAATTATAACCTCCAATTGGCAAATAATTTATTTGATTTTTATATGGGTTAGGCAGTTTGGTTAAAAAATTAAGCTGAACAGGTTTTACTTTTTTAAAGATCCCTTTAGTACGCGAATAATTATTTCTTCGATTGATATCAGGCATCATATCTAAACCATCAATCTTAAAAAAATCCACATCACTGGGCGGAAATCCAAGTTTGCGCGTAGAATCAGAACCATTGAACCAAACGAACCCAACGGGCTTTCCATCTTTATAACCATATATATTGAATGGTACCGGTAATTTTGATTTGTTTTTTACTTTAATACGGTAACTGCCATCTTTATTACGCTTCACGCTTTTTATTTTGTAATCGATCTTTTCGTTTGACTGCATCAAATATTTTGAGAACCAGGTAAGATCTGTTCCACTGAAATATTGCAATGTTTGTATCAGATCCTTTGGTTGAGGATGTTTGAATTTATAATTCTCAAAATAAAATTGCATGGCTTTATTAAACGATTCATCGCCCATGTAATCGCGCAAATAATCGAGTATTACAGGTGTTTTACTGTAAATGATACTGCCATAATTAAATGAAGAAAGAAGTTCTGAACTGGTGTTGATCGGTTGGTCAAAGTTAGATTTAGCGGAAAGAAAATAAGCTATTTCTTTTTCGCGCCAGTAAGCATATTTATTTAATCCTAAAAACTTTCGCGTGGTATCAAAACCAACGTAATCACTTAACTTTTTTTCAGGATACTTGGCGCGCACATAACTCATTTCATAAAACGAATTGATACCTTCATCCAAGCCAGGATTATTACGCTCATTACTTCCCAAAATTCCGTAGAACCAATTGTGCCCAACTTCGTGTGTGATGGTCACATCAAGATCCAATGCCGAACTCATATCGCCAATAACGGTCACATTCGGATATTCCATACCGCCACCGGCCATAATTACGCCATCAACAGCCGATACATTATTGTAGGGATAATCGCCCAACATATACGAATAAAAGATGGTTGATTCGTTCACATAATCAATGGCATCTTTCCATAAATACCATTTCTTACTGGTAAAATAAACCCAAGTATCAACCGTACGATTAGTGTTAGGCAATTGTATTTGATCATGGATCACATGAAAACGTTTATCGGCAAACCAGGCAAAATCATGTACTCTGAATTGTTTGAATCTTACTGTTTTAAATTTTGTACTCGATGGCGGAAAGGCCATTTCGCTGTAAGGAAAATTTCCTCCTTCATCAATTCGGCGAAGTGTTTGCGCCACATTGTTATTCAAAAAATCTTCTTCTTCATCAGCATCAATTCTGTCGCCTGTTGCCGAAAGCACATAGTTTTGAGGAAGTGTAATAGATACATCAAATGCGCCGTATTCACTATAAAATTCACCTTGATCTAAATACGGCATTGGATGCCAGCCTTCAATATCAAATACCGCCGGCTTTGGATACCATTGTGTTATATAATAAGCTTGCTGATCATGACCTAAACGTGAAAATTTTGCATCGGGAATCTTTACAAAAAAAGGTGTGGTTATCTTTAAAGTATCTAATGATCGAAGCGGTTCGTTCAAGATCAATTTACATATATCCGGATTTTCAGGATCAATTTCTAACTGAACTTTTTTTCCATTCACTTTAAAATCCAAACTATCTATATAACCTCTCTCCTCTTCTTTTGAAAAATAGAGATCGGTCTTTTTTAAACTCACCAATTGCTTGGCAAGTGCTGTTTCATTGTTCCTGTAGGCATTTGGCCATAAATGAAAATAAATATAATTTAAAGAGGTGCTGGCGTTATTGATGTATTGGATCTCTTCGTAGGCTTTTAAAGAATGATCTTTATCGTTCAGACGAACATCTATCTTATAATTTACTTCCTGCTGAAAATAGGTTTGTTGCGAAAACAACTGTTGGCTCATAACAAAAATCGCTACAAACCAATTGCAGCGATCCATGTTTTTCATTCGTATTTTCTTTAATCTATTCAGCAAACGCATTATTTTAATTTGCAGCTAAAGCCTTTTCAATTGCTTTTTCTAATTCTTCGCCTCTTAAATTTTTTGCAATGATCTTACCATTTTTATCAATTAAAACAGCAAATGGTATTCCTTGAACATTGTAGGCGCGGGCAGCTTCGCACTCCCAGTATTTCAGATCACTTACTTGTGGCCAGGTAATGCCTTCGTCTTTTATGGCACCTACCCATTTATCTTTATCCTGATCCAATGAAACACCATAGATCTCAAAACCTTTATCTTTAAATTTATTATATGCCTTCACTACATTTGGCATTTCTTTACGGCATGGTCCGCACCAACTTGCCCAAAAATCGATCAAAACAATTTTACCTCTTAACGAACTTAAAGCTAATGGATTTCCATTTACATCCGGTAAATTGATCTCCGGTGCTTCTTTACCTTCAGCCAATGCCATAGATTTTGAAACGATCTCGTGGAACATCAATACATTTTGATTGCTTGGGTATTTCTTGTAAAGATTCTTATCTAACTCAATGAACAGATCAAAATATTTATCAGGATCTAAACTTTGAATGGCCATAATTGAAGCGAACATATTCGAGTTCTTTTTGATCACTTCTGCCATTGTTTTGTTAGAAGATTCTAATATGGCCATGTATGGACCTTCCAATGATTTACTCAAAGAATCGCCACGTTTTGCCGCTAACTCAGGATTTGTTTGTTGCAATTGATCTAAACCCATCATGGCTGCCATGTTTTGAAAAACAGCCGTTAATGAATCCATTCGAACACGATCTTTCTTTGACAGTTCATTATACTCAATAAATAATTTTGTTTCGGCACTACCTTCAACCTTATAGGTATTTCCAAGATCGGCTAAGTTACCTGTAACTCTTACTTTATCGGCTGAATCAAGCACCAACATGGCAAAATTTTGCTCGTTAACTTTGATCCTGTAAAAACCAATATTTGGATCATAGTTTTTAAATTCAAAATCACCCTTATCATCAACCTGAGCACTATCAACCACCACCGGTTTTTGTCCGGCTAATTTTTCAAGGTAAATTGTTTCACCTTTACTGTTTGTGAAATTTCCTTTCAATTCAAATGAACCTTTTCTTCCACCATCTTTACAAGCAGTAAAAGCTACGAGTAATGCGCTTGCAATAATTAATTTTTGCATGTATTTATTTTTTATCTAATGTTTGTTTAACTAATTGATTCAATAATTTAGGATCAGCTTTTCCTTTTGAGGCTTTCATCACCTCACCTACGAACATACCTAACAAGCCCACTTTTCCGCCTTTATATTCAGACACTTTTTCAGGGAATTTGTTTAAAACCTCGTCGATAAAACCTTGCAACTCATCTGAATTACTGTTTTGAATAAGGTCTAGTTTTTTTGCAACCTCTTCCGCGGATGCTGTTGGCGCTTCAATAAGAGCAGGAAACAATTTAGTTGCCGCTGCTGTATTACTTACTTTGTTCTCGTCGATCAATTGAATGATCTCCGCAATTTTAGCAGGCTTTAATTCAAACTGACCAATATGAATAGCGCGCTCATTCATTGATGAACGAATGGTACCCATTACCCAATTGGCAGCACTCTTATAATTTTTTGTATGCGTTACTAATTCATTATAGTAATTCGCAATTTCTTTTAACTCGGTCAATTGAAATGCATCATACTCACTTAATCCGTAAGTTTTAGTATACAATTCAAATAATTGCGCCGGTAAAACAGGCAACTTACTTTTTACAGTGTCGATATAACTTTTTGTAACATAAACCGGCTGAATATCCGGCTCCAGAAAATAACGGTAATCGTTAGCGCTTTCCTTACTTCTTAAGGAGAACGTACTTCCGTTAACAGCATCAAAACTTCGGGTTTCAACCGCAATAGGCTGGCCACCTTCAATTAGATCGATCTGACGTTTAATTTCAAAATCAATAGCGCGTTGAACATTACGAAACGAGTTCATGTTTTTCACCTCTACTTTTTTGCCAAACTCTTTAGCACCTTTTATGCGAACAGAAATATTAGCATCACAACGCAATGATCCTTCTTCCATATTACCATCACATATCTCCAAATAACGCACCAGTTTGCGCACCTCATTCAAATAAGCATAAGCCTCTTCACCGGTTCTCAGATCGGGTTCGGTAACTATTTCCAACAAAGGCGTTCCGGCACGGTTCAAGTCAACTAATGTTGCAAACGGATCCACATCATGCATGCTTTTTCCGGCATCTTCCTCCATGTGAATACGCGTTAAATTCACGCGCTTCTCTTCATCCTTTAATTTGTAATTAATGAATCCACCATTACAAATTGGTGTTTTATCTTGTGTGATCTGATACCCTTTTGGAAGATCGGCGTAAAAATAATTCTTACGTGCAAATTGATTCTCTTCTCGAATGGTGGCATTTACAGCCAATCCTAATTTAACCGCATATTCAATGGCACTTTTATTTACCATTGGTAATGTGCCAGGGTGACCCAAAGAAATAACACTCACATTGGTGTTAGGCAAGGCACCGTATTCAGCAATATCATTACTATACATTTTTGTTTTGGTCAACAATTGTATATGACATTCTAAACCTATAACAGCTTCGTATTTATCGTAAACACTCATAATTTAAACCCCAAAGATAACATTATTTGGTATGCTGTTATTCCTAAATTTTGCAAACTCATTTTAACTTTCCCGCTCCGTAATACGTATCTTTAAAAAACTGCTCTTGTAAGCTACTGATCATGACACCTTTTTTAGTGCTGGCATGAACAAATTTATCGTCTTTTAAATATACCCCAACATGACTCACATTTTTTGATCCGATCTTAAAAAAAACAAGGTCGCCCTCCTCTAAATTTTTCATTTTAATATGATCCGATTCTTTGTATAATTGCGATGAACTTCGTGCAATTATTTTTCCATAAACCTTATAATAAAGCGTTCCGGTAAAGCAACTACAATCAACCCCATCTTTGCCGCAACCCCCGTATTTATATGGCGTTCCGTACCATTCGCTAATGAACGAATACAGCTTTTTTGCTTTCACATCCTTTTCACTAATGGCTAATTTTTCGGCTACGATCTTAATTTTTGTTGCAGATGTAGAAGTGTTAACAGGTGGTGTTTTTACACTTGATGTTTCTTTATGATGACGGCAGGATGTAACAAAAAACAACAAAAATAAAATGCCTTTAAAGAGGAAAATCCTCAAATAAAAACCATCAACTTTTAGTTGCTTATTATCGTAAAAAAAGTGCTTCAAAACATCTTAAATTTATCCTTAATAAACCGCTATTAATCAATGGCTTACTTATAATTATTTACATCAAGTTGTTAACAAGCCTTTAAATCATTTGTTTAATTTTATATTTAAAATTATCTTTAAGATTCAGGATTTTGTAAATGGAAGATATAACCTTAAACCCCACATCTGTGAAGACAAAGATACCTCTTGAAACTTTAAAAAAAGCGTACAGTTTAATGTGCACTGCCAAGAGTATGACCGAGTTATACGAGGCCAATAAAGAGGTAACTGCAAAATATGTTCACGCTACAAGCCGCGGCCACGAAGCCATTCAAATAGCCCTTGGTACTCAGTTATTGCCACAAGATTTTTTAAGCGCTTACTACCGCGACGATAGTATGTTATTGGCCATTGGCTTGCAACCATTTGATCTGATGTTGCAATTATTGGCTAAGCGTACAGATGAATTTTCGGGCGGAAGAACTTATTATTCGCACCCGAGTTTAAAGCGTGATAACATGCCTAAAATACCGCACCAATCTAGTGCTACGGGCATGCAAGCCATACCAACAACCGGTATTGCAATGGGTATACAGTATAAGGAGAAAATGAAACTATATGGCGATTTTGACGGAAAAAATCCATTGGCTGTATGTTCGTTAGGAGATGCGAGTTGTACGGAGGGTGAAGTTTCAGAAGCCTTTCAAATGGCTGTTTTAAAACAATTACCTATTTTGTATTTGGTTCAGGATAATGAGTGGGATATTAGTGCCAATGCAAAAGAAATACGTGCACAAGATATTACCGAATTTGCAAAAGGTTTTAAAGGATTAGATGTACGAACCATTGATGGAACTGATTTTATTTTGAGTTACAATACCGTTCAGGAATGTTTGGATATTATTCGTAAAGAAAGACGCCCCATGTTGATCCATGCCAAAGTTCCTTTACTGAACCATCATACCAGTGGTGTGCGCAAAGAATGGTACCGACACGACTTGGAAGAAAGCGCTAAAAAAGATCCATTACCACGTTTAAGAAATCAATTGATTATTGCCGGTGTGGATGCATCGGAGATCAAAAAAATAGAAGATGAAGCACAAGCATTAGTTGAAGCAGATTATCAACGTGCTTTAAAGGAAGAGGATCCTCGTCCGGAAGACCTGGAAACACACGAGTTTGCCCCTACCCCTGTTACAGAAGAAAAAGGTGAACGCAAACCAAGTGGAAAGCAACCAACCGTTATGGTGGATAGTGCTTTATTTGCAATTAGAGAATTGATGAGCAAGCACGATGAGTGTTTGTTATACGGACAAGATGTGGGTGCCCGTTTAGGCGGTGTATTCAGAGAAGCAGCCACATTAGCTCAACAGTTTGGCGATCATCGTGTATTTAACACACCCATTCAGGAAGCATTTATTGTTGGTTCAACTGTTGGTATGAGTGCTGTTGGATTGAAGCCAATTGTTGAAGTTCAATTTGCCGATTACATTTGGCCGGGCTTAAATCAATTATTTACCGAAGTAAGTCGCAGCTGTTTTTTAACCAATGGTAAATGGCCTGTGAGCATGATCTTACGTGTGCCAATTGGCGCTTACGGAAGTGGCGGACCCTACCATTCAAGTTCAGTTGAAAGTGTATTAGCAAATATCAGAGGAATAAAAATTGCATACCCAAGTACCGGTGCCGATTTGAAAGGCTTGATGAAAGCGGCTTATCACGATCCAAATCCTGTGGTGATGTTAGAGCATAAAGGTTTATATTGGAGTAAGATCAAAGGAACCGAAGATGCAAAAACAATTGAACCGGATGAAGATTACATCATTCCATTTGGAAAAGCCCGATTAGTTCAGGAAGCAAGTGAAGAGGCGGTTAACAAAGGAAAAAGCATGACCATTATTACTTATGGCATGGGCGTTTATTGGGCAAAAGAAGCAGCGAAGAAATTTGAGGACGCAGTTGAGATCATCGATTTGAGAACAATTATGCCTTTGGATGAAGAAGCTATTTTTGCAAGTGCAAGAAAGCACGGTAAAGTAATGGTTTTAACTGAAGAACCTGTGTTCAATGGATTTGCACAAGGGGTTGCTGCTCGTATTTCAGATAATTGTTTTCAGCAATTAGATGCGCCTGTAAAAGTTATTGGTGCAAAAAATTTACCCGCTATTCCGTTGAATTCTGTTTTAGAAAAAACCATGTTACCAACTCCTGAAAAAGTTGAAAAAGCAATTGCTGAATTACTAGCCTATTAATTTAATTCATCCTTTTTATTGTGAAAAAACCAATAGAATATAGTATCATCTTCATTCTATTGGTTCCACTTTTATTCATCAACATTCGTGATAGTCATGATTGGGGAGATGATTTCGCACTTTATTTACAACAAGCTCAAAATTTAATTGACGGCGTTTCACAAGATCAATCGGACGTTTTATTTAACGACGCTCACTTTATTGGTCCGAAAGCATACCCCATTGGATTTCCGCTGATCCTCGCTCCAATACTAAAACTGTTTGGCTACAACATTGAGGTGTTAAATATTTACATGTCGGTTTTTTTATTGCTAGGTTGTTTTATTGGTTATTTGTTTTTACGACGCAAATTTTCTTTACTAACAAGCATTGTTACAACCCTTATCATTGCCTATAATCCGGTGATGTTATCGCTTAAAGCAGAAGTCATTTCTGATCTGCCTTTTTTATTTATTTCCATGCTAAGTTTGTTTTTGATCACCGGTGAAACAAACGTTTATAAACATGTATTCATTGGCATTTGTATGGCATTGGCCATCCACATTAGAAGTGTAGGTTATTTGTTGTTGATCACTTATGTGATCTCCATAATTTTTCAAAACCGATCCATGAAGCAAAACAACATTAAGTCCATTTTATTTGGATTGGTATCATTTACAGTACTTTTTTTGATCTTAAAATTTGGTTTGCCTTGTGATACTAATTATCCGTTTCCATTAGAAACAGAAAACTTTTGGACAAATTTGAATGCGCATTTAACTTATAATTTAGATAACCTTTTTGTATTCTTTAAAAAGTTTAATGCCTCACCATTCAATTACAGCGGGCTTTTAGCGGGTTGTGCTTTGATCACGTTTTCGGCCATTGGTTTATTTCAGGCATGGCGAGTAAATAAAAAAGACCTGACAAACATTTATACGCTTTTATACATCTTAACCATTTTGACTTTAAAATTTGGTGATGCCGGTTTTCGATTCATCATCCCTATCCTATTCTTTTTATTTAGTTATGCGGTAAGTGGCTTAAAATTAGTTGCGGAAGGCTTGCAATTGCAAAGAAAATGGATGCCACTGATGTTTGGCGCCATTGTTTTTGTTTCGTATCAGGATGAATTAACTGCGGTTATTAAAACTGCAAAAGAAACCAATGAGGGACCGGAAAAACCGGATATTCAAAAACTATTTGCATTCATACAAACCAATTTAAAAGAAACCGATGTAATTGAATTTGAAAAACCTCGCGTTATTGCCTATTACACCAAATGCAAGTCCGTGGCCGTTTTGCCCATTCAGCCGGCAGAAGGTATCAGAAAGGATATTGAAAAATTTAAGATCAATTACATTTTGGTGCATTTTATTTTAACCGATAACCCGATCAGAAATTATGTTACAGATCCTGCAAACCATTGCACTTCGGTTTACAAATTAAATGATGTAGAATTATTTAAAGTGAATTGAATTTATTGGTGATCTCGTATAGCGCTACCGATAAGCTATTCACCACATTCATAGAGGAGTTGGTGCCATACATGGGAATATGATAAACGGTTTCGCAGCAATTCAAAAGTTCAGATGAAATACCATTACGTTCGGCGCCAATAACAATAATCAGTTTATCGTTTTTTTCGACCATTAACTGCTGAATAGGTTTACTGTTTGCAGTGATCTCTAATGCCAACACCTTGTACCCTTGTTCTTTCAGTTTGTTCAATTCAGAAACCAGATCATGAACATGTTGATGCGAAACCAAATTGGATGTACTTCTTGAAATGCGCTTCACTGCTCTATCTGAAGCTTTCGGACTCAACGAATGAAATAAGATCTTCTCTACCTGAAACGCATCAGCAACCCTGAATACCATACCAACATTTTCGGGTGTGCGCAATTGATCGCAACAGATCACAATGGGGAATGACCTTTTCTCGAATTTATTATCTGCGTGCTGTAACTGCATTCTATGAAAACAAAAAATGTTGGCTCATCACCAACATTTTTATTTAAAAATTTAAACTGTATTAAGCGTCGATCTTTGCGTATTTCGCGTTCTTCTCAATAAAATCTCTGCGTGGAGGAACCTCATCACCCATTAACATACTAAATACACGATCAGCTTCTGCAGCGCTATCAATATTTACCAAACGCAATGTTCTTGAAGCCGGATTCAAAGTGGTTTCCCATAATTGTTCCGCGTTCATCTCACCTAAACCTTTGTAACGTTGCACATTCACTGAATCGGTTTTTTCGCCACCCATTTCTTTGATAGCCGCATCACGTTGCTCTTCATTCCAGCAATAACGTTGATCTTTACCTTTTTTAACCTGATACAATGGAGGCGAAGCAATATACACATGTCCGTTCTCAACTAATTCTTTCATATGACGGAAGAAGAATGTTAAGATCAAGGTTGTAATGTGTGAACCATCAACATCGGCATCACACATGATAACGATCTTGTGGTAACGTAATTTTTCTAAATTCAAAGCACGGTCATCTTCTTTTGTTCCGCGGAACACGCCTAATGCCGTGAAAATATTTTTGATCTCTTCGTTCTCGTAAATTTTATATTCCAAAGCCTTTTCTACGTTCAATATCTTTCCACGTAAAGGTAAGATGGCTTGAAACTCTCGGTTACGGCCTTGTTTGGCTGTTCCACCCGCAGAGTCACCCTCAACTAAGAACAACTCACAAGCTTCCGGATCACCACTTGCGCAATCTGCTAATTTACCCGGTAAGCCAGAGCCTGTCATTACATTTTTACGTTGCACCATTTCGCGTGCCTTACGCGCGGCATGACGAGCAGTAGCTGCTAAAATAACTTTATCTACAATGGTACGTGCTTGTTTTGGATGTTCTTCCAAATAATTTGAAAGCGCCTCACTAATAGCAGTATCAACCGCACCAATAGCTTCAGAGTTTCCTAATTTTGTTTTGGTTTGACCTTCGAATTGAGGCTCCTGAACTTTAACTGAAATAACGGCTGTTAATCCTTCACGGAAGTCATCACCACTGATCTCAAATTTTACTTTGCTCAATAAGCCGTTTTTATCAGCGTAATTTTTTAAGGTACGCGTTAAACCTCTTCTGAAACCAGATAAGTGTGTACCACCCTCATGAGTATTAATATTATTCACATAACTCTGAATACTTTCGGTATACGAATTATTGTATAACATTGCTACTTCAACAGGAATAGAGCCTGAATTATTCTCAATATAAATTGGTTCTTCAATTAATTTTTCCTTAGCACCATCAATGTAAGTTACAAATTCGCGTAAACCACCTTCGCTGTAAAACTCTTCAGAATAAGCGTTTCCATTTTCATCTTTTTGGCGATCATCACTTAAAATAATACGAATACCTTTATTTAAATACGCTAATTCGCGCATACGATTCGCTAAGGTTGTATAGTTATATTCACCAACAGTAAAAATACTTAGGTCGGGTGTAAAGGTTACAATGGTTCCGCGGTAAGTTGTATCACCAACTTCTTTTGCAGGATATAACGGTTTACCTTTGCTGAATTCCTGTTTGGTGATCTTTCCATCACGATGTACCTCAGCAACTAAAAGATCAGATAAAGCGTTCACACAACTTACACCAACACCATGTAAACCACCGGAAACCTTATAGGTATCCTTATCAAATTTACCACCGGCGTGTAACACGGTCATAACTACTTCCAAGGCACTCACACCGAGTTTTGGATGTATACCTGTTGGAATACCACGTCCGTCGTCCTTTACACGAATGGAATTGTTCTCAAGAATGGTTACACTAATATTTTTACAATGACCCGCTAAAGCCTCGTCGATAGAGTTATCTACCACCTCATATACCAAATGATGCAAACCTTTTATACCAATATCACCAATGTACATGGCAGGTCTTTTTCTAACCGCTTCTAATCCTTCTAAAACCTGAATATTATCCGCTCCGTAATTCTTTTTATCTGTGCTCGTTTCTGACATAAAAATCCGTCTTTTTTTTAGTTATATATATCCTTTAAATATACTGATTTTTTAGGGTTTTATGGGCTTTTATTAATTCATATTTTACTAACAAAATATTAATAATATCTTTGATAAAATTTGCACCATTTTTTTAACTTTCAATCAATGATTTGGCACCTAATTAGATACCTCGTTTCTTTCTCATTACCGGCATTTTATAAAAAGATCCAGGGTAAGAATATTCAAAACCTTCAGGTAAAAGGTCCGGTTGTTATTGCCATGAATCATCCCAATGCGTTCATGGATCCTGTTTGTATCACCTGGGTGAGTTATCCGCAACGTTTAAAGTATATGGCGCGCGGCGATGCTTTTAAGCCCGGTTTGGCTAATTTTCTTCTCACTCAATTAGGTATAGTTCCTATTTTCAGGTTAAGAGATGGCGGCAAAGAAGGTTTGCAAAAAAATGACGAATCGTATCGCGTGGTAAATAAACTTTTAAAACGCAACAATAAGATCATCATTTTTGCTGAAGGTTTATGCATTCAAGAGCGCCGTTTACGTCCGTTAAAAAAAGGTGTATCGCGCATGGTATTTGGCGCATATGACTATTTGAAAAATAAAGATCTGATCGTAGTGCCTGTTGGTGTTAACTACAGCGCTGCTTCAAAATTCAGAAGTAAATTATTTTATAACGTTGGTACACCAATAAAAGTGAGCGATTTTGCAGAGGCTTTTAAAGAAAACCCGGCTAAGACCCATAATCAGTTTTTACAGTTGCTGGATTTGAAAATGAAAGAACTGGTAACACACATTAACAACAAAGAAAATGATGAGCTGGTTGTGCAACTCGAAGAGATGGTGATGAAGGAGTGGTTAACGAAAATGAATTTGGGCTCCAAACTTGAAGATGAGTTTAAAGTAACCGCGCATTTAACGGATATAATTAACCATGTTGATGAATTAGATAAGCCCAAATTAGAAGAAATAAAGACCAAAACCGTTGATTATTTTAAACTCCTAAAAAAGCACAACCTAAGAGATTGGCTTATTAACCCCTTAAATTATAGCCAAATAAACCGGTTTAAACTTAATTTAAGGCTGTTTTTAATGGTTTTAGGACTACCAATACACGCATTAGGATATTTAGCCGCCTATATGCCTTACAAATTGACCGTTTATTTGACCAAAAAATTGGTACGCAAGAATGTTGAATTTTATGCTTCCATATCTGTTGGCTTAGGTTCGTTTATTTTTCTATTTAATTTTTTACTGTGGTTCTTTTTCATTTATATTTCTTCACCAAACGTGCTTTGGCCTTTAAATTTAACGGCATTGCTAATGGGCTGCGCTTGGTTTAGTATGAATTTCCATTACTATATCAAAAAAACAATGGCCATGAAACGCTTGTTGGCGGCTCCTAATTTAAATGAAGATCTGAAAGAAAAAAGACAAGCAATAATGACTCTTATTAACGGTTTAACAAATTTTTAGGATTAAAAAAGTAACTGGCACGCGTTTTGATTAGTATAAGACATAAGTACAAAACACTATGAAAGCAAACAAAAAACTAAAGTTAATTACTGCATCAGCGATAATGCTTTTTGTTTTATGCTCTGCAGAATATAAATTGACCAGAACATCAGTTATTGAACAACAAATAATAGGATCAGGTCAGAGTGAAAATTTACCGAATGCAACAAACACTGCATTTAAGGAGGGTGAGATCTTAACTTATCGAATGCACTAT
>JBIKKW010000204.1:0-3783 GCA_044360115.1 Bacteroidia bacterium
ATTGTTTTTTCAATTGCTCCTCTAACAGCGTAATTCCTTCTTCAAAGCTGTGTGGATTGTATCCAAGATCCTTTTTTGCTTTATCGATCTTAAAACCTGTAATTGGCGGGCGTTTTGCAGGTTGTTTGATGTCTGCACTTTTACTTGGTTTGATCAACGATCTGTCAAGCTTATAATAATCAGCTACACGTTGTGCCAATTCTAAAATATTCATGTAATCTTTACCGCTTATGTTGTAAATACCTGTTGCACCTTTTTCTGCAATTAAAATACAACCATCTGCCAGGTCTTCGGCCAATGTTGGGGTTCTGAACTGATCATCTACTACATTAATTGTTTTTCCTTGTTCTAAATTACCTTTCACCCATAAAACAATATTACTGCGGCTCATATTATCAACTATGCCATAAACCAAAACAGTGCGCGCAATGGCCCATTTCAATGAACTGCCGGTAACAATATGCTCTGCTTCTAATTTGGTTTCGGCGTAATAACTTAAAGGATTTGGTTTTTCATTTTCATCAAGCGGACCATGTGTTCCATCAAAAATAAAATCGGTGCTCAAATGAATGTAATGCGGATCGTAATTAGGATCGTTTTTCTTAAGCGCTTCCAAGGCCATTACCTGATACTTTACAGATAGTGTATTCATACTGTATGCACCATCGCGATCTGTTTCACAAGCGTCAACATTTGTCATGGCCGCTGTGTTAATGATAATATCTGGTTTGTATTTAGTAAGTACCTCAATGGTTTGTTGGTCGTTGGTAATGTCAAGCGTTTCGTATATGTATCCTGTTTTTTGAACCAATCGGTTCTCACCTCTGGCTGTTGCAATTAACTTTAATGTTGGGTGGTTCATTAGTTTGTAAACTAATTTCTGTCCAAGTAATCCGTTTGATCCGGTAATTAAAATCTTTTTCATAAAAATTATTTTTTCAAAAATACTGCAGCAGTTTTTTCAAGTTGTTTGTACCAATCTTTTCCGTACTTACGGATCAATGGTGTTTTTAAGAATTTATATACGGGCACATCTAGTTTTTCGCCACATTCACATGCCGGTTTGCAAACACTCCATTTGTCGTAATTAACAGCTTCGTATGTTTTTGTTCTTTTAATGCGAATAGGGTATAAATGACAACTAATTGGTTTTTGCCAGTCAATTTTTTTATCAAGGTATGCTTGTTCTATTGCACATTTTGCAATCTTATTATCATCAAAAAACACAAATGCACATTCGGCGCCTTCACTTACTAATGTTGTGGTATAATCGCCATCACCATCAATTACATAACATCCGTTCTTTTCAACGGCCTTAAGTCCTTTTTTGGTCATGTATGGCTTTACTTTTTCTAAAACACCATCCAATGTTTTTAATTCATCCTTATCTAAAGGAGCTCCGCTATCACCGGCAACACAGCAGGCGCCTTTGCAGGCGTTAAGGTCGCAAACAAATTTTTTTTCAAGAACATCTTCAGAAATAAGGGTATTATCAATAGCGATCATAGGCAATTTAACTCATGTAAAGTTAAGCTAAATTATTTGATGGCCATATTTTGAGTCATGAAACCGCCTAAATATTTTTCAAGTATCATGCGGTATTTGGTACCGGTTTTAAAAGTGGTAAAAAACTCATCAAATAGTTTTTTATGTTCACTTCCTTTTGGCACCATAAAACTAAAGGTTTCCTTGGTTTGATCTAAACTCTTCTGGATCTTCAGGAATTTATTCGGATTGTTTTTAAGATACAGCCAAAATTCTATCGCATCCACGTAGCCAAAGTTTAAAATATTCTTAGAGATCTGCTGTAAAATATCTGTTTCTGAATTCACAAAAGAAACTTTCAGGTCTTTCACATATAGTTTTTTTATTTCATTGATACAGCTGCTTAAATTGGTATTGTTAACGGTTAATGCCGTCATGCTCGAAAGCACTCTGTAAATATCTGCCTGGCTTTTGGTTTTGATATCAGGGGCATTGCCATTTGTTATACAAAACGATAGATTTTTTAAGTAAGGTGTTGTATAATCAGCATCAGTAACCTTTTCAAATCCGGTAATGCATGCTCCTAAGGCAATGGACTTCTGACCGGTTTTTTTAGTTTCAGTTAAAAGCGCATTGTAATCTGTAAAGGCATTGTAGGTAATGGAAATGTCTATTTTTTTTGTTGCCTTTAACCAAAGCACATATTCATTAATGATATCAACTTCAATTCCTTTGGGGCCTGTGCTGTCTTTAATTGCAAAGGGTGCATGCACAAGGTAGTTGATGTTCAGGTTGTTGTTTTGTGAAAAACAATGGCCGGAAAACAGAAAAATAAATATGTATAAAATGAGTCTCAAATCAATCTGTAAAAATTAGATTTTATTCGTCGATATCTACAAGGGTTTAAAAGTGTTTTCAGCACTTGCTTGTTAATTAAGTAGGAAGACGGTCTATTAGTTAACTTTAACTGTTTCCATTACCTCATGATTGAGGTGCTTTTCGAGAATATCGGTGTATTGCTTCGAACAAATGAAACCAAATTCAGACTCAAAGAATTCTGACATCCCTTTTTCGTGATTTGATCGTTTAGGAAAAATAAAACCTAGATTATCTGCATCATGTGTAAAGAACTTTTGTATGCGCAAAGGTTTGTCTTTGTTATTTCTGCCATAGGTCCAGTAGGATAGAACATCGCAGTAGGCAAAAACACCTGGTTTAGCAGCAACAGAATCAATAGCGCTGAATTCAGAATCGGTATAAGAGATCGAAAGTTTAGGAAGGTATTTTTTCTTTATATCTAAAAGAAACTTCTCATAAACTGAGTTTTTCAAGGTTACTGCACGTTGCTTGGCTAATGTTTTTGACACCTCATTTTTGTTCTGTATTTGAACAACAGTGGTGTTTGTAACAAGTATGGAAACATTTTTTAAGTAAGGAGGCGAAAACGAAACATCCTTTAACCGTTCAGGTTTTATGGTAACAGAGCCAAGCCCGATCACATTGTCCTTCGCTTTTGAAACGGCTTCAAATAATTTATCAAACTCACTAAATACTTTGTAGTCAATTATCAAGTTTACCCCGTCGTTCTTAGCCCACTTTACGTATTCTTTGATGATATCAATTTCCAATCCTTTAACCTCTTTGTTTTCGGTATAGGAATAGGGGAAATTTTCGAGGTAATAAACATGCAATGTGTCGTTAATGCTAAACACATTAATTTGAAGAGTAATTATTGCAACAATCAAATAATAGAACTTTTTCATTTTTATTGATTTTGATCGTATGCAAGATCATCATTTCATTTCAGGTTCGGCATGAGTTTTGTCATCAATTTGACTGATCTGCATCGCTAATTCAATATCCTTTAAATTCTTTTTAGAGATCACAAATGTATCTGTCCAAGTATCATGCCATCCGCGGCCTGAAAAACATGAAAAAGCCTCGAATGGAATAACGCGGATGTAGGAACGTTTAATGATAGTTGCCAGATCAGGTTTTTTACCATATTCATTCACAACAATTCTTCCTAATATGAGCTTGCCGGGTGTGCTGCCTAAAGTACTCTCAAATAATACAAAATAGCCCGGGTAAATCACCAACCAACTGATCAATCTATCAATTATACTGGCAAATGTGCCATCTTCATTAAGCGCAGCAACATTAACGCCAAGGGCCATGAGTATAAATACGATCGGAATAGCAACTGTAAAGGCAAAAACATAATAACAGATCACATCAATTAAATAGTGTCCGAATCTCGACCAGCCCTCAACTACGGGCACTTCCTTAAACCTTACA
>JBIKKW010000131.1:0-7431 GCA_044360115.1 Bacteroidia bacterium
ATTGGAAAAATTATCTTCAGGTAAAAACAACGATCCAAATGCGCAACAAAAATTAGTTGAGTTGCAAAAACAAATTGCAGATGTTTCTTCGAAACGAAATGAATCGGAAAACAAATATACCGACCTAAAGAACGAAATAGTTGAAAAAGAAAAAGAGATCGCCGTTGCAAGCGAAAAAAGCAGCAACCTAACGGCTGAGAATAACGAATTAAAAAGTGATATTACAAAAGCTGAAACAGAATTAAGCAATACACGTAAGAAAAAAGAAAAAGCGGAATTAACCACACGTATCAATGATCTTAAAACGGAACAACAAAAAGTTGAGTCGGCCTTAACACAAAATCAGGAACTTGAAAATAAACTATCGCTTGAACTCAGCGCGCTTAAAAACGAGCTGGCTTTAACAGACAAAGTAAAGAACGAGAATTTTGCGAAAGTTGAAACACCTGCTGTAACAACAAACACAACGCAAGCCATTACTAAAACCGATGGACAGAAACTGGAGGATAAATATGCATCACGAATTAATGTAACAGATTCGGGTAATAAGGATAATATTACGGATGTAAATAATCAACTTACCTCATACAATAAAGAGATCGATGCATTGATAGCAAAAAACAAAACACAGCTAGCTAAAACAAAGAAACCGGATGAAAAGAAAGCTATTAGCGCGGAAATAAAGAATTTAGAAGCTACTAAAAAACAAAATCAACAAAGCATTGCAAACAATACCAATCGTATCAACGAGATCAATAAACAAATTGCATCCGGAGGTACAACGCAAAATCCAAATCAAAATTTAAAAGAGATCAATACAGATAATCCATCAAAAGCAATGGATCAACTGAAAGATTTGAAAAACTCATTAACACAGGCCGATAATGCTTTATTTAATTACAACAACTACACCAATAGCAACGTACAAAATAAAAAGGTACAAGCCGATGGCCAAATTAACGATGCCTTTGCTTTACAAAACAAATTAAAGGAAACCATAACCAATTCGGAAGCCAATATTCAAAATGCATCTGTTAGCTTAACAAAAAACTCAAACAATCCTGAAGCTATTTTGCAACAAGCGGATGAATTAATTGCAAAAGCAGGAAAATTAAGAACAGAAGCATCCACTAAACAAGGTCAGGATAAAGAAAATTTAATTGCTCAGGCAGTAGATCTTGAAAAACAGGCCGAGGCAAAACAAATTGAAGCATCGGAAACAAGTGCTAAACTTACCCTTGATAAATTTGATGTGAATAAAGAAAATGTTCAAACGTTATTAGCAACCAACAAGGCAGATGAAGGCAGCGTGAACCAGTCGAAAGCATTGATGGAAGAAGCTGAACAAGCATTAAAACAAGCAAAGGCTATTCGCGAGGAGGCCAATGCTATGAGCAACAATTCAGCCAAGATCGGAAATTTAGGTAATGCCGAAGAAAAAGAAATGATCGCTTTAAATAAGCAAAATGAGGCTCTCGCAATTTTAAAAAATGCTAACCCTGGTGTTGCTTTAAAACCTTATAAAGATCTTAACACCGTTAATATCACTAATGAAACCGTTTTAAAGGAAGAAATTGCGAAGATAAACGCGGAAGTGAAACAATTGGTTGAAGCAAAGAACACTGCCTTTAAAACATTGAGTGAAGCAAACGATGATGAACTTGTAAGTCAGAATTCAAATTTACAAAGCAACCCTACTATTGCCTCTACTCCTGCACTTAAAAGTCAGCTAGCCGTTATCAATAAAAACCTAAATGAAATAAGCACTTTAAAAGCAAAGGTTGATCAATCGGCTAATGAAACAGAAAAACTCGTTAACCTAAATAACTTGGTTAAAAAACAAAATGAAACATTAGCAGCGATCAATAAATTAAATTCAGAAACAGAAGCAAAAACACTTGCTAATAATAAAACCAACGAACAAAAAGCAAATAACAACGCCGGCGGCGATGTTGCTAATAATACTGCAAAAAACAACGATACAAAAGACAACACTCCTGATAAAACAAATACAAAAGAGAATGCAACCGATGTTGCTAAAAACAACAATACTAACGACAGCAACGCGCAAAACACCAATACAGCCTCAGACCCAACTGTGGTGCAACCTTTGAACAACATTTCTTCGGAACGTGCAACAACCTCTTTCACACTCGATCTGAGTTATGAGAATCATAAGGATACCTCGTTGAATCAGATCAATTCATTTTTCACCACCAATAATTTCGATCTTAGAAACGAACAGGCAAATAACCTGAAGAACAATGCCATCAATGGATTAAGATCACTGGAAGGTGAGAACAATCAACTGAACGATGAGATCGCAAAAGCAAATTCTGTTGATGCTTCAGCCGAGGGATCTATAAATAATACGGAGATACAAAATAAGATCAATAGCTTACTGAACGCTTCTGATAACATGGCGCAGGAAGCAAATAATTTGCGTAACGAATCTAACAACAAAACCGGTGAAGAGAAAGATGCGTTATTAGAGCAGGCAAAAGCAATGGACGATCAGTCTTTCGCAAAGAAAGTGGAAGCAGCACAATTAACACAACAATACAACGAAGCTAACTTTAACGCCAACAACAATGCCATCAATGATATGTTGGCAAAACTAAACGCATCCGATCCAAGTGCAGCTGCTGCATTAAAAGCGAAACAGGATGAAATTGAACAAAAGAGAAAACAAGCTAAGAATATCAGAGAAGAAGCAAATGCTTTAACGAACAATAATGCGCGTATAGGTGCAATAGGAAACGCTGAAGAAGAGGAAGCTCAGATCTTACAAAAACAAACCGAATTGATCAACGAACTTAAAAGATCTAATCCTGATTATGTTGTAAAAGAACCTGCATACAGTAATTTAAATAAAACAAAAGACCTGCCTGCTGATCTGAAACAAAAGCAAAACGATCTATATAACAAGCAAGCTGCAGAGCTTACTAACCTTACAAATGCATTTAGTTTGGAATATGAAACAAACAAAGGATCAATACCTCTTAAATTAAATGCCGATCAAGTTAAACTCAAGTCGAATGTTGAGAATTTAAATGCCGAGTCAAAAAACCTATTGATCAGATCTACCAAAGCAAACACACCGGAAGAAAAGATCAAGTTATTATCGTTAGCTGCAAAAACAGGTCATACCGCTGCAACGCAGTTGAATATATTAGTAAATAAACAATCTGCAGAAGGTATTACCGCGGTAAATAATAATGTAAAAGCTCAACCGGTAAATGAAGTGGCTGTTAAAACTAACAACACCAAAACAACCGATAATAAAACAGCTAACAATACTGCTAAAACAAATGAAACAAAAGCTACTGATGTAGCTGCAAATACCAAAACAAAGAGCAACACCAAAACAAAAGATAACGCAGTTGTTAGCAACACAAGCAAGTCCAACGAAACAAAAACGACCGACGTTGCTGCTAATAATGCAAAAGACAATTCTACCGCATCAACTGAAACAGCAGCAGGCACAAAGGTTATTGCGCGCATTGAAGGTTTAGAGGTGTTAAATAAAAATGCTTACAATGAAAACAAACCAATTCCGGTTGACGCTAAAATGCCTGATGGTTTGATATTCCGCGTACAAATTGGTGCATTTAAAACGAAGATCGCTAATAATTCGTTTAGAGGTTTAACACCGGTAAATGGAGAAACAACACCGAACGGATATATTAGATACACTGCGGGTAATTTTAATAAGATAGAAAATGCATCGGCTGTAAAAGGTGATCTGAATAACAACGGCTACCCTGACGCGTTTGTGGTTGCCTTCTTTAACGGTAAACGCATTACTGTTGCAGAAGCCTTAGAGATCATTAAAAACGAGGGCAAAACAGTTAACTTAAATGCGCCTTTAACAGCAGGTATATCTGAAAACGTTAATCCTAATAACACCAATACACCTACAAAAGCGGTTAATGATGTGGTTGTAGTTACTAAAGAATTAGAAAAGACCAAGAATTTACTATTCACTGTTCAGATAGGTGTATACTCGCGCCAGATCAGCAAGGCACGCTTAAGCAATTTAACACCTATTTATAGTGAACTTTTACCAAACGGATTATACCGCTATACTGCCGGAATTTATAACAATGCCGAAAAGCTGATATCTGATAAGAACAGAGTGATCGATCTTGGTATTAAGGATGCATTTGTTAGTGCTTACCTAGATGGTAAACGTTTACCATTCAATGAGGCAAAGGCTAAAAAAGAAGCAGATGCCAGTATTTTATTTGAACCGGAAAACCCAATTGTTTTCCCTACTGTTATACCTGTAACTACTAATACTGCGGCACAACCTGCAATTACTAACGTTCCATCGCCTACCATTGCACCGTTCTCAAATGGCGTTAAAGAACGTCCTGCTGCAACACCGGATAACGGCATTAAAGAAAACGAAGAAGGTATAACGTTTAAAGTACAAATTGGCGCATACAGCAGACAAGTACCAGCAGATGTTGCGACTAAATTTAATGCCATTAAAAATTGGCCGGTAGAAAACAAGGCCATCAACGGCTTATACATTTACAACATTGGTAACTTTAATGATGCCAAGTTTGCAAAAGAATTAAAGAGTGAAGCCGTAGACTTAGGAATTACAGATGCCTTTATTACCGTTTACAAAGACGGTGTTAAACTATTTGGCGCGGAGGCTACCAATTACCTCAATAAATAAAACAGCTTGCTAAATGGCTATAAAGATACAAGTTTGTGACCCTCCTACCTTCGAACTTTTAAGATCTTATATCAGCGAATTTGAATTAGATGATAGAGCGCTTCAACCCGAGCAATTCCTTATTGCAATTATTAATGATAAACTGGCAGGTTTCGGTAGAATAAGAGAATATGCCGAATGCACCGAAATGTGTTCGATGGGTGTTTTGCCTGAATTCAGGAATAAAGGCGTTGCTAAAGAACTTACAAAGGCCTTGATACAAAAAACAGTTAAGCCATTGTATTTGGTTTGCATCATCCCCCACTTCTTTGAAAACTTCAATTTTAAGATCGTAACAACTTACCCACCTGAGTTAAAAAACAAATTGGATTATTGCACCGGTGAATTAGTGGTAGAAGAAACATATGTAGTAATGAAACTGCAATAAGCGTTATTCAAAAACCACTGTTCACAAGTAACTTTTTTGCAACATCTACATTATCGTTCAAGTTATAAATTTGATAAATGAAAATTTTCCTCCGTTTTTTTGTGATCCTTTTTCTACTTTTGTGCACGCATTCAATTGAGGCGCAGCAAAAAGAAATGTTCAAGCAAAAACGTGAACGAAAACGCATTTGGCGCCGCTGGAAACCAAATCGAGAAGCTTATAACCCATACCTTAAGAAAAAGGCAAAAGACAAACCCAGCGCACGCATTGCAAAAGGAAACAGAAAAGAATTACGTCAGCAAAAGCGTAAAGACAGAAGACAAATGCGTAGAAGTAAAAAGACGATCCAAAAACATTCAACCGTTAGGTAATATCATTCAAACCTTAAACTTTCGATCGGATCTAATTGAGAAGCGCGCTTTGCAGGAATATAGCCGCTTATTAAGCCAACCATAACACAAATAATATATCCGGTTATCATCCAAAACCACGGTATAAAAAATCCGGTGTCCAATGCCATACTGATCACATTGCCAATTACAATTCCTAATAATATACCCAAGCTTCCACCCAACACACAGATCACAATACTTTCAATTAAGAACTGATTTTTAATGGTTGCTTGTGTTGCGCCAAGTGCTTTTCTTATTCCAATTTCACGCGTTCGCTCAGTTACAGTAACAAGTAAAATATTCATTAAACCAATAGCTGCGCCCAATAAGGTAATTATTCCAATTACTGTTGCGCCCATGGTTACCTTGCTTAAATTATCAATTAACAACGCGGCCAAACTATCGGATTTGATGATCTCAAAGTCATCGTTCTCTATGGCCGATACCTGCCTGATCTTTCTGAACAAACCTCGGGCTTCCTCTAAGAACATATCTAAATTTGCAGCATTGGCCACCATTACGTTTATGGTAAAACTCAATTTTTTACTTCCAAAATATTGGCGCGCGTTGGTCAACGGAATGATGCAGACCTTATCTCCACCAAAACCGGCGCTGCTGCCTTTACTTTTTAAAATACCAATTACCTTGTACTTTAAAGCGCCAATGGAAATCACTTTATCAACACCGGATGTTTTTGGGAATAATAAAGCTTCAATATCCTTACCAATGATCACAATGTTACTGCCGCTATTTACTTCGGTTGGCGAAAAGTTTCTCCCCATTTCCAACTCATAACCCGAAGTTTGCAAGTAATTTTCATCGCTACCAAAAACCTGAATATTCGGATTGGTCTTTAAATTCTCAAATTTAACCCTAGCTGTCATGCTGGCCATGGTTGAAACAGAGGTCATGCAGGGTAGATCAAATTGATCTTTAAATCGTAATGCCTCCTTGTATGTGATCTGTTCAAATGCCTTAGCCTTCTTCCCTCTTCTGCCAACACGCACACCAATATCACCATTTCTGATCGTGAAGGTATTGGCACCCATACTGGTGAAATTACTATTGATGCCGTTTTTGATCGCATCGATCGCAGAAAAGATCCCTACCAAAGCAGTTATACCAATGCTAATGATGAGAATGGTAATAACAGCACGCAATTTGTTTGATTTGATAGAATCTAACGCTACACGTATATTATCTTGTAAATTTAAACTCATTATTAAATGATCATTCCGGCAATGGTTGCCGATAAATATGAAGCAAGCGTACCACTGATCAAGGCACGAATACCCAGTTTTGCAAGATCGGCACGCCTTTCAGGCACCAGGGCACCAATGCCGCCAATTTGCATACCTACACTGCTAAAATTCGCAAATCCACAAATGGCGAAGCTGGCTATAACTAATCCTTTTTCGCTTAATGGCGTTGTTAATTTATTAGTTAAGGTATCAAAAGCAACAAATTCATTAATGGTTAATTTTTGTCCCATTAAAGTTGCAACCTGGTTAACATCAGCTGAAGGCACACCCATTGCCCAAGCAAAAGGATAAAACATCTTTGCGAAAATATAATCAAGCGACAAATGAACGGTTTGATAACTTCCATTTACTAATTCAGTCCAATGAATAAATCCTAATAAATAATTTAAAAGCGCTATTAATGCTAAAAAACCTATTAACATGGCAATTACATTAATTGAAATTTTCATCCCATCAGACGCACCATGAGAAATAGCGTCAATCAAATTGGTATGTTCACGTTTTACTTCTAAAGTAACTCTACCTTGCGTTTTAGGAACTTCTGTTTCCGGCAAAATGATCTTAGAAATAACTATGGCTGCTGGCGCTGCCATTAAACTGGCCGTTAACAAATATTCAGCCTTTGCACCCATGTTCACATAAACAATTAAAATACCGCCT
>JBIKKW010000011.1:0-34622 GCA_044360115.1 Bacteroidia bacterium
GGCAAATACGGACGGATCAAAACTTGCGCCTCAACCTGACCAACAAATGCACTAGCCACATTACTTAAGGCTTCTGCTCCGCTCGCGCGCATTACAAAATTCATAACACGTGCAATAATGGCAACAATACGTTGCATAACACCAAAATGATAAAAAATTGCAACCAATACACAAACAAAAATAATGGTAGCTGTTACGCTAAATGCAAAAACAAAAGTATGTGGTGCTCCAAAACCGGCAGATCTGCCATCATGCGTGTCAACCATTAAGCCACCGTAAACAAACGATGCGCCTTGCGCTGCAAACTGTTCGATCTTGCCCATGATACGACCAAGCATCGCAAAAAAGTTTGTAATTAAAGGAACTTTTAATACAAGTAAAGCAATTAGAAGTTGCAGCGCTAAACCGCTAAACACTAATCGGTAATTAATTGCCTTTCGATTATTGGACATTAAAAATGCAATTCCAAAAATCAATACTATGCCAATGATGCCGGTGAATCTATCCATGACTGAAATAACACTTCCAAGTTAGTATTTTATTTACAGTTGAACATTACCTTTTATGTAAAATTTTAATCATCCTGTTGTAACCAAAAGCTGAATTAACGTTTTATAAGTTGAAAAGGAGGTAAACATGAAAATCATCATAATTTCAATAACAGCAATTAGCTTACTCGCTTTTTCAAAAATGAGCACAAGCGTATCTTTGCAAGACGCTATTGATCATCGTTTAGTTAAAGTGAAGATCACTAGTTTAGGTGCTTATCAGGGCGAATCAACCCTCATGGAAATTCAAAATTTGAGCAAGAACGAACTAAACATTGAAATTGAACCGGGTAGAAAATTAATTGCCGACGATGAAAAATATCAAAATTTATTGGTGGTTAAACAAGAACAATTGATCGTAAAGGCAGGGGAACATGCGCTAAAAAAAATAGTAGGTTTTTGTTGTGAAAGTAATGATGCCGGACCAAACACAAAAGTAAAATATACTACCAAAGATATGGCCGATAATGGTTTGGTAATGCTTGCCAGATATATTGATGCCAATTACTCGCAATTGAACACACAATCAATACAACAAGCGGTATGGGCTGTAAGCAACAACCATGCAACTGCTGCCATTACCACTAATAATGAAAAAGAAATGTCGTTGAAAAATATGGTTTGTGCCATTAAAAACGAGCCAATACCTTGGTACATTATCAAACAAAAGATCTATCAAACAGCCAATGGTCGTATTCATTTGGTGAACGATAGTTTAATCGGAAAGATGGCTTATACGAACAATGAGTGGTGTTATTCAAAACTCAACATTTACGATAGTAAGAATAATGCAGTGTTAATGAGCATTGGTAACTGGTTGCAACCCGGTAATAACAATGTATACAATGTTGCATTACCCATACAACATTTGGCCAAAGGCAAATACAAACTAACCCTTGAAAACGATAAGCAAATATTCACTCAAAAGGATATTATGATCTGATTAAATCGTGTTAAATATTAATTTATTGAATTTCAACAGGTTAATATTTAAGTAAATGATACTTTTTCATTACTTTTTCTTTTGAAATCCAAAAAAAATTTTTTCTTTTGCAGAAAATAATTAATTCGAAATTATGTATTGGACATTAGAATTGGCAAGTTGGTTAGAAGATGCTCCGTGGCCTGCTACAAAAGATGAGCTTATTGATTTTGCGATGAGAACAGGTGCACCTATGGAAGTGATCGAAAATTTACAGGAAATGGAAGATGAAGGTGATAGCTATGAGACCATTGAAGATATTTGGCCCGACTACCCAACAAAAGACGATTTCTTTTTTAATGAAGATGAATTTTAATTACTAACCCCGCTAAAACGGGGTTTTTTATTTTATAAGAGTAAGTTAACCACGGCAACACTTCGTGTATAGCAAAGGGAAACACAAAGTGAGCAGAGAAAAAGATAAATACAGTTAGCGTTGTGACCTTTGTGAAAACCACTGTGTGACGCCATGCGTGCATTGTGGTTATTGCCTCTCAAACTAATCGATTGATTTCTTATTAAAAATAATATACCCGAAATGAAAAAATAAAGAGAATGGATTTTGATACTTATCGTAATAATTAACACCTAGTGAAATTGGTCCTAATGGCGTATTATAAACCATAGTTGCCATACCAATAAAATGCCTGTACAAAAATGGCAAACTCAATTTAGCGTTATTACTTTGATCTTTTTGTATTGAATTAAATGGCTGCATAACATAGCCTTCAAAGCGTATATCCAAATTTTTTAAAGGGGTTGTAACAAGCTTTGCACCTGTTGCCAAATAATTATGTGCCCTGTAATCGTCAATAAAAAAAGTTTGGCTTTCAGGGGTTGGATTAAAGGCAGGCGCCGACAAAATTGAGCTTTGATAATTACTAAAAAAGGTTTGCGATGAACTTACAAACTCACCAAATAAACCAACTCTGAAACGCTTTAATGTTTTTAAATAACCATCAAAAGTTACTTTAAACTGCACCCAAGGTTGTGTATACTTATTCTTAAATCCTATTGTATCAGTGCTTGTGTTGCCCGGATAAAAACTTTCATTACCTTGTAAATACCTTGCTCTGGCATTAAAAAAAACCCCCTCGGTTGCATACATTTTTCTATTAAGTGTATTAATGCTATAGTTTATCTGACCATAGTAATAATCAAAATAGGTTTTATCGGTTGTATCTAATTTAGTAAAATCATCTCGTTGATAATAAAAATTACCCCACTCTGCTATTCCTCCCGATAAATCCAGTAACGATAAACTGCCAACAGGCAATCCAACTTTTAATTCTGAATACTGATCTTCCTGTATCAAATAAGCGGGCTTTAAAAGATCATAAAACAAAATACTGCTGTTAAAATAATCCCAACGCGAATATGTTGAATTGGATTCAACAAAAAACGGTACACGTCCCGGAAAATCAAATCGCAATTTTAAATGTCCGCCCGAATTAAGTTTTCCTAAATATCCATTGGCATATGCCGAAAAACCAACACGCCCAATGTGATTATACTGTATCCCTAAAAAGGCTTCGCTTATTGGGCGGTTTGAAATAATAGCACCCGCATCAACAAAAAATGGTTTCTCTTTTTTAGCTTCAATATTTAAAGCGTATTTTTTAGTTGTGCTATCATATTTAACAACAGGATAAATACTTTTTAAACGCTCATCGGCAGCTAACCTAAAATAACGACGCTTTAAGTTGTTCAAACTAAATTCTTGTTTTTTGTAAAATAAATTTCGTGTTACATAACGCGTTTGTTTTTCGTTTAAACCATTCACATTTACTTTATCAAAAATGATCTTATTCTTATCATAATCTTTCATAAGTACCCTGCGTTTTTCATTCAACAACAAGGTATCTGTTGTGCGTTTGATCTGTGCTTTTATTGCCGGCAAATTCCTTATAGTTGCGGCATAGCCGCTGTCTATCAACCTATCAACTTTTTCAAAATTAAACATGCTTACATCACTCCATGGTTCAATAAGTACACCATTTTCGCAAACAGGTTTAAAATCTGTTTCACTCATCATAATGTTACGGAGTTGCAAATACAGATCATCATCTTCCGGCGATGCATTTTTATCGGCCACATTTGAACCAATAATAAAATCAGGATTAAAATCCTTATACATTACATCCGACGGAAAATTATTATACAAGCCGCCATCAAACAACAATTTACCATCCACTTTTATTGGCCTGAGGTAAAACGGATAGCTCATACTGGCGCGCAAGGAAGTTGATAGATCGCCACTTTTAAAAACAATACTTTGTTTCGATTGAATATCGGAAGCCACACAACGATAAGGCACCAACAAGCTATCAAAATTGTAGTTTGCTCGCGCGGATGCTGCCGCGAATGTTTCCATTAAAAAGTAATCAATAGGGATAGAATTGATCACATTGGTTGGCAAATTTTTTAATACTTCATCATTCGGATCAATTCGAAAAGTTAACCATGAGCCGTATGTATTTCGTTTTTTAAAATAGTAACCGTATTGGTAATTCAGATCGCCTTTGGCTGCATTTTGAAAAAAAGATGTTTTAACCATCTTCTCTATCTGTTCAGGCGAGTATCCAATGGCATAATAGGCCCCAATTAAGCTTCCTATGGATGTGCCGGTTATATAGTCAATTGGTATATTATTTTCTTCTAATGCTTTTAAAACGCCAATGTGCGCCATTCCTCCCGATCCGCCACCACTTAAAACTAGACCCACTTTTTGTGAAAAAACCGGTTTTATAACTAAAAACAGTGCAAAAATGGCATATTTTAAAAAGTTGGTCTTCAAAAACATTTACTTATTCTACAAAAGTAAACTTTCTATAAAATCTGTTATTATACATCCATATATTTATTTATATTCGCTAGCTGAATCTATTAAGAAAGTGTTAAAATTCATCCTAAAGAAAATTTTCTATGGCGTCGTTGTACTTCTTGGCGTTATTACGGCTATTTTCTTTTTATTTAATGTACTTCCGGGCGACCCTGCTACCGTTATGCTTGGACAGCGTGCCAATAAGGAAGCAGTTGATGCCATTCACCGCGACCTTGGCACAGATAAACCGATCCTTGTACAGTATTCGCATTACTTAAATGACCTATCGCCTATTTCGGTTCATAACCATGTAAACTCAAACAGTTTGTGGTTCCTAAATCCTGAAAAATACAGTTGGACCCCACTTTTTACTATTGGCAACAAAAAAGCCGTGGTTTTAAAGCTTCCTTACCTGCGCAGAAGTTACATTACCAAACGTAGCGTATCCGAGATCATTTTAGATACCTTGCCCGAAACGGCCGTTCTTGCATTCAGCGCCATATTTATCGCATCGTGTATTGGTATTTTTTTGGGAATTATAACGGCCATAAAAAAGAACAGCATTTTTGATCGCATTACCTTTGTGTTGGCCACTGTTTTTGGTATGAGTGCCCCTTCTTATTTGGTGGGATTGATCATGGCCTGGTTGTTTGGCTACGTTTTGGCCGATCTTACCGGATTATCGGCTGTAGGAAGTTTATACGATTACGACGAATGGGAAGGCGAAAAATTAAATTTAAAGAATTTGATATTACCAGCCATTACGTTGGGTGTTCGTCCACTTAGTATTGTTATTCAATTAACCCGCAGCTCGCTTTTGGATGTACTATCGCAAGATTACATACGTACAGCAAAGGCAAAGGGCTTAACCATGTACAAGATCATTATTAAACACGCTTTAAAGAATGCTTTAAATCCTGTTGTAACTGCTATTTCAGGTTGGTTTGCTGGTTTAATGGCTGGTGCCGTTTTTGTGGAGAAAGTATTTAACTGGAAAGGAATTGGTTACGAAGTTGTGGAAGCATTAAGTAAGAACGATCTTCCAGTTGTTATGGGGGCAACCTTGATATTTGCAACCATTTTCGTGATCATCAATATTTTCGTAGATATCGCATACGGTATACTTGATCCACGTGTAAGATTTAAATAAGCATGAGTTTCAGAAGAAAAATTGTTGCAGGTAACTGGAAAATGAATAATTCATTACCAGAAGCTATTCAGTTAGTGGATGGCATCTTAGCCAATTTAGATACACGCACAACTACCGAGATCATTCTTTGTCCGAGTTACTTATTCATTGGCCCTATTCATGCGCATTTAAAAGATTTGCATAAAATTAAATTAGGCGCGCAAAATTGCAGCGAACATATTTCAGGTGCCTTCACCGGCGAAGTTTCTGCAAAAATGCTGCGATCAGTTGATTGCGATTATGTGGTCATTGGCCATAGCGAGCGCAGAACCTACTTCAACGAAGGTAATACTCAATTATCCGAAAAAATAAAACGCGCGTTGGAAAACGACCTTGCTCCTATATTTTGTATAGGTGAAAATTTAGAGGAAAGAAAGAACAACACACAATTAGAAGTGGTGAAAGATCAATTAAAAGGTGTTCTATCGCCATTCAATAAAAAAGATCTTGAAAAATTAATTTTAGCCTATGAGCCTGTATGGGCCATTGGAACCGGGGTTACCGCAAGTACTATAGAAGCACAAGAAATGCATGCGTTTATAAGAAAAACCATGAGCGAATTGTTTGATGAGGAGCTTGCAGGCGAAGTGCCAATTTTATATGGCGGCAGTTGCAATGCGCAAAATGCTAAAGAATTATTTTCGTGTGCGGATGTGGATGGTGGCTTAATTGGTGGCGCCAGTTTAAAAGCAGTTGATTTTTGCAGCATCATTCATTCGTTTTAATGTCTGCTTATTTTGCATATCATTTTATTGTAACACCGCCTCAACCGGGTACCGAAATTTTAATTTCCTTATTGGGTGATATGGGTTTTGATTCCTTTGTGGAGAATGAAGTTGGCTTTGATGCTTATATTCCTGAAGAATTAGAGGGCAACTTACATTTGAATGAATTTGAATTTGACGATTTTGCATTTTCATTTGATAAAGAACGTATTGAGCAAACCAACTGGAATGCCGAATGGGAAAAGAATTTTGAGCCTGTATTGGTTGATGACCTGTTATTGATACGTGCTCCTTTTCATGAACCCAACAAAGCCGTAAAACATGAAATAGTGATCATGCCAAAAATGAGTTTTGGTACCGGTCATCATGATACCACCTGGCTCATGTGCAAGCAATTGTTCGATCTTGATATAAGCGGCAAATCGGTTTTAGATATGGGCTGTGGTACCGGCGTATTGGCCATATTGGCAAAAAAACTGGGCGCCGGCGATGTGGTTGGAATTGATATTGACGAATGGAGCGTTGAGAACAGCATTGAAAATTGTTCTACTAATAATTGTGCGGATATTGAGATCAAATTAGGTGATAAAGAATTATTGGATAATTATAAAACGTTTGATATCATTTTGGCCAACATCAATAAAAATGTATTAAAGGTTCAAATACCGCTTTACGCAAAGCTTTTAAAGACCAAAGGTATTTTGTTATTGAGTGGATTTTTTAATACCGATGTGGAAGAGCTGGAGCAACACGCCAAAGCAAATCATTTGAATTTAATTGAAACCTTCACAAAAAATAACTGGACCGTTATGAAGTTGGAGAAGATCTGATCTCCGAAAATTAATTCCTGATCATTTTTACATACGTAACCACATCTCCTAAATAAGAGATGAGTTCCTGATTTGGTTTACGTTCAATGATCAGATCCAATTCATTTAAACGACTCTGAAAACCGCTTCTGCAGCCTGTTTTTAAGGTATTGGCTATGATGCTCGAAAAATCAGTTTCGTTAAAGCCAGCATTGATCACAAGATCATACGGTTGCGTTTTTAGTTTGGCAATAGCTTTGGTATTTGGTAAACCAAATAAATTTCTATCGGCTTTTATAAATGTGGTAAAGTTTTTAATGGCGCTTTCTTTTACGTGTCCATCAATAAAATAAACATCAACCACTTTATCGGTTTCGTAAATAAATTTATCTAAGTTATTTTTATTAGCTGCGCTTTTATGATCAACGATCAAGGCAATGGTTTTTAGTTTATCCCAGGATACAAAATTCTTTTTACCCCCATTGTTGGTTTTTAATTTCGATCTTAATATGAGTTCCTTTATAAATCCCACTTTACTCCCTATCCTTACTTCTTATACTTATTTCTTATACTTACTCCTTATACTTACTTCTTCCCTACCAACGAAACAAACTTATCTACCGTATCTCCTAAAGTTAAATTACTTTTTCCTCCGGCAGCGTTAATATGCCCGCCACCACTGAAGTTGGCTCTGGCAAATTTGTTCACGTCTAACTTACCTTTGCTTCTGAATGATATTTTAATATAACCATCTGACTCCATAAATAAGGCGCAAAAATTAATTCCTTTTATAGAGAACGGATAATTTACCATACCTTCTGTATCGCCTTTTTGATAATTGAATTGCTTCAACTCCTCTCCTGTCAATGCAATGTAAGCCGTTTTATTATCAGGCAATATATGCATTTTATGAAGCGCGTGTCCGAGTAATTTCATACGATCACGGCTATACGTATCGTAAATTGCGCTATGCACATCGCTTGGCACCATGCCAGTTTTTAATAATTCCGATAATATCAAATGTGTTTTATACGTTACACTCGAAAAACGGAATGAGCCTGTATCGGTCATTAAACCGGTGTATAAACACTCTGCAATTTTTTTATCCAGCATTTTCTGATGCTTCATACCTTTCATGAGGTCATAAACCAATTCGCAAGTACTGCATGCTTTCACATCGTGCAAATAGTATTTGGCAAGATCATCGGGTTGCTGATGGTGATCGATCATGAATTTAGGAACATCGGTCTCCGCTAAAAATTCACCTAGTTTTTCTATACGCTTAAAATTATTGAAATCTAAAATAAATACGAGGTCGCACTTTCTTACAAATGCCTTTACAGCTTTTTCCTTTAATTGAAAATCCAATGCTTTCTTGCTATCGGGCATCCAGGCCAAGAATTGAGGAAATGCGTTGGGTACAATCACCTTAACCTCTTTTTTTAATTTTTGAAGAAACAAACTCAAGGCTAAACTGCTTCCCATGGCATCACCATCAGGGTTCATGTGTGTAACAATGGCAATACGCTTACTTTTTTTAATGGCATCGCCCAACTTTTTGTAACTGTCTCTTCTCATAAGTCTTGCAAAATTACCATATTTTATTGGCCTTGCCAATGGCACTTTTAAATTTGCATAAACAAACCTTAATCAATACCTTTGCGCCCTATTTAAAAAGAAAAATGGTAGGAAATATTACATTCACAATGATTAAGCCGGATGCTGTTGAAGCTAACAACATTGGCCCAATTTTAGCAATGATCAACAATGCTGGGTTTACAATTCAAGCCATGAAATACATGCGCTTAACTAAAGCTCAAGCTGGTTTGTTTTACGAAGTTCATAAAGAGCGTCCGTTTTACGGAGAGTTAACTGAATACATGAGTTCAGGACCAATTGTAGCAGCTGTATTAGTTAAAGATAACGCGGTAGCTGATTACAGAAAGTTAATTGGCGCAACTGATCCTAGTAAAGCTGATGATGGAACCATTCGTAAGTTATTTGCGAAATCGATCGCAGCAAACGCGGTTCACGGAAGTGATAGCGATGAGAACGCGAACATCGAAGCAAATTTCTTCTTCTCACAATTAGAAAGATTCTAAATACAAGATCCCGGCTGCAAGGTCGGGATTTTTTGTTCGCCGCAGGCGGATGGAGTTATTCACAAATGCCTCGTTTTATCAAAAGCAAGGCATTACAATAAATTGATTTTTTAATTTTGTACATCATTTTAAACCGCTTTTATGAATACTTTAGAGAAAGTTAACGCAGATTACGAAAGCCAGTTGAACGACTGGATCAATCATGAAAAGGCAGCATTAGACCTGATCAATTTTGTAGGAAAATTATGGTTCGAAAAATCGATCGAGTTGATCCTTTTCCGCAACCAATTACACGACAGAAGCGCCAGTGAGATCATGAATCTTCACTTATACGCAAAAAACATCGTTAAAAAACCAATTACTGTTTATGATACAGTGGCGTTGGCTAGCGAAATTTATAAAAGCAATGTAGGCCCCGGCCGTATTGATATTGGTAAGTTAGCTTTTGAATGGCACAACGAAAAAACAAACTATAAAACATCTGCTGATTTCATCAATGATAAATTAAAGGGCTTAATTGGAACTCAAGGTTCTATTACGCCTAAAGATGTTGTATTGTATGGTTTCGGACGTATTGGCCGTTTAGCTGCGCGTGAATTAATAGCTCAGGCAGGTAAAGGTGAACAATTACGTTTACGTGCCATTGTAACGCGCGGAAGCAGTGATGAAGAGATCGTAAAACGTGCCGATCTATTACGTACTGATTCTGTTCACGGTCCTTTCCCAGGAACTGTTATTGAAGATCTTGAGAATAAAGCTTTGATCATAAACGGACATACTGTTCACATGATCGATGCAAAAAATCCTGAAGATGTAGATTACACAAAGTACGGCATCAACAATGCTTTATTGATCGATAACACTGGGGTTTTCCGAGATGATAAGGAATTGAGTCGCCATTTACAATCAAAAGGAGTTGATAAAGTTTTATTAACTGCGCCTGCAAAAGGTGATGTGCCTAACGTAGTACATGGTGTTAACCACGAAACAGTTGATCTTAAAACTCAAAAGATATTTTCGGCGGCAAGTTGTACTACTAACGCCATCATGCCTATCCTATTTGTAGTTGATAAAGAATTAGGAATTCAAAAAGGACATATTGAAACTGTTCACTCGTATACCAACGACCAAAACTTATTGGATAACTACCATAAGAAATACCGTCGCGGACGTTCAGCTGCTTTGAACATGGTAATTACGGAGACCGGTGCAGAAAGCGCTTTGAAAAAAGTATTACCTCACTTAGCTGGAAAATTTACTGCAAATTCAGTGCGTGTACCAACCCCTAACGTATCATTAGCGATCTTGAACTTAACCATCAATAAAGAAGTTACAAGAGATGAAGTAAATGAGTTGATCAAAAAATACGCGTTAGAAGGTAAATTGGTAGAGCAAATTCAATACGCATTCAGTAACGAATTAGTAAGTACCGATGTTATTGGAAACCCTTGCCCTAGTGTATTTGACAGTCAGGCTACCATCATTTCTCCTGATAAAAAGAGTATTGTACTTTACGTTTGGTATGATAATGAATATGGTTACACTCGTCAGGTGATCCGCTTTAGCAAGCACATCAGCGAAGTAAGAAGAGCTGTATATTATTAATCATTTGATAAAATAAATTTATTTTGAAGTCATACTGAGCCTAGCCGAAGTATGACTTCAAAGTTTTAACCAATTATAACCTATGTCGCAATACCCCGAAACAGAATTGATCTTAACGCCAGAAGGACGTGTGTATCACATTAATTTATTGAATGAAGATATTGCAGACAATGTGATCGTTGTTGGTGATCAAGGTCGCGTAGCACAGATCTCATCCTACTTTTCAAAAATTGACTTTAAGACCGAGCACCGCGAATTCATAACACACACCGGATGGTTCAACAACAAACGTGTTACTGTATTAAGTACAGGTATTGGAACCGACAACATTGATATTGTAATGAATGAATTGGATGCCGCTGTAAATATTGACCCTAATACACGAACTTTAAATAAAACTTTACGCAAACTCAACATCATTCGTTTAGGAACCAGTGGAGCCCTTCAGGCAGATATACCTGTGAACGGATTAGTGGCCAGCACACATGGCTTGGGTTTTGATGGCTTGCTTAATTTTTACGCGAATTTCAAGTCGGTTAATGAAGATGATATCAGTGAGGCTTTCATGAAACATTCGCAATGGTTAACAAATTTACCTTATCCGTATTGCGTTAAAGCTTCAGATAAATTACTTTCAAAATTCAACGAAGGCTTTCATAAAGGCATTACAGCAACCGCACCGGGCTTTTATGGTCCGCAAGGCCGACAAATACGTTTAGGTGCTGCAAAAGCCAATTTAAACGATCTCTTAACGGATTTTGATCACAAGGGTCAAAAGATAACTAACTTTGAAATGGAAACATCTGCTTTATACGGTTTAGGTAAACTTTTGGGGCATGAATGTTTAACCATATGCGTGATCATTGCCAATCGTGTAAGAAAAGAATTTACAAGCGATTACAAGAAAAGTGTGGAGGTACTTATAGAGAATTGTCTTTCCAAAATAACAGAATGAACAGAAGCGAGCTGATAGAACAAATAAAAAATAAAAAGAGTTTCTTATGTGTAGGACTTGATCCGGATATGGATAAGATACCCGCGCATATTAAGGAAACCGCAGAGGATGTGATCTTTGAATTCAACAAACAGATCATTGATGCCACCGCACCTTATTGCGTGAGCTATAAACCAAACAATGCGTTTTATGAGGCTTATGGCATTGAGGGATTAAAAAGTTTGGAGAAAACCATTACTTACATTAAAACAAACTATCCTGAACAATTTATAATTGCCGATGCAAAGCGCGGTGATATTGGCAATACCAGTACCATGTATGCTAAAGCATTTTTTGAATACTTAAAGGCCGATGCCGTTACAATTGCGCCATACATGGGTAAAGATTCGGTTGAACCCTTTTTAAAATTTGATGGCAAATGGGCAATTGTTTTAGCGCTTACATCAAACCAAGGTGCTTTTGATTTTCAATTATTAAAGAGTGATAATAAAGAGTTGTACAAGCATGTTTTAAAAACCTGTGCGAGCTGGGGAAATGATGGCAACATGATGTTTGTAGTTGGCGCCACCAAAGCAGAGATGTTGCAGGAAGTGCGCGAGGCTGTCCCTACTCACTTTTTATTGGTACCCGGCGTTGGCGCTCAGGGAGGCTCGTTGGATGAGGTATGTAAATACGGATTAACAAAAGACATTGGCTTACTGATAAACAGTAGCCGCGGTATCATTTACGCCGGCAAAGGAAAAGACTTTGCTGAATTGGCCGCTAAAGAAGCTAAATTAATGCAAGAACAAATGAGTGTTTATATTAAATAAAAAATTATGGAAGACAACAAACCACAACACCAAATTGATATTGAATTAACAGAAGAGATTGCAGAAGGAATTTATTCGAACCTGGCCATTATTACACATTCACAATCTGAATTTGTAATTGATTTTGTAAAAATGATGCCGGGTATTCCAAAAGCGAAAGTTAAATCGCGTATACTTTTAACGCCTCAACATGCAAAGCGTTTGGTAAAGGCATTGGCAGACAACATTGCTACCTTTGAACAAATAAATGGTAAGATAAAAGATATTGAAAGTCCGTTCCCTATTAATTTTGGCGGACCAACAGCGCAAGCTTAATTAAGCATATATCTGTTTCGATAGCCTCTGAAAATATACTTATAAAGGTATTTAGGAGTAAATGTGCGAATATCATAACGTAAACCGGCTGTGTAACACACATCCATAATGTTTACGCGCTCATTTACATCCTGTGCACCAATACGCATTTTGTAAACTATAAAGGCATTCAATGGGCCAAAAGCATGCTCATAACCTAAACCAAAATTCATCCCGATCCAATACGATTTTACTTCTGAATTGATCTGATATTTTTCACGCAAGTTTTGAAAATCATCTCTACCTGTAAAATAACCATTGAATTCATTTACACTTAAACCGCTTATTGGATAAATGAGATCATGGTTGTTCTTAAAACGTGCTAAAAACTGAGCATTCACTTCATAGGTCTTGGCCTTTATATTATACCAGGTTGGTTCAATATTAATGGAGCTAAAGCGATGAAATTCTGCTGACCATCTCACCAATTTATGTCCGCCATAAACCATATTAATATTAAGGCCATTTGCATCATTAAACTCTAGTATATTTCTGCTTAAAAAAATAACGCTACGTGTTACACCAATACCGAGTCCAAAAGAAGTAAATTTTGCTTCCTCCCTTTTTACAACTTTTAATCTCAGATCTTTTGGCTCATTTACAGGTTTTGTTTTTACCTGAGCGAAAGAAAAGGTACTTAAAATGGTAAATATGATAATTATCAGATTTCTCACTATTACAAATTTACTAAAAAATGCACTGAAATAGCTCAATTGCGGCTTTCTTTTAATAATTGTTAATGTCTGTTTTATAAGTGGTCGATTTCTATTTGTTTTAATATCTTTACTTTCAATAAAACCAAAGGCTTATCAAAACACAATCTCACATAAAAAGTCATAAATTTTTGATCGCGATCCTATTTATGATGATGGCATTTGTTACTTCTGCGCAAAACAAAGACAACAAAACAGATAATTCAAAAAAGAAATCATACATCCAGCTTTCGGGTGTAGTTTTAGATCAGGATAGTATGCAAACCATACCCTTTGTTTCTATTTTAGTGAACGATAAGGGACGAGCAGTAAGTGATTATAATGGTTTTTTCACAGTAGTTGTTTCACCGGGCGATGTATTGAAATTTTTAGCCATCACTCATAAAACACGTTCGTTTAAGGTTGAAGATACCTGTTCATTAAAACATTATTGGATCATACAAGCTTTAACTCGTGATACGGTTGAATTACAAACCGTAGAAGTATATCCTTGGCCGAGTAAGGAAGAATTTAAACGTGCGTTTTTAGCTTTAGATCTTAACGCAACCGATTACGATCGTGCCGATAAAAACTTAAATCAAAACACGCTTTCGTATATAGAGCGTAACATGACCATTAGCGGATCGGAAGCGTACAAGAACACCATGCAAAATTATTACACCAAGGTTTATACAGCCGGTCAGCAACCACAAATTCAATTAATGAACCCAATTGCATGGGCACAGTTTATTGATAGCTGGAGAAAGAAGAATAAAAAAGAAAGCAAAACAAAAGTGATCAATAAATTAAATGAAGATTAACTTTTGCCTTTTTACCTTACACACTTTTAGTTCTCTAATTCATTTCATTAAAAATTGATTTTTCGATAACAAAACCCCTTCTGCTTATCCTTAAAAAATTAAATCGTTTTAAAGATTTTAAGCCTAAAATATTATCAATTTACTAAATTGTTTTAAGTTCCAAGCTTACTCACCACTACCTTCATCTCACTCATTTGCTTGAAACTCCTTGGTTATACTGTTGTGTAAATAGTATAAATTCTCTTAATTAGTAAAATTCAATATCTAGTAAAATGCTCAATTCCCTGAAACAATCAATGATCCTTCAATTTTCATTGATCCTTCTTTTCACCGGTTTGTTTAATAGTTGTAAAAAAAAGGATCCGAAAATTGAAACTGTAACTGACAATAATGCGCCTTATTATGCCGGCGTACCGCGCGTAAAAATTGAGAATTATGTGAACCGTTTGTTTATTGACATCATTGGTCGCGAACCATTTGATTCGGAGATGTATTCCGAAACCGAAAAACTTATTACCGCCAATCTCTCATTACAGTCGCGTGAAACATTGATCTTAAAATTACAAACCGACGAAACCTATCGTCAAGGTGATTCATCTTACGCCATTGCAGCTAATTCAAGACTTTATGATCTGCTAACGGTAAGATTATGCGAAGGTTTTGGTGAGTCGGATTTCATGTTCTATTACGGCCTTTCTCAATTCGCACGTCAGGTTGATTCATTGAATGGTAACTGGGCATCATTTTACAATAACAAAAAAAACTCAGAAGCATTATTATTAGCCGCTAAAGCACGTTGGAAATATTACCACAACGAAATTGAAATTGAAGATTATTGCGCGATACTCATTAACAACACACTTACTTTTACAAAAACCGACTCCTATATGGGAAATGAGGATAACACCATTAAATACACCTTTAACGACCTGTTATTTCGCCAATACACACAAAGCGAGTTTACCATTGCGCGCGAAATGATCCTGAATGGCAAATCAGGTGTGTTGTTTGGCAGATCAGGCCATAGTAAAGGCGATTATTTTGACATTCTTACCCATTCAAATGAATTTTATGAAGGCACTGTTAAATGGCTTTATAAAACATTTTTAGCGCGTTTCCCAACCACTGAAGAAACTGTAACAAACATGATAACCTTACCTACTGATAAGGATATATTTAAAATTCAACGCAACATTTTAAAATCAGATGAATATGCAAATTTCTAAAACAACCTTTTTTAAATTCAGATACCTTTTTGCGATTTGCATTTTCTTTGCCTTAGGCTCGTGTAAAAAGCAAGAAACGAAATACGAATACGTGGTTAACAACGTTGACATTTTACCATCAAACGTTAATAAGACCCGAATGAAAACTACTGATCAGTATGTTTCCATTTTATATGCCAATCTATTTCAAAAAGCCCTTTCATCAAACAACCTCTTTACTATTTCGCAATGCTTCGATTCGGTTGGCGATCAGATATTAGCGCGTCAAATACTTATTGCTAATTTAATGAAAAAGCCAGGCGTGATCATTCCTACATTGAACGATATGAACGCCGACCTGGATAAATTTGTGGTAGATACTTATGTTCGCTTTTATGTTAGGAAACCAACAGAATCGGAAAGAGAGTTTATGAAAAAAACCATTCAGGCCGATCCGAATATCACACCTGAACTGGTATACATTGCCTTTGCCTTATCAGACGAATACATGTACTATTAATTAAAGAAATTGAAATAAAATGGAAAGAAGAGAATTTTTAAAGAAAGCCACACTTGCAGCTGCAGGCTCAATTGTTGCGCCGTATATATTACCATCGGGCAGATTATTTGCACGTACAAATGTACAAACGGCACAGCACGTTGTACTCGTTATGTTTGCAGGTGGTGTACGTCATCAGGAAGCAGCGTTGCAAGGTTATTTACAATTAGGTCAGGGATTAAAGATCCCAGCTCTGAATAATCCGGATAATGCAGGGAACATCATGCCAAACATGTTCAATGGTCTTGCACCCGATCCTAATAAAACACCAATAGTGTATGGTACCGGGACAACTGGCTCAACGCCTATTCCAGCCATTTTATCACCATCTAATTCTATTCAATCAAAAGGAACAACTTTTAAAGAGATAAGATGTATCACAGCAGGACATTATGATGGTTGGACATCATTATTGCAAGGAAACAGAATTGCATCACAAGGCCTAAAACAAAAACCGGTATATCCAACAATTTTTGAATATGTGAGAAGAGAAATGGGATTACCTGCCACTAAAGTTTGGTTTGTTGGTAATGGTATTGGCGCATCCATTCCTTTATTGAATTACAGCGAGCATCCTAATTACGGTGCAAAATACGGCGCTAACTTTTTTGCACCACTTGTTACATTTGGTAATCAAGGTCAAGCTTGGTATTCAGATGCAAAAGCGTATGACCCAACAACAGAACTTGGACCAATGTACAACATGAAATCGTTCTTAGATAAGAACTTTGCAAACGTTGGTAATCCTCTGCCCGATCTTAAAAACACAGAAGCTGAGAAATATGACATTCATAATTTCATGAAGCAAATGTTCACCAAAACAAATAACAATTCTGTTGTTATGCCTCCTGGTGCTTCAAATGGAGATGCCAGAACTATTGGTTACACTGCTGAATTATTGAAATATTTTAAACCAACTTTAACTGTATTGAATTTAGGAGCCGTTGATACGTGTCACCAAAACTACACGTCGTATCTGCAAGCATTGCATCAGGCAGATCATTCTGTTGGTTTCTTATGGAATTATATTCAAACGCAAATTCCTGAAATGGCCAATAATACTATTATGTTGATCACACCTGAGTGCGGACGAGATCTTAATCCGAATCCGATAAAGGATAACAATAATTATTTCGCTTATGATCATTCAGATGCCAATTCGTTACGCTCATTTGCTTCAATGATCGGTGGTGATATACCACAAGGATTGATCAAAGGAGATCCTAACAACCCTGTTGGATTAAACACCAATGTTGTACCAACGATCGCAGAAATACTTGGTATCAAACAAAACGTGATCAATGCCGGATTCTTATACAATGGCTCTTTGGGTCAAACGAAATCGTTTTATGAATTAATGACATAATTAAAAATGAAAAAGAATTTCTTCTATACAATTGCGTTTGTTTATGTTGTTTTACTGGTTATTGTATCCTGTAAAAAAGATAAACAAGTACCCGAAAATCCGTTTGATGACCCAAAGAATCAGCCGCCACCGGCTTCCGGTACTTCGTATAATCCTTCCCCTACTTCCTTTGAATATTTATATCACAATGTGTTTAAACCAACGTGTGCCAATTCGGGTTGTCATGATGGATCATTTGAACCTGATTTCAGAAACATCAGCAGTTCCTACAACTCCATGGTATATGCATCGGTGATCATTACACCAACTAACAACCCTTATACGTATCGCGTTCTTCCGGGTAATTCAGCACAATCATTACTTCGACACCGACTAACTCAAATGCCGGGTTCTGGTCCGGGTACCCTAGGCCAAGGTCGCATGCCATGGAATGATACGAATTGGCGTTATGTTCCGACAAATGCCACAAACATTCAAAATATCATTTCTTGGATCGACGCAGGTGCAAAAGATATTTATGGTAACACGCCAACGCCGGGTAATAAGCATCCGAACACCATGGGATTGCACATTTGCAACACGGGTAGCCCTACTCATTTTGTAAGATCAAAATATATCACCTTATCAAAAAATAACGGACCAATTGACTTATGGTGCTATATTGTTGATGATAATACCCCACCCCAAAATATGGTAAGTGCCGAAATTAAATTTTCATTGAACAGATTTGATTTTTCAAGCGCAGTTACACAAACACTTTCTTATGTAAGCAATGGAACAAGTTTTATCGATATGCCTTTAACCGGCACTGTGCAATATAATTACAAACTCACCAATTTTAATTTGAATACCATTTTAAATGATACCGGTTACATTTTCATGAGAACTTATATTAGAGACACTGATCATACAACACCTGCCGAAACACCAAATAATGGTTCAGCTTATTATACTGATTATTTTGTAATTAAAGTAACACCTTAAAAATGAAGACCAAATCAAAAACTTTAATACTGATTCTTATTATTTCAAGTGCTTTTTATACTTGTAAAAAGAAAAAAGTACCCGAGCCGGACCCTGTTCCTACACTTGAATTGATAAGCATTACACCATCAACCGTAAAAGAATTTCAAGATTCAATTTTAATTCGTTTGAAGTATAAAGATGCTAATGGCGATCTTGGAGATCTTTCACCGGATGAACACTCTTTATACATTAAGGATAGTCGTTTACCAAATCCGGATACGTATCATGTAAAACCACTTGCACCTGTTTCAAGCGAAAACATTCCTATTGAAGGTGAGTTAACCGTTAAGCTCAATAGTTTATTTCTGCTTGGTAATGGCAATAGCGAAACAACTACTTTCTCCATTAAAATGAAAGACAGAGCCGGACACTGGACCACCGAATTTAATTCACCCACGATCACCATAAATAAATAACGTGAAAAAATACAAGTTCATATTTATTGCATTTTTGTTTTTTTCATTGCCCGTTCTATTGATTGGCCAAATGCCTAATTACAATATGGGCACCTATACAGTTACAGATTGTCGTGCAAAATTTTATGATGATGGCGGCCCCTCACAACCCTATCTTTCAATTCTGAACAGCACCGTTACAAAAACATTGAGCATACACGTTGGTGTACCAATTACAATGACGTTTAATCCGTTAAACACACAAACACAAATTCAGGCTGGAGACTTTATTTCCTTTTATGATGGGCCAAACGCCCAATCACCGCTTATCTCTGGACCGTTTACCAACATTAATGGCGTAAATATTTTACCAACTGTAATTGCTCCATCAGGCAGCTTAACGGTTGTATGGACAGAGAACGGAAACACTGTAGGTCATGGTTGGGATGGCGGCTGGTTTGCTTCTGCTCCGCCTCCAACTGCGCCAACTGCTTCTTTAGCTTCTGTTCCGCAATGTAACGCATCGGTAATTACACTCACAACATCTGAAGGTGTTATCTGCGATTCGTTAAAAGCAAATTTCTTTATTATAACCGGACCTGTTTTCCCTGTAATAAGTACCATTACGCCTGTGCCATGTAACAATGGAACAACCACAACAATTCAAATTCAGTTAAGTCAGCCACTTAATAAAAACTGCAGCTATACCATTAATTCAACCTTATTTAGAAAAGACCGCTGTGATAGTGCATACAAATTCATGAACATTATCAATACATTCTCAATTGGTAATTGCCCTATACAAGCAAGTTTAAATGTAAATTCAACAAACACCGTTTGCGCTTATAGTTGCTCAGCAAACATTTCTGCCGTTGTACCTGCTTCTGTTTGTTTGAATTTAGCATACAGCTGGACGCCCGCTTTACCGCCAACACCAGGCCCACATGCAGTTTGCCCGAGTGTTACCACAACCTATTCATGTACCATTATTGAACAATCAACCTTCACGCAAACAATGGTAACAACAACCATTTATGTGATCGACCCGCAAATAACGCCTTTGGCAAGCAATACCATTTGTACGAGTGCGCCTGTTTTTAACTTTACCGGAACACCTTCCGGCGGAACATGGTCGGGCGCAGGAATTACCAATACAACCACCGGAACGTTTTGCCCGGCATGTACCGGCGCAGGCGTTAAAACAGTAACCTATACCGTTGGAAATTGTAATTCCACCATCACTTTCACTACAGTGCTCACTTCTGCAGGAAGCGATGATGCGGCATGTTTAAACGGCCCTACTTTCAACGTATCTGGCGGTAGTCCTGGAGGAGGTACTTGGTCTGGCAGTTCGTTAATTACCTCTGGTGGCGTATTTACACCAACCGTAATTGGAACTCATACGGTTTTTTATACCTTAGGTAGTTGTTCAGATATGAAACTGATCAATGTTACCAATACAATAACGGTACCTACTACAACGGTTAATATTTGTCAGTCTGAATGGTACAGATATTTATACACATCTGTTGCCCCATTTGGCGGACGATTTTACGGTACGGGAATTGTAAATAGTGTTTATGGTACATACAGCCCATCCATAGTGCCACCGGGCACCTACGTGATCACTTATTCGTTGGCAACCGGATGCTCAGCAACATTTGCAATTAATGTAAAAGATATAAATGTTTCTCCTAGTACAGCAACCACCTGCCCAACCAAAGCGCCATTTGTGCCATTTACAAGTGCTACACCGCTTGGAGGAACGTGGACCTGTACAAACTCTGCCGGTAGTGTTTTAAATAGTTCTACCGGTATGTATAACCCATCTGTATTTTCAACAAACTCTCACACTGATGTTTTGGTATACACCGCAACAAATGGTTGTAGTGATACCTTAAAAATGTTGGCATTAAAAACAACCATCAATTCTGACAGTTTGTTCTTTTGTGTGAACAGTCCTTCATTACAGATCACCAACAACTTCACCAATTTTGGTTACTCGCCTGCAGGTGGTGTATATAGCGGAACCGGAGTAAGTTTTAGTGCCGGAAACTACTTTTTTAATCCAAATGCAGCCGGCGCAGGAATACATACAATTTACTACGATATAAATACCTGTACTGATTCCATCAAAATGGTAGTTTATCCAAATGTATTAAGTAATGCCAATGCAACCGTTTGTTCAACACATCCAACAATGATGGTAGTAAATCCGCCATTACCTGTTGGAACAACTTGGTCGGGCCCGGGAATAATTACGCCAAGCCTAGGTGTATTTAGTGCAAGCAATGTTATTGCCGGAAATACATATACGTACACCTATTCAAACAAAGGAGGTTGTTCGAGCTCACTTACCATTTATGTTTATCCGTTTGTTCCGGCAAGTATCACCAATTTAAACAACACTTATTGCTACCGAAATATAACAACAACATATAACCTTTCACCGCCTAATGGAACGTTTACCACATTAAGCGCCATAGGCAACAACACCTTTAACCCATCTGTTATTGGTGCCGGAACATATACCGTTAACTATTCGTTTGGTGTGGGCGCATGTTTAACATCTACCACCATTGTTGTTAAAGTACACCCGCAATTGACCACTTCAACTTCCATTTCCTCGCCAACCATTTGCACTGGCGAAGCCTCCTTATTAAATGTGAACGCAAGCGGCGGTTTACCAACCATATTTAATTATACCTACACATGGAGTAATAACTTAATTGGAATTGCAAACCAAAATGTTGTTCCGGCCATTACAACGGTTTATACAGTAACAACAACAGATGGCTGCTCAGATCCGGTTACAGACACCATGCGCGTTACCGTTAAGCCAACTTTTTATTCATCGTTTTCTGTGAATCCAAAAATATGTTATGGCTCGCCCGGCAATGCCACAGTTAACATCATACCTGCAGGTAATTACACTTACACGTGGGTTACCAATCCTGTTCAAAGCGGCAGTGTAATAAATGGACCAGCAGGCAAAAGCTATCAGGTTAAAATAACAGATCTGTCAACCGGTTGTAAAAAAGACACATCCATAATAATACCAAGTTACAATGCTATACAGGCACTCTTCTCACCAAACCCTAACATGAGTTGCATTCCATTTGAAAATAATCTGGTATCGTTCTTAGACCTAAGCAATGGTGCTTTAAGCGGTAACTGGAATTTCAACGGAGCCATTAGAAGTTATACACCCGGACAAACGGAAACATATGAATTCAAAGATCCAGGCACATATACCGTTTCATTATCTGTTGTTAATGATGGTAATTGTCCGAGTGACTACTTACTGAACATTTGCATTTTACCATCAACAGAAATTTTTATTCCGGATATATTCTCACCAAATAATGATGGAAATAATGATGTTTTATTTGTAAGAAGTAACGGATTAAAAGAAATGCGCTTTGCCATATACGATCGCTTAGGTAATAAAGTTTTTGAAAGCACGGATGTTAGCAGAGGCTGGGATGGTACCTACAATGGCAGTATGGCAGAGCAAGGAGTTTATGCATACGTTTTAGAAGGCACACTTGTAACTGATAAAAAAGTAACTAAAAAAGGAGATATTAGCCTTATCCGATGAGAAAGTTGTATTTCATATATTCGGCTTTAGTATTGATGGGAAGTGTTTCAAATTTCAGATCACAGGACCATCATTTGACGCAGTTCTATACTACTCCTACCCTTTTTAATCCGGCTACTGCGGGCGTTTCTAATACCGATAGCAGATTTGTATTGAACTACAAGAATCAATGGCGCAGCGTTGTAACACCATATAACACGTTTGCATTTGCATACGACTCAAAAATTTACACCAACAAAAACAGAAAGGATAACAAAAAAGGAGGATTGATTGGATATGGTATAAATGCATTTCAGGATAAAGCAGGCTTAAGTAAATTAACCACTAATCAGGTGAATTTAAACATCAGCTACTCGTTGTTTTTAAATAACAGAAATTCTATTTCAGCAGGATTTGTTGCAGGTTTTTTCCAAAGAAGTTTGCGCATAAACAACCTTAAATGGGATTCGCAATTTAACGGCAAAACTTATGATTCGGGCTTACCAACAAAAGAAACAGCAATAGATCAAAGTATATATGGTGCAGATATAGGATGTGGCTTGGTATATAAAACAAATCAGATCGTTAAAGGCTACGAGTTAGAGGTTGGAGGATCGTTATTGCACCTTAACAAACCAAACATTTCATTTTATGATTCAAGAGCTACAGGTGGATTTAAATATGTAGGTCATGCGCAACTGAGTTATAAGCTCAATTCAAAAATGAGATTATTACCTTCGGCATTATACAGTCTGCAAAATAAACAACAAGAAGTAATAGCCGGTGCTAATTTGAAATATTTTTTAAATGAAACATCCGATGAAGAGATCGCCTCTTCGACCTCACTGTTTTCACCGGCCATATCAGGAGGTTTGTTTTACCGTCACAAAGATGCCATTGCAGTTGTTGGTTGTTTTGATTACAATCAAAATTTAACCATTGGCATTAGTTACGATGTAAATATTTCAAGATTGCGCAGCGCCACAAATCTTAAAGGTGGTTTTGAGATCTCTTTGATCTATACACAACGCAAGCACAGTAAGATCAGAACATTATATTAATAAAAAAGCCCCGCAATCCCGATAGCTATCGAGTGCGAGGCTTATTTTATTGTGAGCTTTTGATTACATCATTCCACCCATTCCACCGCCGTGGCCCATCTCAGGCATTGCCGGTTTCTCTTCAGGTTTTTCTGCTAAAACGCAATCAGTAGTTAATAACATACCGGCTACAGATGCAGCATTCTCTAATGCAACACGACTAACCTTAGTAGGGTCAATTACACCAGCTTTTAATAATGGTTCAAAATTCTCAGTACGAGCATTGAAACCAAAATCATCTTTTCCTTCTTTTACTTTTTGAACCACAATTGATCCTTCGATACCGCAGTTTGCACAGATCTGACGAAGAGGCTCTTCAATAGCACGCTTCACGATCTGGATACCTGTAGTTTCATCATCATTTGATCCTTTTACTTTTTCTAACGAAGCAACTGCACGAATGTAAGCAACGCCACCACCCGGTACAATTCCTTCTTCAACCGCAGCACGTGTAGCAGCCAAAGCATCATCAACACGGTCTTTTTTCTCTTTCATTTCAACCTCTGAAGCAGCACCAACATACAACACAGCAACACCACCTGCTAACTTCGCTAAACGCTCTTGTAATTTCTCTCTGTCATAATCAGAAGTTGTAGCTTCAATTTGTGATTTGATAGCATTTACGCGCGCAGCAATATCTGCCTTTTTACCTGCACCATTTACAATTGTCGTATTATCTTTATCAATAGTGATCTTTTCTGCTTTACCTAACATGCTTAAGTCAGCATTCTCCAATTTAAAGCCACGCTCTTCGCTAATGAATGTTCCACCAGTTAAGATCGCAATATCTTCCAACATCGCTTTTCTTCTATCGCCAAAACCAGGAGCTTTAACTGCTGCAATTTTTAAATTAGCACGTAAACGGTTTACTACTAATGTTTGTAAAGCTTCACCATCTAAGTCTTCAGCAATGATCAATAATGGCTTACCTGTTTGTACAGCTTTTTCAAGGATAGGTAATAATTCTTTCATCGCACTGATCTTTTTCTCATAGATCAAAATGTATGGCGAATCCAATACTGTTTCCATTTTATCAACGTTCGTAATGAAGTAAGGAGAAATATATCCTCTGTCGAACTCCATTCCTTCAACCACTTCAACAGTAGTTTCGGTACCTTTAGCTTCTTCAACAGTAATAACACCTTCTTTTTTCACTTTGTGCATTGCTTCCGCGATCAATTTTCCAATAGCGTTATCGTTGTTTGCAGAAATAGTAGCAACCTGCTCGATCTTTTTATTATCGTTTCCTACAGGAGTTGATTGTTTCTTCAAATTCTCAACAATAATTGTTACTGCTTTATCAATACCACGCTTTAGGTCCATTGGATTTGCACCAGCTGCTACGTTCTTTAATCCGCCGGTAACAATTGCTTGCGCCAATACAGTTGCTGTAGTTGTTCCATCACCAGCCAAATCAGCGGTTTTAGAAGCTACTTCTTTTAATAACTGTGCACCCATGTTCTCAACCGGGTTTGATAATTCAATTTCTTTTGCAACAGTTACACCGTCTTTGGTTATTGCCGGTGAACCAAACTTTTTATCAATGATCACATTACGGCCTTTAGGACCTAATGTAACTTTTACTGCGTTTGCCAATTGATCAACGCCACGCTTTAAAGCATCGCGCGCTTCTATATTAAATGTGATTTCTTTTGCCATGTTGTTTGTGTTTCTTGTTTAATGTTTGTTGTTTCTAGTTAATATGGTATTTACATTTGGATTTCGGCAACTAGAAACTAGAAACCAAAAACCAAAAACTTTTATTAGATAATTGCAAAGATGTCGCTTTCACGCATGATCAATAGATCTTTCCCATCTACATTCAACTCTGTTCCTGCATATTTACCGTATAAAACAGTATCGCCAACTTTTACAGTCATTGGCTCATCCGGTTTGCCATTTCCTACGGCAACCACCTTGCCACGTTGCGGTTTTTCTTTTGCGGTGTCAGGAATGATGATTCCACCTGCTGTTTTAGTTTCTGCCTCAGCCGGTTCAACCAGAACTCTGTCTGCTAAAGGTTTTACGCTCAATTTTGCCATATTTCTTAGGTTTTAAATGATTTTTTGTAATTCGCTACGAAGGTAGCAGAATTTATGCCAAACAGAATTTTATTCGCAATTCAGACAAATTTTCTCTAAAACCAAAGCCTTACGAATATTTGTGTCACCAAAAATGACAAGGTGGCATTAACAGAATTTAATGCCATTTTTTAATGGTTTTTGCTTACATTTAGCGTATTTGTTCTCACTATGAAAAACACACTTAGCCTTATTCTAACAGCATTATTCGGACTAGGAATTGCGCAAAACAGTATTGATGCGAATATACCCGATAAATTGGCCGCATACAGCACACATACCATTGAAATAACCATTAAAAAAGGACCGGTTTCCAGTTTTTCTAAATACCAGCTGGATGTTCCTGCAAACGTTTCGGTTAAAGAAGGTATCAGTAAGGATGGCAATTTTTCGTTTGAGAATCAACGTGCCAAATTGGTTTGGGTTGAATGTCCGAAAACCGATGAATTTACAGTTACCATGATCCTTTCAGTAGGAAATGCCACAGGACAAGCGAGTTTCGATCATCGTTTTTACTATATAGATGGGGATACAAAAAAGGAAATTAGTGATGGGCCAATGCATGTTGATTTTACACCCGGAACACCTTCAAAAACGGAAGTAAAAACGGAACCGGTAAAAACAAACACCGTTGCATCTACCCCCGCTGTAACCCAGCCTACCACGGTAACAAAAACCGAAGAACCGAAAAAGACCAACATAACCATACCGGTTTCAACACCAACAACGGCAGTTGTTTCAAACACTACACCCAGCACCACACAACCAAATAGCAGCAACACAACGCCAAGCAGTGTTGATGTCAAAGAATACAAGATCCAAATTGGCTCCTTTGCCAGTAAACCAAGTTTAGCCAAATATTCAAACATTGGAAAAGTTACTGTGATCGAAGAAAATGGCGGTTATAAAGTATTGGCCGGAAGTTATCCAATAAAGGAAGAAGCCGTAAAGCGCATGGAAGAACTGAAAAATCAAGGCTTTCCGGGTTTTGTGGTTTGCTTCATCAACGGGGTAAAGGCTAAATAGATCGTTTTCTATTGAAATTGGTTGATACCTTTTTTTTGTTTCGCAATTTTTTTTGATTTTATTTACATCAATGAAAAAATTTCTGGTCTATATCTCATTTGCTTTTGCATTAAATTCAATTGCACAAAATGAATTTGATAAATACGGACCAATGGGTTGCATGGTTTACACCGATCTTAAGGAAGCTTTAAAAGCAAAAGAAAGAGTGTATAAATTAAATCTGAATTACAAAGCCATTGAGCCTAAAATATACCCAAAACTCAGCACGCTTAAAGATCTTTTGGCCTTGCGTATGCGCGGAAACGGTGTTACAAGCTATCCCGAGAACTTCAATAATTTAATTTACCTGGCTTATTTTGCATCTTACAACAATAGCTTTACTACATTTCCTCCAAATTTAAGATCCTTTTTTAATTTGGAATATTTGGAATTACAGCACACAAAAATAGACAGTATACCAACTGAGATCGTTTACCTTCAGAAGTTGCGTTCTTTTAAATTTGGGAATACCGATGATACATTAAAAGTACCAACCTCTTTTAAATATTTTAAAGGTTTAAAAGATGTAAGTATTGAAAATGTGATCATGGATAGTTTACCAAAGGAGATCTTAAAGGTTCAGAGTTTGAAATTCCTTTATTTATCTAACACCAACACGCATTATTTAACCAAACATATGGAGCGCCTTTCGAATTTAGAAGTGCTCATACTTGAAAATAATCCGATCACAAAAATTCCTTGGGAAATTTATAAAGCCCAAAAGTTACGCTTGATATCGTTACGTAACAACAAACTCACTACGATACCTGAAACAATAACGGAGTTACCTGAATTAGCATTACTTGATCTGAGAGGAAATCCAATTAGCCAAGAAGAGATAGAAAAGCTGAGAGCGCTTTTACCGGGTTGTGAAGTTAAATTTTAATTAACTGACCCAAGCGTAAGGTTGAAGTTGGCTTCAATTTATTTTTCTTACACAAAGCACTAACTGTTGTATGATATCTGCGTGCAATATGTCCTAAAGTATCACCGCTTCTTACTTTATGTAATTTTTTACCTGTTTTTTTAGCATAAGCCAATTCAGCTTTCGTTAAACCCACATCGCGCTTATGACGGCCGTGTAAAGCTCTTAGATCGTATTTATTTTCAACGTCAGATTTTCTTAAAACAAAGCAATTTTCTTTTAAAGTTCCTTTTTCAAAATCAACCACATCTTCAGCATCAATAGCCTGACCCAAATAACGCAATTCCCAATGTAAATGATCACCAGTTGAACGACCAGTGTTTCCACCTAATCCAATGATCTGACCTGCTTTAACAACCTGACCAACTTCAACATCCATACGAGATAAATGTCCGTAAACCGTTTCTAAGCCGTTTTTATGACGAATGATGATGCAGTTACCATAACCATAAGCAACCTTCGCTATACGAACCATTCCATCAAATGCAGATACTACTGTATCACCGGTAACTAGGTCAATATCTGTTCCGTAATGCGGACGGCGTCTTCTCCAACCAAATTCACTTGTTTTATTTCCTTTGAAAGGCATATAAAACTGACCTTCGCCAAAAGAAACTAAATTGATCTCAACGCTATCAACCTTAAATGCCTCACGGAAATTATAAGGATGAGCCATTGTTGTATCCCAACTTGCATAAAGGTCGTTACTCGGAAAAGTAATTAAGGTTGTATCATGAGCATCTTCCAATAAAGCATCTTCGTTTACTTCATCAGTTAAATGCTTAGTAATAGTGGTGTTTACAGCGGTAGTATCATCCTTGGCCTTAACCTTTGATTTTTTATCATCACCAGGCTTTTTTTCATCCAAAACAGATGCATGAATTGTGTTTGATGTAAACACAACTAATGAAATGATTATGAATATTTTACCAATTAATTTCATCCGTCTTTTTACGAATTTTGCAAAGATTATATTTATTACGAGAAAAACAACTGTTAATTTACATTAACAGCGTCAAAGTTATTAACAATCGTTTGCAATTAATTGAAATTCAATAAGATGTAATTAACTAGATTTCGCGGTTTTTGATGAAATTATCCCATTTATCGAGCACTTGTTGCATGTCGTCGGGCAAACTACTGTCAAAAAACATCTTTTTTCCGGTTATTGGATGATCAAAGCCAAGGGTTTTGGCATGTAAAGCCTGGCGAGGTAAGATCTCAAAACAATTCTCAATAAACTGTTTGTACTTGGCTGTATTTAAACCTTTTAAGATCCTGTCGCCGCCATATTCATTATCATTAAATAAAGGGTGACCAATATGTTTAAAGTGAACTCGAATTTGATGGGTTCGTCCGGTTTCCAGTTTACATTCGATCAAAGTAATGTAACCATAACGTTTGATCACTTTCCAATGCGTTACGGCATGTTTACCATATTCACTTCCTTCCGGAAAAACAGCCATTACTTTTCGGTTCTTCAGATCTCTTCCAACATTGCCAACAATTGTTCCGGTATCTTCTTTCAGATCGCCCCAAACAATAGCAATGTATTTACGATCGATATTCCTGTCGAAGAACAATTTCGATAACAGGGTCATTGCCCTTTCGGTTTTAGCGATCATAATGGTGCCACTTGTGTTTTTATCAATACGGTGAACTAACCCTATCCTATCAAGCACAACATCGTTATCTATTTTATTTGGGCGACTTGGCAAATTTTTAAAACGGTATGCAAGGGCATTAACCAAGGTACCGGTATAATTTCCGTAACCGGGATGAACAACCATACCTGCCTTTTTATTGATGATGGCTAAATAGTCATCCTCAAAAACAACATCAATTGGAATATTCTCTGGAACAACTTCAACACTGCGAGGAGGAACAGTTAATTGAATGGAGATCTCATCAAATGGTTTTATCCTGTAATTTGATTTTACCGGTTTGCCGTTAACTAATACATTGCCGGCATCGCAACCATTTTGAATTTTTGTTCGGGTGGTGTTTGAAATGCGCGTTAAGATAAATTTATCTATACGCATCATTACCTGCCCTTTATCAACCTTTATATTATGATGTTCGTAAAGTTGGGGTACATCTTCACCTTCAAACTCATCATCCAGTTCCTCTACAAAATCAGCCATGAAAATTAATGTTGAATGATCACCTTTTGATGGTAATTACCTTGAGTTGGTGATGAGATCAGTAAAATGTAAACGCCGTTTGCCAAGCTTTCTGTTTGAATAGTAGCAGCGCCATCTTCCAGTTTTTGCTTAAGTACTAAGCTTCCGCTTATTGAATAAAGGGCGCATGAAAAATCTGCTTTAGCGGTATTCACTTTAATATTTAACTCGTTGTTTGTTGGGTTAGGATAAACAAACACATTCTGATCATTTAAACTATTTTCTTTTACACTCACAGGCGGATCAATTTTTCTTCCAAAAACCGGACGTAACATCAACGATCCTTTGATGGAAGATTGTGTCCAACCATTACCAGAATCATAATATAAATTTGTACTTGAATCGTAGTTCTTATCAAACCCAATAGTTATGCCGGATGCAACAAATTGCTGAATACCTATGTAGTAGGTACCTGAACTGAGTTGTAAAGGCGAATTGAATTTGTATTCTCTAAAACGGTTATGTCCGCTAGTTGAATAAACCGGATAAATTGAATCGGATGTAAAGATCTTTGTACCCGGACCAGAACCACCATCAGCATATACATTGATCTTCATTTTATAATTTCCTTGCGCGTAGGTAATAGACCCAACCGGATCAAAATAAATTCTTACACTTCTTAAGGTATCAGCAAAATTCAACTTGTACTTTTGAGCCATTAAACCGCCAGTACCTAAAATGTAATAACCCGTTTCGCAAGAGCCATCATCATAAGCATAATAATTTCTGAATTGTTGTTTTTGAAAAACGGTATCATTCCCAATGTTTACATCACCAGCTAAATTCAGCATGCTGTGCTTAATTGTAAAATCGGCACTATCTGTCATTGGCGCAAACGTGTAACTCAAATTAGGATTTGAATGCACCGAGTTATGTTGCCAACCTCCTGTTTTAAAAGGCGCTAAATTGGCCGCACCATAATTGTTTGAATTTACTAATGCATTGCTGCTGTTATACATTTGATATTGATACGTTGTATTCACCGTTGTGGTACCATTGTATCTGATATAATTCGAATACTTGGTTGCCATATCGGCATCTGTAAATTGGTGCCAAGGCATGCTGCTGTAATTTTTTAAGAACGGCGTAGGCACGTATCCAATGGTAAGATCGTTCCAAACGGTATCCGCTAATATACTTCTGTTCTTATCAAGGTAAACATAATCAATGTGCCAATTATCAAAATTCCCATTGGTTGCTGCTTTGTTCCTAAAGCGAAACTTAAAACCATCATGAAAAAAGGCCGTATCGGTTATCCAAATAAATACACGTTTAAAAACAGTATCGTTATTATTTAAAACGGTATTACCTCTTAAGGCCCATTGGCGTTTATTCCAGGCTGACTGAGCCGGCTTGTAAAAATCAACCATTAACGAATCCTGTACTTCAGGCGAATCGCCGTTGCCGGTCATTTGATAATAAAAAATAAGCGCAACGCTATCGGTTGGCTGAAGTGTTTGTGTACCAAACGTAAATAGGTTTATTGGACGCGATGTTAATGTGTCGGCTGCATTTGCTCCCGTGGTTGTAAATGCCAAGTTAGGATCATACGGAAATCCCTTTTTATTTAAACCATCAAAGGTAGCAACTCCTAGAGTAAAAGGCGCACGCGGCATACCTGTGTTGATATAGGCATTGGAATCTGCCCATAGATTTTGATCGGGGTAACTTAAAAAACTCGCGTAATAAAAATCATCAAAAAAAGGCAATGTAATACTACCCGTATTTGTTTTTGCTGCAGCGGATACATTTGGTTTAATCACACGTTGATCCAGTTCAGGGAACAGATAATTTAAATTGGCAGACATTGGTCTTGTACCCTCCTGAGCATAAAAGCTAAAGGATAACAGGATCATTGCTATTACAAAAGATATTTTCTTTTTAAGTTTCATTCTTTTAATCATTATCAAACGATCCCTTATCAACATTTTGGATCAACGAATCACTCACCGCTGGTCCAAAGCTATCTTTCACGCCCACTACCAGATCAATTACACTTCCCTTTTTTATCTTTTCACCGGGCTGTGCAACTTTCCCTTTATAAATTTGCTCCAACACACAACCATTGCAATCGGCACTTTTGGTTGTTACTTTCCCGATCTTTAAACCATAGCTCAAAATGATCAGTTTTGCCTGTCGCTCGCTGCGATCTCTCAGTTTTGGCATTTCAATTTGAGGCGGAACCATGCTGGTAACGTATAAATAGATATTTCTATTGTGTTTTACCTTGCTTTTAGGGAAAGGTTCTTGCTTAACAACTATACCAGGCGTTTTGGCCGGATCGTAAATACTATCAATGATCAAATAATTAACGCCTTTATCCTGTATAAAACTTCCTAATTCGGTTATGCGTTTTTCAGTAAAATCAGGCACTTCCACAAATTCGCCATGATCGGTATAGGATGAGAGGTATTTAACCAGAAAAAAAATAATAACAAAAACGGAAAGCAAGGCTAATCCAAAGTGCATAAAGAATTGCTTCGTTTTTAAAAAACTCAAAAGGTTACTCATAACTTAATGAGCTAAATTAGTGAATATTTTAGAATTGGAGGGCCGAAAACACCTAATTTTTCGCTTTGAAAATTAAATTTAAAATGGTTAACAAAATCTAACAATTCATAAGAAACCCAATTATTGTCACTTCAGTAAAAGCACTACTTTTAATCTAAATTTCCAACTAATTATGCTGCTTACAAAATTAAAATGGATGGCCATTGGTGTGGCTATCACGGCTTCGGGTGTGTGGGTATATAACCATCGCGATGCATTAAAAAACTTAACCGGTAGTAATTCCAATGCGGTTTATAAAAAAATAGACCCAGAGTTTGCAAACTACATTAGTGCATTTACTACAGGATATATTTCTGCCGGCTCAACCATAAAGGTGAAATTAAGCAGCGAATTTGCCAACAGCACGCAGTTAAACGCGCCACTGAAAGAAGAATACTTTTCGTTTGAACCAAGCATTGAAGGTGAAACAGTATGGAAAGATGGCCAAACACTGGAGTTTAAACCAAAAGAAAGACTAAAGCCCGGACAGCAGTACAAAGCAACATTTCATTTAAACAAATTAGTTGAAGTAAAAAAAGAATTACAGGAGTTTGAATTTCAATTTGAAACCATCAAACAATCGGTTCAACTGCAAGTTGGCGAATTAAAATGTTATCATTCAAACGATTTTAATTTGTACAGTTTAACCGGTAATTTATCTACCGCTGATTTTGTAGATAACACTACCGCTGAAACAATTCTTGAAGCGAAACTTGGTTCTTCAAAATTAAATATCAAATGGCAACATAACGATAAAGGAACAGTACATAAATTTTTATTGGATAGCATTGAGCGACCAAATACCGGCGCAACGGCGCTTACGTTTAATTGTGATGCAAAAGCTTTAGGCCTAGAAATAAAACTGAATAAAGAACTGGAAGTTCCGAAAAAAGGGGAGTTTAAATTATTAAGCACTTCTGTTGTTAGCGATAACGAACAGTACGTTCTCCTGAACTATTCAAATCCTGTTGATCAAAACCAATCACTTGAAGGTTTAATAAGCTTAGGCAACTTAAAAGATCTGAAATACATCGTTAACAACAATCAGGTTTTAATTTACCCGAACGAATTTAAAACAGGATCTTATATTCTTAAAACAGAAGCAGGCATAAGAGATACAAAGGGTCAACGTATTAATGATCCAAGTGAACATAATATCGTTTTCTCTGAAGTAAAACCTGCCGTGCGCTTTGTTGGGAATGGGAACATCTTACCATCAACCAATAATTTGAACATGCCTTTTGAATCGGTTAACCTGCGCGCTGTTGATGTGAAAATTGTAAAGATCTACGAGAACAACGTTTTACAGTTCTTGCAAAACAACGACATGGATGGCGGAAATAATTTAGCACAGGTTGGAAAGAAGATCGTTGAAAAACGCATTAACCTTGGCATCACCAATCCGGCTGATTATGGTGTTTGGAAAAAATTCTCGCTTGATCTTGGTAGTTTAATTAAATCGGAGCCTGGTGCCATTTACCGTGTGTTCTTAAGTTTCCGAAAATCCTATTCAACTTACTCTTGTTTAGGAAATACAAATGATGAAAAGTTTGAGATGGAAGAGATCAAACAACCTGAAGAGGAAGAAGTTTCGTTTTACGGTTATTACTATGAAGACTATTACTATTCAGGCTACGAATATGATGAAAATGAGGAATATAATTGGCGCGATAGAGATGACCCATGCAAAGCATCATACTACCGCCAATACGAGCGCACTGTAGCGCGTAACATTTTAGCATCAGACCTTGGTATCACCCTCAAAAAAGGAAATGATAATAGTTTGTTTGTTGTTGCAAATGATCTGATCACCACTAATCCTTTATCAAAAGTAACACTTGAATTATACGATTATCAAAAGCAATTGATCCAAACCGAAGAAACGAACGGCGATGGACAAGCGTTCATCAATTTAAAACAAAAAGCTTATTTTTTAATTGCTAAAAAAGATAATCAACGTTCGTATATCCGCTTGGATGATGGAGCTACACTTCCTTTGAGCATGTATGATGTTTCGGGTGAAGCCATTAAAAAAGGTATTAAAGGATTTATTTATGGTGAACGTGGTGTATGGCGTCCGGGCGATTCGCTTTTCTTAAGTTTTATATTGGAAGATAAGTTAGGGAACATTCCTGCAAACCATCCTGTTGAATTTGAGTTAATCAAACC
>JBIKKW010000251.1:0-2770 GCA_044360115.1 Bacteroidia bacterium
TAATAGCCAACTTGCGGTAAGCTTTTTTAATATCATCTTCACTCGCGTTCTTTGCTACTCCTAATATTTCGTAAAAATCTCTTTTGCTCATATTTTTTTCAATTCAAAAGGGTTAATTCAAAAGTCAAAAGGGTTAATTCAAAAGTCAAAAGGGTTAATTCAAAAGTCAAAAGAATGTTATTCTATAAAAATCATTTTTAACTTTATTCACTTATCAAAACTTTTTCCTTCTAACTTTTAACTTTTAACTTTTTCCTTTTCCTTCTATCTTTTGCCTTTTAACTTTGTAATTTATTTTACATTCCAACAACAACTTTCGCAAAACGAATAACTTTATCGCCCAGCTTATAACCTTTCTCGATCTCATCAATTACCTTCCCTTTCATATCATCACTTGGGGCAGGTATATGTGTAATAGCTTCCATTATATCTGCATCAAAGGTTTCGCCTTTACTGTCAAATGGTGTTAAGCCTTTGTGTTGCGCTGTGCTTTTTAATTTGTTATATATCAAATGCACACCTTCTTTAATGGCATTTACATCGGTAACATTTTCGTTGGCTTTAATGGCACGTTCAAAATCATCAATAACCGGTAAAATGGCCTTTAAAACATCTTCATTGGCTGTTTTTAAAACATCTGCCTTTTCTTTAATGGTACGTTTACGGTAGTTATCAAATTCTGAATATAAACGAAGGTATTTATCGTTCAATTCATTGATCTTGGCATTCAGGTCTTCAGAGCCATTTTCGGTGCTTGCCGATGTGTCAGTTTTTTGCTCGTTTTGATCCAAATTGTCAGTTTGATCCAATCCGTTCTCGTCATTAACCTCAGGGTTAGTGTTCAAATTATCGTTGTTTTGCATGTTATAGAGCTTTGTTCAATAAGGATTATCAATTACTTTGCCACAGTATAAAAATGGCTAAAATGTCAGTCTTTGTATATCCTAAATTCAACCCTTTGGTTCTTCAGATGTTGGTCTTCAGGGCAGTTTTGAGGTGATTTGCAGTCAACCAAAGGTTCGGTATTTCCTTTGGCAAAAACTTTAATATGGTTTTGTGATATCCCTTTTTTAATGAGGTAATTTTTAACCGTGTTGGCGTGTTTTTGCGAAACCGATTGGGCTAATTTTGCATCTAATTTAGTACTGGCATGTCCGGTAACTTCAACAGTAATATCGTTGTTTTTCTTGCACATGTCTAAAATGCTTTTGAGTTCAATTTCATCTTTTGGGGCAAGTTCAATACCGTTATTCTTAAACAATAAATGTTTGTTCACATCAATTATCGAGACTTTACCTTCTTCCATTGGCACATCATCACCATGATCAACAATTTTATTACTTAGGTTGGAAGGAATATAAAACACAAATCCATTTTCAGCTGTTTTTGATTCCATTACCCTTTCACCTCTGTTATTAAAAATGGCTATAGGATCAGATAATACAAAATCAGCCTGGTTATCTACCTTTAAAATAAAATCCTGATTTAATTTGATATCACTAAAAACAAATTTACCGTTCGCATCGGTAATGGTTCGTGCAATGGAATCGCCGTAGGCATTGAATAAATACATTTTTGCGTATTTAAAAAAATCGCTGCTGTTAGATGAGTAGGCAAGTGTTCCAACAACATCGTTCCTTACCGGTTGAAAATTTTTCTTAGAGTCAAGTATCTCTTCAATAATGGTGATCTTCGGATTTATGGCAACAATGTATCCATTCTCATCGATCAAAATATCAGTTGGGATAGAATTAACACCGTATTTTTTACAGATATCATCATTATAGCCGCGTACAGCAATTCCATTGATCACATCTGTCAAACTGTCCTTATTGATGGCTTCCATCCAAGCCGATTTATCGCTTTGAACGGCAATTTCTATTACTTCAAATCCTTCAGCACCTTTATAGATCGAATTTTTGTAGCGTTTGGCCAATCGGTTAAAAGGCTTATTGTAAAAGGTTGAACGTGGAACGGATGTGCTGTAAAAATGGAGCAATACCAAGCGACCAACATAAGGCATTGAAAAGCCTTGCGACGCATTTTTAGGAAGATTTAAAACAAAAGCTTGTGCTTTATCACCCACTTTTACGGTTGGCGTTTGCGAATAGGATGTAACAATTAGGTTGCAAAAAATGAATATGTAAAGTATTTTTTTCAATTTGATAAATAATTTTCAAGTGAATGATCTAAAGCATCTCCTCTTAAATTTATTGCAACAATTATGCCATCGCCATTTATTAAAAAATTGTATGGGATAGAAGTAACATTATATTTCTGCCCAAATTCACTGTTCCACCCTTTCAAATCACTCACATGAAATGGCCATGTAAGTTTATCTTTTTTAATAGCTGTAACCCACGGATCCTTAGTATAATCTAAGGATACACTGAAAACCGTAAACCCATTACCTTTTTTAAATTTTTTATCTTTATATGTATCGTATGCTTTCACCACATTTGGATTCTCCATTCTGCAAGGTGCACACCAACTTGCCCAAAAATCAATTAAAACCATTTTCCCATTTAGGGAAGATAATTTAATTATTGAATCATTTTGGGACTTACCTATAATTTCAGGTGCGATGTTTCCTAAATTTAAACCAACAATACCATTTGAAGTTGGCGCTTCAGTTATGGTGTTTGTTTGTTTGGTTTCCTTTTTGCTTTTACACGAAAAAAGAGTTACACAAACAAATAAAAGTATAGATAACGATCGCATTATTGTTGTTTTCTGATAATGTTAGCACCAATGGCATTTAAACGTGTAT
>JBIKKW010000007.1:0-39228 GCA_044360115.1 Bacteroidia bacterium
TTGGTAACCTCTGTCAATTTGATTGATGTTGAAAATGGTACTTTTTCCTTTTGCGCTCATGGCTGCGATCAATAAGGCAACACCGGCTCTGATATCAGGGCTCGCCATTTGAATACCGCGCAACTGAACTTTTCTATCTAAGCCCATAACTGTTGCTCTGTGCGGATCACAAAGAATGATCTTGGCACCCATATCAATTAATTTATCTACAAAAAATAAACGGCTCTCGAACATTTTTTGGTGTATCAATACATTACCACGGGCCTGTATAGCGGTAACCAAAGCAATACTGATAAGGTCTGGCGTAAAGCCCGGCCAAATGGCATCGCTAATGGTCATAATGGAACCATCAATGAACGTATCTAATTCGTAATGCTCTTGCTCCGGAATAAAAATATCATCGCCACGGCGCTCCATTTGAATTCCTAATCTTCCAAAAATTGTTGGTATGATACCTAGGTTATCGTAGCTCACATCCTTAATGGTGATCTCTGATTGCGTTAAAGCGGCCATTCCAATAAAGGAGCCGATCTCGATCATATCAGGCAATAAACGATGTGTTGTACCTTTTAATTCTTTAACACCTTCAATGGTGAGTAAGTTTGAGCCTATGCCGCTGATCTTAGCGCCCATGCGGTTTAGCATCTTACATAATTGTTGTAAGTATGGTTCGCAAGCGGCGTTATAAATGGTTGTAATACCTTCAGCCATAGAAGCTGCCATCACAATATTAGCTGTTCCGGTAACAGAAGCTTCATCCAACAACATGTAGGTTCCTCTCAGGTCTTTTCCTTCAACCTGAAATAATTCGTTATCTGAATCGTAATTGAATTTTGCACCTAAAGCTTCAAAGCCCAAAAAGTGTGTATCTACACGTCTACGACCAATTTTATCACCACCCGGTTTTGGCATGTAAGCCTTTCCAAAGCGCGTTAACATTGGGCCTACGATCATCATACTTCCGCGTAAGCTGCCGCCTTTTTTCTTGAATTCGGGCGAAACCAAATAATCTACATTTACATTATCTGCCTGAAACGTGAATTCTTCATGACCTGTTTTCTCGATCTTTACACCAAGGTCGCCTAAAAGTTCAATGAGTTTATTAATGTCTACAATGTTTGGCACATTGCTTATCACCACTTTTTCTTTGGTTAACAGTACAGCGCATAAAATTTGCAAAGCTTCGTTTTTAGCGCCTTGAGGTATAATATCCCCTTTTAATTTGTTTCCTCCGTGAACTTCGAATAGAGCCATATTTAGTATTTACGGTTATTGTTTTTATGTTTATGATGGCCTTGGTGACCACCTTTATGTTTGTTGTTCTTATGAAAATGTTTTTTGTTGCCGCCGCGTAACTCTTGGTGCGAGCTTAAAACGGTGTTCTCATCCATTTTTAATTCGCCATCCGATAGTTCTTTCAAATTCTTAAAAACAACATCATCGGTAATGGAATCTTTATTCCAGTTCAGATATGATTTTTTAAGGTGGTTGGCAATTTGGCGGGTTAACTCATTTCGCTCAGGTCCCTCAGGCATTTCCTTCGCTTTTTTAATGATCTCTTCAATGGTTTTACCGTAATGTTTATATCTGATCTTACCCGATGGGTACTTTAACATTTTTGGTTTGGTAATGAATGTTTCGGCATTTGGTTTAGGGTAGGGGCTATCCACATCTAATTTAAACTTCGATATAATAAACAAATGATCCCATAATTTATGGTTAAAATCGGCTATATCTCTTAAATGCGGGTTTAACTGACCCATAACCTGAATAATGGCTTTCGCACAAATATTTCTTTCTGCTCTATCCTCAATGGCAACACAATAATTGATCATGTTTTGTATGTTTCTGCCATACTCCGGGATAATAAGTTTTTCTTGCTGTGTATTGTAATCCATGGTGTGCTTATGAGCATTAAAGATAGTGAAAAACTTTGTGACTATCGGGCTAATAAATATTTTAATTAAAAGTGAATTGTTAGTACAGAAAATGGATTATATTTAACTAAAATTTAAAACAAAACAGTATGTCATTTGATCTTAAAACCGCAGTATCTAATATTGCTAACCGTTGGAATTACAAGTTAGATGAAGTAAGTCCGGGTATATTCAGAATAGATGTAGCCATTAAAATGAAAGATGGGAGTTACCGTTACCAATACGTGTGGGCTTGGATAATCCCTGGGCGCCATTTTGGTAAAGATGTGGTTTATATGAACAGCCGTTGCGGTGAGTATAACACCAACCTGAATCATTACAAATTATTGAAAGAAAGTGGTTACGGAACCTATGCGCAAGTAACCATTACAACAGATAAGCGCGCAGATGGCAGTCCTTGCGAGAGTATCATTGTACAATCGGTTCAGCCTGTTGCTTTAACCAACGAAGATATTTTAAACGAGGCAATTTATGATGTGGCTTATAACGCTGATATTATTGAAGAGACCTACTTTGGAGGGGATAATAATTAGAAGTTAGAGAAAGTATAAGGAGTAAGTATAAGAAGTTAGAATTACGAGTGACGAAGTTGGAAGTGAGAGTTAGTATAAGGAGTAGGTATAAGAAGTAAGGGTTGAATTATCATTGTTATTAGATACGAAGGAGACGTAATGAGTTGTAAAGAATTAGCCTCAAATTCACCAAGAAGTAGTAATAATAAACAAAAGTAATTCAAGTGTCATCCTGAGCGGAGTCGAAGGATCGACACTTTCGAGGGGGGTGCCCATAGGGCGGTGGAGGAAAGTAGAAGTTAGATTTTAGAAGGAAGAATTACGAATGACGAGTGGGTAAATTGTTAAACAGGTTAGAATTGAACTTGTTTTTCGTTGATTCGTCTAAATTCGCCTAATTACAAGGTATTTAACAGCATTATTTAATTTGCTGAACTCTTTAAAAGTATTTATATTCGTATTCTTAAAAATTAATAGATATGGCAGTTTTAGTAAATAAAAACTCAAAAGTAATTGTTCAAGGTTTTACCGGTGGTGAAGGAACTTTCCATGCCACTCAAATGATCGAATATGGTACCAACGTAGTTGGTGGTGTAACTCCTGGTAAAGGTGGAACCATGCATTTAGACAGACCGGTATTTAACACCGTTGCAGATGCAGTTAAAATAGCAGGTGCTGATGTGTCAATTATTTTTGTACCGGCGGCATTTGCTGCTGATGCCATTATGGAAGCTGCTGATGCTGGTATCAAAGTGATCGTTTGTATCACCGAAGGTATTCCAGTTAAAGATATGATCTACGCTAAAGAATACATCAAAGCAAAAGGTTGCCGTTTAATTGGTCCTAACTGCCCTGGTGTTATTAGCGCAGGTGAAGCAAAAGTTGGTATCATGCCTGGTTTTGTATTCAAAAAAGGAAAAATTGGTATCGTATCAAAAAGTGGAACTTTAACTTACGAAGCTGCTGATCAAATTGCAAAAGCAGGTTTAGGTGTAAGTACTGCAATTGGAATTGGTGGAGATCCGATCATTGGAACACCAACTAAAGATGCGGTTGAATTATTAATGAACGATCCTGAAACTGAAGCTATCGTAATGATCGGTGAAATTGGTGGAAGCTACGAAGCAGATGCTGCACGTTGGATCAAAGCAAACGGTAACAAAAAGCCGGTTGTTGGTTTTATTGCCGGACAAACTGCTCCTAAAGGTCGTACTATGGGTCATGCCGGTGCAATTGTTGGTGGTAAAGATGATACAGCGCAAGCTAAAATGGCTATTATGCGCGAGTGCGGAATCACTGTTTGCGAGAGTCCTGCTGAAATTGGCAAGACCATGGCAAAAGTTTTAAAAGGCGAAAAAGTTGCTTAATCAAATGAAATAATAATTTAAAAGCTGTTCGAAAGAGCAGCTTTTTTTGTTTAAAACTAACGATATGAAACTATACTCTGTAAACGCAGGACATTTTAAATTAGATGGTGGTGCCATGTTTGGTGTGGTGCCAAAAAGCATGTGGAACAAATTGAACCCTGCCGATGAAAACAATATGTGCAATTGGGCCATGCGTTGCTGGTTAATTGAAGATGGTAAGCGCTTGATATTAGTTGATAATGGAATGGGGGATAAGCAGGATGCCAAATTTTTTGGTTTCTATTATTTGAATGGTGATGATACCTTACAACGATCATTAGCCAAACATGGTTTTAGTTTTGATGATGTAACGGATGTGGTGCTTACACATTTGCATTTCGATCATTGCGGTGGCAGTATCAAATTCAATGATGATAAAAGTAAATTGATACCAACTTTTAAAAATGCAACTTACCACGTAAATGAAAAACACTGGAACTGGGCCATTAACCCTAATGCAAGAGAAAAAGCCAGCTTTTTAAAGGAAAATATTTTACCAATTAAAGAAAGCGGTCAATTGAACTATATTACAGCAGAGACCAAATTAATTGAAGGCTTGAGTTTTGTTGAGGTAAACGGACATACCGAAGCCATGATGTTGCCGAAGTTGAATTATAATGGTAATACACTTTTATATATGGCCGATCTTATACCAAGCGCAGCACATTTACCTTTGCCTTATATCATGAGTTATGATGTTCGTCCGCTTGAAACCCTCAAAGAAAAGACCATGCTATTGAATGAAGCCGCAAAAAACAATTGGTTATTGTTCTTTGAGCACGATAAAAGTGTGGAGTGTATTAGTTTGGAGCAAACCGAAAAAGGTGTACGAATGAAAAATGAGATAAAGGTCGCTGATCTTTAATTAAATGGTGATGCCTATAACCAATAGGTCATCCAGCTGTTCATTCTTGCCTTTCCAATCATTGAAGAAATGTTCGAGATTATTTTTTTGATCGATTGAGGCTTTGGCTTGAATAGAAACCAACAATTCTTTAAAACGTTTGGTGGTTAATTTTTTATTCTTTTCACTTCCAAATTGGTCGGCATAACCATCCGTTGTGATCACCAAGGTATCGCCTTTATAAGCAGTTATTTGATGTTGTTCAAACATCTGATCAACACTGGTGAATCCGCCAACTGCCTGTTTAGTAGCTTTAACTTCTTCGATAGTTTGCGTGTTTTGGCGCAAAATATAAAGCGGACGATTAGCACCAGCGAAGGTGATAGTGGCACTGCCATCCTTGTTTTTTTCAACACGTAAAACGGCTGCATCCATGCCATCACGGCTTTTAGATGTTTCATTTTGATTCAATGATCGTTTTACATTTATGTTAAGTTGTTGTAATATCTCGCCCGGATTCACGGTTTTTGATACAACTTTATCTAAATTTTCTTTGCCGATCAAACTCATGAATGCTCCCGGAACACCATGTCCGGTGCAATCTACACAAGCAATTAAAAAACCTTTATCGGTTTCAGTGGCCCAATAAAAATCGCCACTTACAATATCTTTTGGTTTATAAAGGATAAAGTAACTTTCTAAATTCTTATCCAGCATTTCTTTTGATGCCAATAAACTTTGTTGAATGAGTTTCGCGTAATTGATACTATCCGTTATCTCACGGTTCTTTTCTTCGATCTCGTGATTTTTAATGGCTAATTCACGCGCGTTACGTTTATTTTGTTTGTAGCTGCGGTAAATAAAAAATATGGCAACGATCATCATTAATAGTGCAACACCCGAAGCGATGATCATTATTTTTTGTTTGGTATTCTCTGCTTCCTGTGTTTTTAATTGCTCTTGTTGTAAAGCTATTTCCGAATCTTTTTTCTCTGTTTCGTATTGTGAAGTTAACTCTGCAATGGCTTTGTTTGTTTCTTCATCTTTTAGTGAATCTGTTACTTCTTTACTTCTTACATAATATATTGCTGAGTTTTTAAAATCGCCCATTTTAAAATACATATTGGCCAAGTTAAACGTACCGATGCGGAAAAAACTACCTGCCTTAGCTTCTAATGCTAACTGCCTTCCTTCATCGTATAGTTTTTTAGCTTCTTTGTAGTTCTCTTTAAAGGTCATTATATCACCTAAATTAATTAACGATCCGGCAGTTCCTTTTTTGTCTTTTAGGCTTCTTTTAATTTCAAGTGATTTAATTAAAAAGGGTTCTGCTTTATCGTAATCTTTTGCACGCATGTATGTTACGGCTAGGTTATTGTAGCTATATGCGATACCTTTTTGACTGTTAGTTTTTATTCTGATGGCTAAACATTTCTCATGATACTTTAAGGCTGAATCTATCTTATCCTGGTTTTTGTAATTTGTACCTAGTAAATTATAAACATCAGCCATGTATGAAATACTATCTGTTTTTTCGAAATAACCTAAAGCGTAGTAAAAATGTTTTTGAGCAAATACTTTGTTGTTCAATAATTGATAATCTTCTGCTATGTGATCATGAGCATCACCTGTATAAAAAACATGCTTGGCTTCTTCGGCAATTTTTAAGGCTTTAAAATGTTCTGTTAATGCCTCATTGCCTTTGTTTTGCTCGTAGTATATATTGCCAATTGTTTTTTGTGTTTGAAATAACAGATCAATTTCTTTTTTCCCCGAAATAAAACTGCTTGCTTTTTCAACGAGTTTATTTATTTCTTTATTACTTAATTTGTTTTTGCGGGCAACCCCTTCCAGTTTCCATAGTTTACTTTGTGCTGTTGGGATCGTATCCACAACCCGAAAAATGCTATCCAGCTTAACCTGCGCATGGCAGGTTAAACCAAATAATAGCATCAAAAAATATAAACTAATTTTTCTCAAATCAATCTGCTTGTAAAAACGGATATCTGTAATCTGTTGGCGGTACCATGGTTTCTTTAATGGTACGAGGGCTCACCCAACGCAATAAATTTATTTTAGCACCGGCCTTATCGTTAGTTCCACTTCCTCTGGCTCCGCCAAATGGTTGCTGACCAACAACAGCTCCTGTACATTTATCATTAATGTAAAAGTTACCGGCTGCATTATTTAATTTTTTAGTTGCTAGTTCAATCGCATAACGATCCTGTGCTAAAATAGCACCGGTTAATGCATAAATAGATGTTGAATCAACTAACTCCAATGTTTCTTCAAACTTATCTGCATCGTAAACAAAAATGGTTAATACCGGACCAAACAATTCCTCACACATGGTAACATATTTCGGATCCTTTGCTACGATTATAGTTGGCTCAATAAAGTAACCTTTGCTCTTATCATAATTTCCACCGGCAATAACTTCCACATTGCTATCTTTTTTAGCTGCATCAATGTATTTAGCTAATTTATCAAAACTCTTCTCGTCAATTACCGCGTTAATGAAGTTTGTGAAATCTTCGGTTCCACCCATCTTCATTGTTTTAAGATCTGCCAATATCAATTTCTTTGTTTCTTCCCATAAGTTTGATGGGATATAAGCGCGAGATGCTGCTGAACATTTTTGTCCTTGATATTCAAATGCGCCACGCGAAATGGCTACAGATAATGAAGCCGGCTCAGCTGACTTGTGTGCCATGATAAAATCTTTACCACCTGTTTCACCAACAATACGCGGATACGAACGGTACTTGTGAATGTTGTTTCCTATAGTTTGCCAAATGTTTTGGAAAACTTCGGTACTTCCTGTAAAATGAATACCTGCAAAATCTTTATGATTAAAAATAACTTCCGCAGCATCCGGTCCGCTTGGGTAAATTAAATTAATTACACCATCAGGCACACCTGCTTTTTTGAATACTTCCATCAACACATTGGCACTGTATACTTGCGTGTTACTTGGTTTCCAAACAACTACATTGCCCATCATAGCACAGCTGGTTGGTAAGTTACCTGCAATAGCGGTAAAATTAAATGGCGTTAAGGCATAAATAAATCCTTCTAACGGACGCCATTCCATGCGATTCCAAACACCCGGAGATGATATTGGTTGATCGGCATAGATCTCGGTCATGTATTGAACGTTAAATCTTAAAAAGTCAATGATCTCGCAAGCACTGTCGATCTCTGCCTGAAACGCATTTTTACTTTGTCCAAGCATAGTTGCCGCGTTCAATTTTGCGCGATACGGACCGGCAATTAACTCAGCAGCTTTTAAGAAGATGCTTGCACGGTGCTCCCAGCTTAAATTGGCCCATTTTTCTTTTGCCGCTAAAGCCGCATCAATGGCTTGTGTTACGTGTGTTTTCTCACTCTTATGAAAATAACCTAATGTGTGTTTGTGATCGTGTGGTGGCGCCAAACGAACTTTGTTACCGCTTTGAACTTCTTTTCCGCCAATATACATGGGGATATCCAACTCCTTACTGCGAAGCTCTTTTAACATAGCTTGCAATTCTTTACGTTCAGCACTTCCTGCTGCATACGATTTAATTGGCTCATTGGCCGCAACCGGTACTTTATAAATTCCTTTTGGCATGATCTATAGTGTTTAATTCGTGAATAAAAAAATCTGAATTTTGCTGAACAAATATAATTAGAATATGTCTTTTATTATGTAATATAAGTCACTAATTTTGTTAGTACCATCGCAAATCAACGCCTAAATAATACCCTCATAATCGCATTTGTAGTGCTTTTTTCGGTTTTTTGTGCCTTTAAGGTCAAAAATTTGAAATTTGACTACGATTTTGAGGCATTTTTCCCGAATGAAGACCAGGAATTGGAGCTTTACAATACCTACCGAAAAACCTTTGGCTACGATAATGAATTCGTTTTAATTGCGCTTGAAAACAAGAACGGCATTTTTCAAAAAGATTATTTAAATAAGATAGATCAGCTAACACATGAATTGGCAGATTTGAATTATGTTGTAAAAGTTACTTCTCCTACCAATATTAAAAGTTTGAATTTAGGTGGATTGATGCCGGTACAAAAACGTGTTTTGCATTTCGAAGACCCGGAGTTGTATAAGGAAGATAGTGTTGAGATATATAACACACCACATTTGGTGGGTTCTTTCTTTCCGCCTGATGCGAGATCGTTGAGCATTTTTATAAAAACTAAAGATGTACTCACTAAAAAGCAAAGCGATAGTTTAGCAAAGGCCATTGAGCAAACCATTTATAAATTTAAGTTTGATGAGGTGCATTATGTTGGGCGAATATTTGCTCAAAAAGTATATCTCGAAAATTTGCAAAGTGAGTTTGTGGTTTTCTTATCCTTATCCTTTGCAGTGATCATCATTTTCTTGTGGTTCTCATTCAGAAGTGTATATGGCGTGGTTGTGCCGGTTGTAATTGTGTTGGTTTCTATCTTATGGACCATGGGCATCATGCAGCTAATGAACAAGCCAATAGATATTATGAGTGTGATGTTGCCAACCATGATGTTTGTGGCGGGCATGAGTGATGTGGTACATTTTTTCTCTAAGTATTTTGAAGAATTGGCCAAAGGTACAGAACGTGAAAAGATCTATCCACTGATATTAAAAGAAGTTGGCTTTCCTACATTTTTAACGCTTATCACCACCATTGTTGGTTTTCTTTCGCTGTTGTTCTCCAGCATCAAACCCGTTCGCGATTTCGGAATTTACACATCTATAGGTGTGGCCATTGCTTTTATTTTGAGTTATACTTTTTTGCCCGCTTTGCTCTATTTTTTCACGCCAAAAAAATTAATAACGGTACATGGCTCCAATAACAAAACCACCAATGCCATGCGCAGCGGTTTGTTTTGGATATTCAGAAATCAAAAACTGATACTCATCATAACAGGTGTATTGCTTGTGCTTTCTGTAATAGGAATGTATAAAGTAAAAGTGAATAATATTTTGTTGGAAGATCTTACTGATAAAGTAAAGATCAAACAGGATTTTAACTTTTTTGACAAACATTACAGTGGTGTTCGTCCGCTTGAAATTCAGATCACCTTAAAGAATAAAAATAAATTGATATGGGATTACGATGTGATCACAGAGATCAATAAAGTAGAGGAATTTATAAAGAAAGAATACGGCGCAGGCTTTGTGTTATCGGCTCCACAATTGATAAAGAGTTTGAATAAGAGTTCGGGTGCAGATGATTATGTATTGCCAAATGAAAAAGATTATGAGGCTTTAAAACAAGCATTAGTAGATAACAGAAAGAATAAGGACATTAAACAAGTGATAACCAGCGATGGCATGCAAACCAAGATCAGCGCCAAGATACAGGATGTGGGCAGTTTGGCCATTGGTGAACATAACAAAAAGTTAAAAGCATTTATTGATGCGCATGTAAATAAAGATCTGTTGCAATTTGATATTACAGGTGCTGCCCATTTGGTTGACAGAAATAATGAATACATGGTAGATAACATGACACAAGGTTTTGCCTTTTCGGTTATTGTGATCGCCATCCTTACTTTTTTCTTACATCGCAGTTGGCGCATGGTGTTGGTATTTGTGTTACCCAATTTAATTCCATTGGTGATCATTGCCGGTTTAATGGGCTATATGGGTATTGAGCTAAAAGCCGCTACATCATTGGTGTTTAGTATTGCCTTTGGTATTGCCACCGATGATACCATTCATTTTATTTCGCGATTAAAAATTGAATTGGGTTATGGTAAAAGTTTGATCTACGCCTTTAAGCGCACTTATTTTGAAACAGGCAAACCCATTATTTTAACCACCTTTATTTTGTTGGGTGGCTTTATGAGTTTAATGACCAGTAATTTTCAAAGCACTTATTATTTTGGCTTTTTAATTTGCATCACGGTTGTTGTGGCTGTTTTGGCAGATATTTTTTTATTACCTGTTTTATTATTTTTGATCTATAAAAAGAAAAATAATAGATCAGATGAAAATAAGTGATGAGTTCAGCTGTTAAAGCAGTTGAATTAATTGATAAGTTTCGATCTAATTAATTACTATTTAATAAAATTATATATGCATCGTTTTAATGTAAGAGTTTATGGAATCCTTATTCAGAACAATAAGGTTTTATTAAGTGATGAATATATAAAAGGCAATAAGATCACCAAATTTCCGGGTGGAGGATTGGAGTTTGGAGAAGGAACAGTGGAGTGCATTAAACGTGAATTCATTGAAGAACTGGAACTCCCGGTAGATGTGATCTCACACTTTTACACAACCGATTTTTTTGTAGCCTCTGCATTCTCACCCAATAATCAGGTCATCAGCATTTACTATTTAGTTAGGCCTGAAGATGAAATAAAAGCTACTATCAGCCAAACACCTCATGATTACAGCTTAAATGAAGGCGCGCAATCATTCCGTTGGATCCATTTGGATCATATCAAAGAAGATGATCTAACCCTGATCATCGATAAAAAAGTGGTTGAATTGATCCGTACTTCAGGGGACATCAAGCGATAGGCTTATTAACAATTACCAATTAACAATTTAGGGCTGCCATTTATTGAAGTGCATTCATTTTATGGCATTTATGATGTAACTTTAGTGTATGAAAAGAATTTTAACAATTGTAGCCTTTATAATTGCCTTAGGTTCTTATGCTCAAACAAATCAGGGTTTAATTTTTAAAGAAAATAAAAATCAATGGCCTTCTTATGTTCAGTTTTGTGCGGAGTTTGCAACCGGACAAGTTTACTTGGAGAAGAATGGATTTACCTGGCAGCTTTTTGATGGCGCAGATATACACAATGCTCATGATGCGCAATTGAATCGTGATCCAAAAGAAATTGCTCCAAAAGATCTCATCATTCATGGCCATGTTTACAAAATGGAATTTGAAGGTGGTAATTTAACATCACCCAAAAAACTAGCTCAACAAACTGAATACTACAATTACTTTTTAGATAACGATCCTGCGCGCTGGGCGAGTAGGGTTAAGGCCTACGGACAAGTTCAGTATCATTCTGTTTACAAAGGGATTGATATGAATATTTACAGTTCAAAAGGAAATATTAAATACGACCTGATCGTAAAACCCGGTGCAAAAATTGAGCAGGTCAAATTAAAATATTTGTTTACTGAAGGTGTTCAATTGGTAAATGAAAAATTGGTTATACATACGTCTATTGGCCAGATCATTGAGAATATACCCGAAGCATACCAAATCATCAATGGCAAAAAAGTAATGGTGGCTTGCAAGTATGTTATGATTGATAAAAATAAAGTTGGTTTTAAGATCGAAGGAACATATGACCCTACAAAAGAATTGATCATTGATCCGGTTGTTGTTGTTTCATCTTTCAGTGGAACACCATCGGTAAGCTTTGGCTTAGGTGTTGCTCCTGATGTGAAAGGAAATATTTACTTGTATAGTATGAATTTAACCAAGCATTACCCTGCTACATTCGGCGCTGTACAAACCAGTTATTACGGTGGGTTTTATGATAATGCTCTGTCAAAATTCAATGCAACAGGCTCCGCCAAACGTTTTACAACATACATTGGCGGAAATAAGGAAGAATTGATAATTAATTGTGTGATCCAAAATGATGAAGTTGCCATTTTTGGAACAACTAATTCGGATACTTTTCCAATTGTAAAGAACGGATTTCAAACACAATTGAAAGGAAAGACAGATTATTTTTTAATTAAGATCGATACCAGTGGTACAATATTAAAAGGTTCATCATTTCTTGGTGGCCAGCGTGCTGAAGGCTTCTCTACAATTGGAAATGCAACATGGTATTATTCATCCCAAAATTCATTTGGTGAACTGGTGATGGATAAATGGAATAATTGTTATGTGATCGGAAGTTCATTGTCGCTCGATTACCCAACCACACCGGGAAGTTTCAGAGAGTTTTCAGATTCAAACGGATTTAGTGATATTGTGGTCACTAAAATAAATTCTGATCTAAGCTCTTTAAAGTGGAGTACCTTTTATGGTGGTACGGCAAATAATAGTCCTGCCGGTTTACGCTTGTCGCGCGCAGGTACATTATATTGCGCAGGAACCACTAACAGTAAAAATTTCCCTACAACCTCTGGTGTTGTTCATTCAGCAAGCGTAACAACTTTGGATATGTTTGCTTTTAACTTGGATACGTTAAGCGGTTTCCCTATAGCTTCAACGTATATAGGCGCAAAAATAACTGAGGCAACACGCCTTGACCTTGACCTGAATGATAATGTTTATATCGTTGGCAGTTCAATGTCGCCTTCTTCAACAACTGTTACACCCGGGGCGTTTAATATAAACACCGGCAGTGTGTTCTTTTATAAGTTAGATGCAGCATTATCACAAATCTTTACAATTGCCAGATTTGGTTATTCAACATTAACAACAAATAAAATTGAAATAGATGCTTTTAATATTGATAGTTGCGGTTATATTTATTTTGGAGGCTTTGGCCATCCTGATCTTCCGGTAACACCCGATGCATTTAAATCGGTATCAAGTGCAAATGGTAATTTGTATCTCGGAATGTTCAATCCTAATTTTACCTCTTTAAAATTTGGATCGTATTACGGCGGCACATCTCCAAAATTTGAGGATCATGACGATGGTGGATTAAGCTATTTTGACGACAAGGGATATTTTTATCATGCATTGTGTGTAAATGGCGATTGGCCAATAACACCCGGAGCCTATAGCAGTTACAATGTTACAGATAGTTTATATTCAGGTAGCAATGCTGTAACTAATTCGGATGCATTTGTAAAGATCGATCTTCAAACCTTTGTGAATGCTAACTCATCGTTGGGTGGATTATTAAAAAGCTGTAGTCCAATTACAGCAACATTTTCAACCAATCCCAATTTAGGTTCGGTTACCATTGATCCGGGTGATGGCACACCTGCTGTGAGTTCAAACTCACTCATACATGCTTATAATGCTTTTGGAACTTACACCGCTTTGGTGATCGCAGGCGCCGATTCAAGCACCTGTAACATTATTGATTCCATTAAAATTATTGTGAAGTACGGTGCTGCACCAAAACCAAATTTAGATGATCAAAGTATAAATTGTGCCGGCAGCGATCTGTATTTGGATGCCGGAAATCCGGGTTCAATTTATACCTGGAGCACCGGTGAAACCGAACAAGTTATTAAGCCGGCAAAAAGTGGTTTGTATAAAGTAAAGGTTGAGAATGATTATTGTTTCGTACGCGATTCGTCATACGTTACCATAGAAGAAGGGCATGATTACTCTATGCCAAATGCCTTTACACCCAATGGTGATGGCGATAATGATGCCTTTTGCTTGAAAGGATGGAAACATTGCAACCAAACATTTAAGATCATGATATTTGACAGATGGGGCGAGAAAGTTTTTGAATCGGATGATCCTGATTTTTGCTGGAATGGTTATTACAACGACAAATTACTTAGTGCCGATGTATATATCTATCATTTAACATCCACATTTGTTGGCGACAAGCAAATAAATAGAAAAGGAAATATTACGTTGATAAGGTGAGGGATCTTAGATACATATTAATTGGTTTTTGTGTTTCATGTGTATGCATGGATCTAATGGCCATTGATGTGCAAACTTCAGATCGAGCAATAACATTTAAAGAAAACAAAGGGCAAATTGGCGATCAATTTTCAAAGCCACGTCCTGATATTTTATTCAGTGGGCAAACTCAAAACTTAAATTTCTATTTGCGTAATAATGGAATATCCTACCAGTTGTATCGCGCAGATGAATGGAAAGAAACCAATGATCTTATGTTCTCAAAAAAAGATCTTCCAAAGAAAGTAGTTTCAAAAAGTACCATTTATCGTTTGGATATAAATTGGATAAGATCAAACACTGATTTTAAGATTATAAAAGAAGGGCCATTAACTGGCGTTGAGAATTATTATAACGAGGTTTGTCCAAAAGGAGTTATTGGTGTTAGGAGTTACAAAAAGCTCAAGTATAAAAATATTTATAGTGGAATTGATCTTACATGTTACGAAAGCAATGGTAACTTTAAATATGATTATGATGTTTTGCCTGGTGCCGATCACAAACAAATACAATTTGAGATCTTAGGTGCAGATACAATTTTGATCGATAAAAACGGAAATTTGATCATAAAAACGCCATTAGGTAGTATTACGGAGGAGGCTCCCATCGCTTTTCAAGAAGGGAAAAGAGTGGAAGCTAAATGGCAACTTTTAAAAAATGTTGTTTCGTTCTTTGTTCCAAAATATGATAAAAGCAAAACATTAGTAATTGATCCACTAGTTAGATTATGGGGAACCTATTTTGGTGATAGTAAGACCGATTGGTTTTATGGCAGTTGTACAGACCTATCAGCAAATTTGTATGTAACAGGTGGTACAGATTCACCATCTAATATTGCAACGGTAGGCGCACATCAAATTTCTTATGGAGGATTTGCACCTGGCTCAAATTGGTTTGCCGGCGATGCCATTTTAGCCAAATACAATGCTAATGGCAATAAAATATGGTGTACCTATTATGGAGGTGATCATGGCGATTTTGGTTTAGGTTGTGCGGTAAATGCAAATGGCAATTATGTGGCCATGGTTGGTGTTACTGCATCCACATTAGCAGGCGTTATTGCAACACCGGGCTGCCACCAATCAATATGGTATGGTGGTCAAAGTCCGGATGTATATGATGGTTTTTGCGCGCTATTTGATAGCAGTGGTGTGAGGAAGTGGGGAACATATTATGGAGGTGCAGGAGGCGATCAAATTTATAATTGTTGTTTTGATCCTAATGATAATTTATTTTTTTGTGGAGGCTCCTATTCTTCAAACACCGGAAATTTGATTGCAACAAACGGCGCGTTTCAAACTGTATTTGGAGGTAATACAGACGCCTTCTTAGCTAAATTTGACATTAACGGGAACAGAATTTGGTCTACTTATTATGGTTCTGCCGGCTATGATTATGCTGAGGGTTGTGTTTATGATAAAAGCGGATTTGTATATATTGTTGGTACCACCAGTTCTTCACTTAATATTTCTACATCAGGTTGTCAGCAACCAACTTATGGCGGCGGTGTAGATCCTTTGACCATGGGAGGTTTTAAACAGATAGGAGATGCCTTGATCGTGAAGTTTGATGATAGTGGCAATCGAATTTGGTCAACTTATTACGGTCATGGGAATAACGATTGGGCTAACTCGTGTAATGTTGATTCAAAGGGCGATCTCATCGTTTCAGGCGCAACAGCATATGGTATTCCGGGAGTGATCTCAACACCGGGTAGTTTTCAGAGTAATTATGGTGGTGGAGCACGCGATGCATTCTTACTAAAATTAAATTCTAATGGTGTAAGGCAATGGTGTACCTTTTATGGTGGAACGGGCATAGAGCCTTCAAATTATTGTGCTGTTGATGCGAATGATGATATTTATTTATGTGGTTATTCGAATTCTACATCATCTTTAACAACACCCTGTTCTTATCAACCTGTTTATGGTGGAGGTACTTATGATATTTTTTTAGCGAAGTTTTCAAATGCGGGAATGAGGCAATGGGGAACTTACTACGGTAGCACCAGCTCAGAAGATTTTGCGCTTTGCAAGACCGATGTGAATGGGAATGTATTTATTGTTGGCGAAACATACGGTGCAGGTGCAGGCTATTTTGGAAGTGTAAATGCCAACCAACCAAATTTTGGTGGCGGCCCATATGATGGGATCATTGCTAAGTTCAATGGTTGTGAGGCTCCGGAATTAAGCAATCCGGCAAGTGAGTTGTTAGTTTGTGCTGGCCGTTCTGTTACATTGCAAACGCAACATCATTGTGGCATCACTTGGTTAAATTCAATGAATGAAACAATAGCTACAGGAAGTATAGCCGTAATAACACCAAGCGTTAATCAATCCTATGTAATTAATGATAGCACTTGCGGAAAACAATTTACAACAGAAGTTACTGTAACGGTAAGTCCATTTCCAAACTTAACAGTGAGTTCAAATACGATCTTGTGTGTAAATGCCGATCTGCAATTAAAAGCAACAGGCGCTGATACCTATTCCTGGGAGCCCAATAGCGCCATTACTTGCACTGATTGCGCTGAACCAATCGTTTCTCCCAAAGAAGACATACAATATTGTGTAACGGGTGCCATTAACTCGTGTGAAACAAAGTCGTGCACAACCGTATCAGTGAATTTAGTTTCATCAAAGATCTTTACATTGCCCAATGCTTTCACACCTAATAACGATGGGTATAATGATGCATTTTGTTTGCAGGGTTGGGATAAGTGTAATGATTCGTTTGCTATTAAAATTTTCAGTCGTTGGGGTGAGAAGGTTTATGAATCAACAGATCCCAATTTTTGCTGGAATGGTTTTTATAATGGTCATTTGTTGAGTGGGGATGTATACATCTATACCTTAACTGCAACATATAAAGATGGAACAAGTGTTGAACGAAAAGGTAATATAACATTGATACGATGAAGAAAATTAAACATATCATTTATTTGTTGCTATTAGTTATAGTAACACATGCACAAGATCTGCATTTCTCACAATTCAATGAAACTCCAGCCATTGTGAATCCGGCGCTAATTGGTGTAACCGGCCCAGTGCGCGTTTCGGTTATCAATAAAGATCAATGGAAAAGCGTAACAACTGCTTACAAAACATATGGCGCCGATTTTGAAATGCGTTTTAAAACCGAGAAATGGAAAAAAACAAAGCATCGTTCGTTGGTTACAAAAAGCAAAGGTTTAAGTTTGTTCAATGCCGGACTATCTTTTTATTCAGATCAAAGTGGTGATGGTAGATTGAAGATCAATAAAATTAATTTATCACTTTCATCTTTCATTAAGATCGCCAAACATCATTTTGTTTCTGCCGGATTGCAGGCCAGTTACAAGCAACGCCAGGTTGATGCCAGTAAATTATTATTTCCTGACCAATATAACGGCTCTATTTATGATCCCAATCAGCCAACACGTGAAAATTTTCTGGTACAGAAATTTACCAATTATGATGCTGCTGCAGGTGTTTTGTATTCGTTTGTAAGTGATGAAAGTAATTTTGATGCGAAGAAACAATTCAATGCACGAGCAGGTTTTGCTTTATACAATTTAACCCGTCCGCGTGATCAATTTATAAACGCGCTTGATTATGGCGGTTACATGCGTTTTGTGGCGCATGGAGATATGATCAAAAGTTTGGGAACTACAAAAATGGCTATTGCCCCATCTTATTTGTTTCAAATGCAAGGACCAAATAAAGAATTTTTAATAGGCACAGTTGTGAAGCATTATTTTCAAGGTACTTCAAAAATAACAGGATTGAATAAACGTAATTCCTTTGGTTATGGTTTGTATTACAGAACAAAGGATGCATTGGTTGTTTCGGCAGTTGTTGAATTATTGGAACAGTATTATATATTTTTCGGATACGATGTTAATGTATCATCACTTAAAACGGCATCAAACAGGCGAGGTGGTTTTGAAGTAGGTTTGAGATATACGGCTCCGGGTACTTATTTGTATAAACATAAATGAGCATAATTTAATCAAATACTGGTGCCGAAGGAATTACTATAAATACTGAAAAAATCAAATATTAAGTTTACTATCCAAAATTAACAAATTGATTTATAGTAATTAAGGCTTCGTATTCATTAATTAGCACTTACAAAAAACATTAAAATCATACATCTGTTAGTGATTTAGGATGTTTGGGCTTTATGTGCTTAAAATTTGTCTGAATTTTATAACTGTGAAACCATAATTCAAAAATTACGTAAAAAATTTAAACTAAATCCATTTATGAAAGCATACTCATATAAATTAACAAATGGCATTAAAGAAATGGAAACAAATCCTGAAGGACTTGGCTTTCAGGATAGTGAACTAATTATTTGTTTTGGTAATAAAGATCAGTTTATTAAACATGAAATTTATGATTTATTACAAGAAACCCATAAAAATGCGAATATTGTTTTATGTTCAACTGCAGGTGAAATATACAACAATGAGGTTTGCGATAACACTATAGTAGTTAATGGACTTCATTTTGAAAATACTCCTGTTAAGTTTTCTTCGCTAAATATTTCTGAAGCTCAGAATAGTTTTGATGCAGGATTAAAGCTTATTAAGAAGCTTGATTGCGAAAATTTGAAGTATGTGTTTGTGCTCTCTGATGGAAATTTGGTTAACGGAAGTGAATTAGTGAATGGCATGCAAAGTTGTTGCGATGGAAAAATACTAATTACCGGTGGACTTGCTGGAGATGGGGCTAATTTCATCTCTACTTTAGTTGGTTTAAATCAACAACCTAAAGAAGGTATGTTGGTTGCAGTAGGTTTTTATGGCGATTCAATTGAAATAGGTCATGGGTCAAATGGAGGCTGGGAGTCATTTGGTATCGAGCGAACTGTTACTAAGTCGTTAGATAATATTTTGTATGAAATTGACGGAAAGAATGCGCTTGAATTATATAAAAATTATCTAGGTAAATATGCCGAAGAATTACCTGGTTCAGCCTTGTTGTTTCCATTATCAGTAAAGTTAAAAGGTTCAAATGAAGAAATGGTTCGAACCATATTATCAGTAGATGAGAAAAGTTCAAGTATGACCTTTGCTGGAGATATTCCGCAAGGTTCAAGCGTAAGATTTATGAAAGCTAATATAGACAGACTGGTTGATGCTTCCTATCAGGCAGCGGAAAACGCTAAGAAGTCATTAAACCAAAATGAACCGGTATTTGCTGTGTTAATTAGCTGTGTTGGAAGGAAGTTGATTTTTGGAAACCGAATAGATGAAGAAGTGGAAGCAGTTAAAAATGTTTTTGGGAAAAATACTGTTACAAGCGGATTTTATTCTTATGGTGAAGTTTGTCCTAATAATGGATTTCATCATTGCCAACTCCATAATCAAACAATGACGATAACAACTTTTTTTGAAAAAAACCATGAGTGAAACACTATTAAATAGGCAAATAGAAAAGTATTTAACCGCCGAGCATTTAAGTGATTCGGGTGTGCTGGGGTTTATTAATGCCATAAGGTCTTCTTATGCCTCATTTGAACGCGATCGTGAACTTATGAATCATGCTTTTTTATTAAGTGAGGAAGAGTTTAAAGAAGTGAATAAAAATTTACAGAATGAGTATGAGTTAAAGAAATTTTCTATTAGTAAGTTAAAGCAAACATTAATAGATCTTGATCCTGAATCAAAGGTACACAGTAGTAATGATGATGAACTTGTTGAGATATCAAGTTATTTAAACAAACAAATAAAGAAAAGAATAGATCTTGAGACAAATTTAACAAATACCTTGAATTTATTAAAAACACTTTTGTCAAATCTTAATTCAGGTATTGTAGTAGAGGATGAACATAGAAATTTATTATATGCTAATGAGAGTTTTTGCGAACTCTTTAATTTAAACACTGAACCTGAAGCCCTTACAGGACAAAATTGTTGTGCAATGGCACGTGAATGTGCCAGTTATTTTGTTAATGAAAATGATTTTCTTAATAAGTTAGATGATATAATAGCTAATAAAAAAAGAATAATAAATGAAAAATGGCTGCTAAAGGATGGAAGAACTATTGAAAGAGATTTTGTTCCGATATGGGTTGGTGAACTTTATATGGGAAATTTATGGAGTTACACAGATATAAGCGAGCAAATAAAAGCGCAAGCTGCACTTGCAGAAAGTGAAGAGCAATATAGAACCATAATTGAGAGGTCATCGGACATTATTTATAGAACAAACAGTAAAGGGTATTTTAATTATTTTAATAAAGTTGCCGAAAGGGTTACTGGTTATTCTTCTGAAGAGTTGTTTAAAATGCATTTCTCTGATTTAATTAAAACCTCCCATAAAAAAGATGTTTTAAAATTTTATAGAGATCAAGTTGTAAACCGAAAACAACAAACCTATCATGAGTTTCCTATTATAACTAAAAGTGGACAGGAGAAGTGGATTGGTCAAACTGTTCAATTGTCAGAATTAAGTGCTTATAGTTATGAGTTTACTTCATTTACTGTAGATATAACAGAGCGCAGGAGTTATGAGCGAAAAATTTTGCTTCAAGAGGAGAAGTATAGAAACATTATTGCTAATATGCAATTAGGTTTAATGGAGGTTGATAATAATGATGTAATAAAATTTGTGAATAATGGTTTTTGTAATATTTCTGGTTTTACAGAGAAAGAACTTTTAGGTAAAAAGGCCGCCGAAACATTACTAGTAGGACCCGGAAAAGAAATTATCGAACAAAAAACTAAAGAGAGAGTTCTTGGAGTTTCGGATATGTATGAAGTGCCGGTAAAAGATAAGTTTGGTGAAAGTAAATGGTGGCTTGTAAGTGGCGGACCTAACTATAATGATGATGGTGAGTTGATTGGTTCAATTGGGATACATCTTGATATTACAGAAAAGAAAAAGCTTGAAGAAGAACTAAACATTCAAAGGAAGAAAGCCGAGGATTCTTCAAAAGCTAAAGAATCCTTTTTGGCAAATATGAGTCACGAAATTAGAACACCACTAAATGGCATTATTGGGATGATTAGAGAGCTTTCACTTGAAGAATTGAGTGCTAAGCAACAAAAATATGTAAGTAATGCATCAGTAGCATCACAACATTTATTATCGGTATTAAATAATATTTTAGATATTTCAAAGATAGAGGCTGGTGAATTAAAGTTGGATTCTAATCCATTTAGTTTAAGAGAAACAATAAAAGATGTAAAATCGATTATGTCTATAAAGGCAAGAGAGAAAGGAGTTTTTTTTGGAATAAATGTAAGAGATATCAAGAACAACTATTACCTTGGAGATTCTGCTCGATTAAGACAAATTTTATTGAACCTGATAGGTAACTCTATTAAGTTTACAGACAAGGGTGGTGTTTTTCTAGAATGCATGATTATTGAAACGAATGAACATGACCAAAAAATACTTATAACGATTGAAGATACAGGTATTGGTATGGATAAGAAATACCTAGATAATTTATTTACTAAATTCTCACAAGAAGATTTATCAATTAGCCGAAAGTACGGTGGTACAGGTCTTGGAATGGTTATAACACGTGAATTAGTGAGTTTAATGCAAGGTACAATTAAGGTAAGGAGTGTTAGAAATGAAGGAACTACTGTTGAAATTACACTAGTTTTACCATTTGCCAGTGATTTTAAAATAATTAATTCTGAAGAGTCTTATTCGAATAAAGATATAAGCAATACACGCGTATTGATAGTTGAAGATAATGAGTTTAACAGAGCTGTTGCCTATAATACACTTAAAAGAAATGGTTGTATAATTACCGAAGCACGAGATGGGCAAGAAGCTATAAAGTTCATACAGGATGGGAATGTTTTTGATATTATTTTAATGGATCTACAAATGCCTTTAATGGATGGATTTACTGCAACAAAGTTTCTTATAAATGAGTATAAGTTAAAAACTCCTATTATTGCTTTAAGCGCCAATGCTTTTAAAAGTGAAATTGATGCGTGTATGCAAATAGGCATGAAGGATTATGTAACAAAACCTTTTGATGAGAAAACCTTAATTTCAACTATCATAAACAATGTAAAGAAAAGCGTAAGTGTTAAAGAAAAATTGGATTTACCGATAGTTACTGAAAAACCAAATGGTAATAAATTATATGATTTAAAGGTTTTAGAAGATATAAGTGGAGGAGACAAACAATTTATGCAACGAATGATAGAAATATTTATAGAAGACTCACAGGAATCTATAAAGATCATAAAAGAAGCACTTAATGAGAGAAATCTTGACACTATTTATCGCATAAGTCATAAGATTAAACCTATGATAGATAGTTTAGGTATTTATGGATTGAAAAATGAAGTTCGTGAGTTAGAAAGATTGTCGAAAAACGGCATTGATAGCGTTTATATTGATCAATTAATTGAAAGTGTTGATGTAGGAATTTGCCAAGTTGTTGAAGAAATGAAAGGATTGCTCTTGAATAAATCTAATTAATCTTCAAAACTAAGGTCATATTTAATTTGATCATTAATTAAATTAAGTTTATTAAGTGTATTGTAAATAGTATTTCTTAGTTTGTCATCAACAGTTGTTGAGCTTTCAATTTCTTTTATTAAAGGTACAACGCTATTTACCTCCATGATCATTAACGAAGGCTTTATTTTATGCGCCAAATCATTGATCTTAATTAGATCTTCTTTATTTAATGCAAGTTTTATATCGTTTATAAATTCAGTAATAGATTTAACGAAAAGTTCGAGCATTGTGCGTGTGAAATCTATATTTTCGGCACTTGTAATGTTTTTTTTGCTATACATGATGTGTTAGTTTTAAGAATTAAAGTTTTGTAGTTTATTCAAAGAGATATAGAAATTTTTTGCAAATTGATCGTTTTTAACTATGTAATCTATATTCCTATATTTTTGGTATTCTTCCAACAATCCTTCGTTTTTTTCTCCGGATATTAGAATTACAGGAATGTTTTTTGCAATTTCTTCAAGTTGGTTAAGTACCTCATGTGCAGTGTCATGTTTTGCTTTGCTAACGCCTAGGTTATAATCTAGTATGATCATTTGAGGAACATTTAATTTGCGCATTGCAACCATAAATTTTTCCTTATTGGTAAATAATTTAGATGATGTTTCTTTAAAGTAATTGTTTAATAGTTTGTTAACTAGTTGTAAAAAATATTGGTCATCATCTAAGATCCAAACGCTCTGTGGCATGATATTTAAATCGGTTTGCATAATTATTTTTTTTAAATAGTTGAATTTAAATTTGAGTTAAGAAATGAAGCTTTCGCGTCTAAAAAACATACAGCATTTATAGCCTTTATTTCAGTTTTAATAGAGTGCTTATGATTGATTTGATTTTTTCCCTTCTTTTTTAAACGAAACAAATAAGCTTGTTGTTCAACATTTATTTGGGTTTGATTACACGAATCTTGTTGAATAACCAATGCAGCATTATTAATATTTGGTTTAGACTCATTGCTCATGTTGGTAATGAGAAAAAAAACTGGTGTAATTAAAGTTTTCATAGTTTTGTGTTTTATTAGCTTGTTGAACATATTAATCCAATCAACATGCCAATGTTTTAAAATACACAAAATCAATAAGTTACGTAAAAATTGTGAATTCGATCAGTCTCAAATTTGGAATTAAGAATGGTTTTTGGGAATCGCTTTTAGTTTTGTTTTTCTTTGATCAATCTGTAAATAGTTGATTTTCCAATGTTCAACTTCTTTGCAACTAATAAAACGTTGTTATCGTATTTATCTAAATAGCTTCTAATTATTTGAAATATGTAATCATCCAGGCTCATTTCTTTTAGCATCATATCTTGATTATTCAATTTCTTTAAAAATTTAATGTGTTCGGGTAATATTTCATTTCCTTCACACATTACACAAGCAAGATCAATTACCGATTTTAACTCTCTAATATTTCCGGGGTAGTGATATTCCATTAATTTATTTTGAGCCTCATTATTTAATTTAATAAGGTTTAACTTATTATCTTTACAATAAGCTTTAATAAAGTATTTCGCTAAAAGTAAGATATCAGAACCTCTTTCTCTTAAAGGCGGGAGGTTAATAGTTAATCCCATTATTCTATAGTAAAGATCTTCTCTGAAATTACCATTTTGCACTTCGCTAGCGAGATCTTTATGTGTAGCAACAATTAATCTTATATCAAATTTTACTATCTCATTACCGCCAACTCGGTTTAATTCGCGCTCTTGCAAAACTCTTAACAGCTTCACTTGCATATTCATGTCCATTTCTGCAATTTCATCTAAGAACAAAGTACCATTATGAGCTTCTTCAAATTTACCAATTCGGCGAGCTAAGGCACCTGTGAAAGATCCTTTTTCATGACCAAAAAGTTCACTTTCGATAAGATCTTTTGGAATAGAGGCAACATTAACCGCAATAAATTTACCTTTTTTACGATTGGAGTTATAATGAATGGATTTAGCAACAACTTCTTTACCGGTACCTGTTTCCCCATTTATGGAGACATTAATATTCGAATTGCATGCTTTTTCAATGATTGTATAGGTGTTTTTCATTGCTGCACTATTACCAACCATTGAATCAGAGAAATCATAATGTGTTTTTAGTTCGTTTTTTAGTTCTATGATCTCTTCCTTTAATGTGATCTTATCTTTTATGTTTGCAATTGAGGCCCAAAGTCTGTCTTTTGTTTCATCATTTTTAATGATATAATCAGAAGCTCCTTGTTTTAATAGTTGAACGGCCGTAGAAATGTCTTCTTGCCCTGAAACAATAATAACATCCAAATTAGGATTATATTCTTTCACCTTTTTTAAAATGTTTGCACCATTGTCATCAGGTAATGAATAGTCAAGAATTATTAATGAGGGACCTTTGTATAAATTCTTTAGAAGTTCTGAAGCTGTAAAAAAACTCTCTACAATATTATCAGGATTTAATGAAATATGATGGGATAAAAATTTATTATACCATTTATCATCTTCAAGTAAGAATATTTTGAAAGCAGTGTTTTTTGAATTTAAACCCATAAGACGTTCACTAAAGTAATAATATATCTTAACTATAAATGTACATAAATAATTAATTACTTACATTTTGAAAAGATATTTTTTGACTTTAGTTTTAATATTGGTTTAATGGAATGAATAATTCATTAAACTTAGCTTCTGCTTTAAAGCGTTTTTAGAAATATCAATATGAAGTTTGATTTTTATGTAACGGGCTAAAACATCAATGCTTTTATCCTGTAATTTGTGGTTAAACTTATTTAAAGTTCTTACAATTATGCAATTCATATGTGTTTTTTATTGGTTATTAAATGGCTATATTGGTATTTGTTTTAGAATAGGTAACGATTTCAAAACGATCAAATTCGCTTGAGTAATAAATTAAGGGTGTATTTTTATTTTCTGATGATGTACCGTCTGTTTTTTTATGAAGCGCCACCCCAAATTCAAAATGTCTGTTTAAGATTTCTGAATTATTTAAGTTTGTATTTATATTAATTCGTTTTGATTCATAGTTTTCTTTGCTCACTTCTATGATATAGTTTTTATTGTATTTTAATTGAAAATAAAAGTAGCCATTAGCACAGCATATAAATTTGTTTTGTAATATATCGTTTTCAAATAAATTAACTTCAGTGCCAAAAAGTGAACAGCCACTCATAAATAGTTCACCACTTACTTGAAGAGTTTTTTCTGAATTTTCCTTTTCAGGAAATAATTGAATTAGTTTAGTTTCCATAATAATTAATGTTAGTTTATACACATATGCTAAAAATCATGCCAAAATTTGCATAATAAGCTTCTGCCTTTATAAATAAGGAGTTTGGAGGTATACCATAATATAATTGCACCTGCATTTTTCCATTTTTGGGAATTTATTCTTTAAGATCAACTATATCATTTAATTGAAGAAATAGGTGTTATTGATTAAATTTGATTATGTTTTTCACCGTTTCTAAACTTTTATCATTTTTAACGAGTCCAATTACATGGGTCTTTTTAATTTTAGTTTATTCATTTTTCGTTAAAAATGAAATGAAACGAAAAAGATCCATTCTTATTCTTATTATTTCATTTTATTTTTTTAGTAATGAGTTTTTGTTTGATTTAACCTTTGGTAATTGGGAAGTTTGTACAGATAAAAAAACTGTTGTTTTAAGCAACAATGTATATGAAGCTGGAATAGTTTTAGGTGGAATGACTTGGTATGACGAAGAAATACAGCAACCTCAGTTCTTAAGGTCGTCAGACAGGCTTTACCAAGCAATATGGTTACTTAAAAATGGTAAAATTAAAAGGATTATTATTTCAGGTGGATCCGGCAGTTTATCAACCCCACAAATTAAGGAAGCTTCAAATTTAAAGAAATGGTTAAAACAAATTGGTATTAATGATTCATTAGTTATAATTGATAATGTTTCTGATAATACGCATGAAAATGCAATTTATAGTAAAAGAATATTAGATTCGTTATCCATAACTAATAAAAGAAATTTATTAATAACTTCTGCATCTCATATGCGAAGAGCACGGGCCTGTTTTAACAAAGTTGGCATTGTTGATATAACAACATACTCAACAGATTATTATTCAAGTAAATTTAGGATAGAGTTTGATCATTGTTTAATTCCAAATACGGATACTTTTCATGCATATTCAATTATTATGCATGAAATGATTGGATATTGTGTTTATAAGTTGATTGGTTATTGCTGATCAAATGTTTTGTTTTTTGAGCTCATTTACTGCATATTCACAGGCTCTTGCAGTTAAGGCCATATATGTAAGTGATGGATTTTGACTACCTCCGGAAGTCATACAACTGCCATCGGTAATAAAAACGTTTTTCACTTCATGCATTTGATTGTATTTGTTTAAAACAGATGTTTTTTGATCGTTTCCCATTCTGGCCGTACCCATTTCATGCACTGTAGTTCCTCCGGGAGGTTCATAGTCAAAGGTTTTAATGTTAGTAAAACCCGCAACGTCTAACATAATGCTGGCATTTTTTACAGCATCTTTTCGCATTTCAATTTCGTTATTTCCAAATGAAAAATCAATTTCTACAAGAGGTAATCCCCATTTGTCTTTTTTATCTTTCGATAAAGTGATTTTGTTATCATAATTTGGCAAGCATTCTCCCCATGCACCCATCCATAAGGTCCAAGGGCCGGGGGTTGTTAAATGCTTTTTATATTCTAAACCAAATCCATCTGTATTTTTCATCATATCCTGCCATTCACTTCTTTCTCCATCTGCCTGGTAACCATATCCTCTTACAAAATTCAAATCATTTTGCTTTTCATACAAGTTTCTGAATCGTGGAATGTATATGCCTGTTGGTCGTCTTCCTTCGTAATAGTAATTTTCATATCCATTATGCGTACCATATGCTCCACAAGATTTATGATGATCCATTAAATTATGCCCAACTTGTCCGCTACCATTTCCTAATCCATTTGGAAAAGTGCTTGAAACAGATTGTAAAAGTATTGATGTTGTTCCTATTGTAGAGGCATTTAAAAAAATTATTTTGGCATAATACTCGTAAGTTTGTTTTGTTAGTTCATCAATTACTCTTACGCCTTTTGCAATACCTTTATTTGTATCGTAAATAACTTCATAAACTATTGAATGTGGCCTAATGTCCAAATTTCCTGTTTGCAAAGCAGCCGGAATTGTAGATGAATTACTGCTAAAGTAACCTCCAAAAGGACAGCCTCTACTGCATAAATTACGATATTGGCAGGGTCCTCTGTTCGTAAAGCCTCTTGTTAAATTTGCAACACGGCCATGAATTACCTTTCTGTCATTAAAATTTTTATGTATTGCATCTTTAAAATGCTGTTCAATACAATTCATTTCCATTGGAGGTAAAAATTCTCCATCAGGTAAATGATCAATATTGTCAATATTTCCGCTAACACCAATGAATCTTTCAACATGATCATACCATGGTTTTAATTCAGCATACCGCAATGGCCAATCGATCCCGTTACCGTCTAAAATATTTGCATTAAAATCAAGGTCGCTTAATCTATATACTTGTCTTCCCCAAGTTAAAGATCTACCCCCCATTTGATAACCTCTTATCCAATTGAATGGTTTCTTTTGAATATAAGGATGCTCTTGATCATTTACGAAAAAATGTTTGTTTCCCTCATCATAAACGGTACTTTGTACGGGATTATTTTTTTTATCTTCTTCAGTAATTAATAATCGATTTTTAAATTCCCATGGGCTTTTTAAAGCTGTTGGATAATCCTTTACATGTTCAACGTTTCTGCCTCTTTCAAGTAAAAGTGTTTTTAATCCTTTCTCGGTAAGTTCTTTAGCTGCCCATCCACCACTAATTCCACTTCCTACAACAATGGCATCGTAAAATTGATTGAATTTGTTTTCCATACTCTGTTTTATTTGGTTGCCCATGACTTTTGACCTTGATGATAACTTGTTACAGCTAAATACTTGCCGGGGATCGCTTCATATTTTAATCCAATTGTTGACCCCTTCAATGAAGTACAATAAGCTATTGTAGTTAGTTCCTTTAAGGTAGTAAAAAAAGGTTTACCAAACAATTTGTTTCTGATTTTTGCCAGTTTTCCATTTAAATTCAATGTTTCTTTTTCGAAGTATTTTAGCAATGTATTTTTTTCTTGCAAGTTGAGTTGAAGAAAATTCTTTTTAAACTGCGTCATGCTTTCTGATTGAACGTCTTGCAATCCATAAATGAATTTATTGACATCTTTTTCATTTGTGTTATATGTTAAATGATGGAGAATGTATTCTTCGGCCATGCAATCTTTTGCTCCTGGTGTATCTGTTTTTGGAATGATCAACTCAGCGAGTTCACTAATAATAGTTTTATGTTTATTTAAATAGTCAAGGTTGGGAGCACCACTAACTTGAAAGTACTTATTGCCATAATAGGCTGTAATGGCACTCCCACCTAGGATCATTGAAAGGGATATGAATTTTCTTCTATTCATTTATTTTTTTATTGATAGAATGTAACGTATCATGTCCTCTGCATCATTTTTTGAAATGGTAGGATGTGCTTGCATTTGGACATTTCCCCAATTGCCACTTCCTCCTTTAATTATTTTATTGGCTAGTTCTTCAATAGTTAGATCATTATTCTGATACTTATTACTAATGGCGAAAAAAGAAGGACCTATTATATCACTATATTGGGCATGACACACAAAGCAATCGCTGGCTTTCATTAATGTTTCACCTGTACTTAGTTGATTATTTGATGCAGCAATTGATTCAGTAGCCGGTTTTTCAATTCTAGGTGTAATGCTATCTGATGCCGGGATGATCATGGCTTCTTCATCAATTAATTTGTTGGCAGAATTGGTTTGACATGAGGTGAAAGCAATTACTGAAAGGAAGGATGCAAATGTTAATAGTTTCATATTTTTTTGTTTTTAGGTGTGAATTAATTCTTTGATTGGTGATTGTTTTCGGTATTTTGTTTTAAGGTTCAAGAATCTTTTCTCAAGGTATTCATAGGAAAAATGAGAAAGGATTAGTGTAATTAGAATTGTTGCAACATTGTAATACAATATACTCCCTGTTTGCCCTAAATATGAAACAACATTTAATTTTGAACCGAGATAAATTGTTATGTAGAGTGCAATCATATGATACATATAAATACCATATGAAATGTTGCCAAGGTGATTTAAGAACTTATTTTCAATTTTGTATTTATTTTCACTTGAAATGAATAAAATGAAACTAGCAAATACCAACATACTAATGAAATGTTTTAAAACTTCATTATTAAACTCAAATGCATTAGTGAAGAAATAAATTAAAAAGGTTAAGTAACTAACATATTTAATAATTGATTGATTAATTAACCAGTTTAGTTTTCCCTGATAGTATAAAATTGAAACTAGGCCACCAAAAGAGAAATAGAAGTACATTAAACGAAATTTTCTAAGAATTTCAAATTCTGGAATAAAGTATATTGAAAAATACAATAAAGTAAAAATTCCAAGCGATATAGTAAAGAATTTACTTTTTACAAATTTAGAAATAGGTGCAATAAGCAGGTAAAATTGTTCTTCGATACCAATTGACCATAGAACAGAAAGGATGCCACCTGGATCATACATGCTAAAAAATACATTGGGCATTAAAGCTATACACCATGCCAATGCTTCAAATAGGGTATAATTAGTTTCAAATTTAATATGAAGTAATGGAAGGATGTAGTGATAGAATATTAAACCTATCAGTAAAATCAAATAGTATACAGGATATATTCTTAGAATTCTTCTGGTATAAAAACTTTTAACATTTACATCTGAAGTAGTTGATCTTTCTATGAATAATAATCTGATAATTAAAAAGCCACTTAATGTAAAAAACCCCCAAACAGCATGATAACCCCTATTTAAAATTGACCATTCGTTGAATGATGGTAAATTTAAATTTTTGGTCATTAATGGTATGTGTAAAATAACCACGGTAAGTGCTAAAAATGCACGTAAAACGCCTAGGTTGGGTAAATTAGATGATTTTAAGGGTTTCTGATTTTTCATAAGGTAAATTTAAATTGTTGCTCTTTCAGCTCTTTGCCAAATATGTTCTTGTTTATTAGAAATGAATTTTTTAAATCCAATTATCACAGAGTAGTTCATAAGATAGAAGTAGTATGGAATAAAGAACATTTTCATTCTGATCCTTTTTTCTTCAAGTATCCATCCGATAAGCACTAGCAGGTAGAAAGAGGTGTGGGCATAGAACATTGTTGTTATAATTGGGTCATTTGATTTTAATACGATCAAGTGAATAGGTATTAACAAGATCAATGCTAAAGGCGCTAAAGTCCATCTTAAAACACGATGAGAAATGTATTGGAAAGTAAACCAAGGAAATTTCATGAAATTTAGTAAAGATGTTAGTCTTGTTATTGCTTGAAATCCACCGGCGCATATTCTGGTTTTTCGTTTCAATTCTTCGTGTGTATTTAATGATGAATGTTCGATTGCATAGGCATTTGGTTCGTAAGCAATACGATATCCTTTTTCCACGATCTTTAAAGAGATCATAAAATCATCTAATATTGTATCCTCTGAAATTGGTGTGTACAATTGTGTTCTTATAGCAAATAATTCTCCCGCTGCTCCTGCGGTTGAATATAGTTCGTAATCCCATTGCTTTAGTTTCGATTCATATTTCCAGTATATTCCTTCACCAGCCGAAGATGCCTTGTCGAATTCTGATACTGAAATTCGTTTTTCACCAGCAACACATCCTATTTCAATATTATTGAAGTGCTTTACGATGTTCATAACCGCATCTGTGTTTAAAGCAGTATTGGCATCGGTAAATATGGTAATTGGCGTTTTAACAAACTCCATTGCTCTGTTAATGGCTGCGGTTTTTCCTTGCCTCAATTTTTCATACAACAGTGTTACTTTTGGATACTGTTTAATGATATCTATTGTTTCATCTGAAGAACCATCAGCAACTACTAAAACATTTAGTTTGTCTTTTGGATAGTTTAAATTAAAAGTGTTTGTTATTTTGTTCTCTATGAATAATTCTTCATTATAGGCAGCAATAACTATTGTAACATCTGGTAGGTCATGGTTTATGGTTAGGTTTTTTTTGGTTTTAAAAATTCTTTTAAGTTTAATGATCATATAAAGTAAAATGCCATAACCAATGTAACTATATATTACTATTGAGATTAGTAAGTAGAATATTGTTTTTAAGTTTTCCATTTAATTATACAGTTTTAATTGCTTTCAATAGTTCGTTAACACTAGCTTCCCAAGTATGATTTAAGGCAAATTGAATTCTTTCTTTCTTTTTAGTCTCGTCGTGTTCACTTAAACCATTTTTTATCATTTGTATATAGTCAAACGAATTTCGTGCCAAAAAAATATGATCTTTAAAAATTTCCATTGTTGGCGTGTAAGTAGCAACAACATTTTTTCCCATGGCCATGTATTCATCGATTTTACGGGGATAATTGGCAATTGTTAGTTCATTTGTTTTTTGAGGGTTTATGCAGATGTCAAAAAAATGTATGTATTGTGGAAGTTCTTCCGGTGATTTATTTCCCAAAAAGAGAATGTTTTCCATTTTATGGAGATCGCTTTCTTCAAAACATTTTTCTTCGTGGCCAACCAATACTATTGTATTTTCCGGATTATGGATCGCTATTTCCTTTATAATTTCAATATCTAATCTTCTTGTAGATAAAAGTCCGGTATATCCAATTAATTTGCCTTTTAGGTTTTCAAGGTCTTTAGGTTTTGAATAATTTAATTTTGCATTAAATAAATCGAAATCACAGCCTTGTCCAATGTAATGTGAATTTGAATTGTATACTTTGCATTGGTTAATGAGGTAAGGTGAGTTGCCAACAATTAGATCAGATTTTTTAATTAATGCAGGTTCAATATAAGAACCATGTTTTCTCCAATATGGTACAGTCATTAAGTTATCGCGTGTATAGTATATATATTTGCTGGCGTTTATATATTCTTTTAAATGAAAACTTCTAAACATATCGCTATCGTTAAAAATTATTATGTTTTTAAGATCAAATTGCTTTGCTATTGTTTTAATATGTTTTGAAATAAGTTTATTGTTTATTTTGTTGAAAAAATTGAAAAGGGATTTTGGCAGCCAATTAATTGAAAAAATTGTCACAGGAAGGTCAATTACAAATAAATTCTCATTTATTTTTTTAATCGCCGGGATTTTGTTTTTAATGATCTCTTTTTTTGTTTTTACTAATTCTTTTTTTCTGTTTTTGAATTTTGTAAAGTGATCAAGAGGAGAATTAACATATATAACGCGGTTTTTTTTGGATAGTTCCATAGCAATGTTCTTACAATTACTACCTATCTGTATATCCCATGGTTGAATTCCAACAATTATTATATCAAGTTTGCTTTCCATTTATATTTAACTTTATTTATTTTTTTCCCATTGTGACGTGGTAAAATTGTATGATTTAATTATTTTGGCTGGATTGCCTGCAATTATACTGTATGATGGTACATCTTTTGTTACAATACTTCCAGCTGCAATTACACAGTGTTTACCAATTTTAACGCCAGAAGTAATTACAACGTTTGCCCCGATCCAACAGTCATCTTCAATTTCAATTTTAGATACCGAGCATTTTTGTTCGCGAGGTGGCACATGAATATCTTCATATCCATGATTCAAACCACTTATAACAACATGTTGAGCTATATTTACATTATTGCCTATTGTAACAGGACCAATAATAGTGTTGCTTAAACCTATTCTTGTTTTGTTGCCAATTATAACTGGCCCCATTGCATTGTTAACACAAGTGTAATTTTCTATAGTTGACCAACTTCCTAAATTAAAGGCATTAAATGGAAAAACGTCCATTCGTGTTTGCAAACTTATGAGAGATTGTTTCCCTTTTTTATGAATTAAAGGATTTATACATAACCTTATCCATAAACGTGGTCTTGGTCTCATAGGAGGTTGCAATAGCCATAAAGCAATTTGTTTTAAAGTTGGGTTGTTTTTTATTAATGATTTTAAATTCATAAACTTTGATTTAAGACGTATTTTGAATTATTATCGAGCAGATTGTTGTACACGTCTTCAAGTTTATTTACCATTGAGGTAACGTTGAATCTTGAAGTGATGGTTTTTCTGGCGTTTTGGCCTAGTATTTCTTTTATATATTTATTGTAATGTGTTCTTAAAATGGCATTGGCCAATGCATTTGCATCCCCAACAGGAATACTTAATCCATTATTGTTATTATTGATCAGTTCTTTAGTGCCATCAACTGCAGTAGATATTGTAGCTTTTCCCATCGCCATAGCCTCAATTAAGCCAATTGGCATTCCTTCCCAAAGAGATGGTAAACAGTATATATCAATAGCATTTAAAATATTGGGAATATCTTCTCTAAAATTGCTGAATATGACATTATTTTGTATTTCAGAATTGATTACCATATCTTTTATTTTAGATTCTAGATCACCATTACCAACAATCAAAAGTTTTATATCTTTTGTTTCTTTTAGAACTATTTTTATTGCATTGATCATGGTGATTGGATCTTTTTGTTCAGTTAATCTAACCAGATAACCCACGAGCGTTTCATTATTATTTACCCCAAATTCTTCACGCAAATTCTTGTATTTATTTTTAGGATTAAATTTTATGAGGTCGATTCCATTATAAATTACCTGGATGTTATTGATTCCAAAGTTTGTTTCGCCTTCTATTTTGTTACTTTCTGAAACAGCAATATTTATATTAGCCATATGAGTAATAAAGTTTTCACTTAATTCTCTGAAAAGTCTAACCGGCTTACTTTGTGATTTATGAAATGACCAGCCATGAATAGTATAAATAAAAGGTAGTTGAAGTATTTTAGCTGTAAAAAAAACATTTGATGCAGCTCTTGTGCCGTGAGCATGAATTATTTCAAATTTATTTTGTTTTACCAGTTTGGTTACTTTATTCCAAACACGGAGGTCAAATGGTTTAGTGCTTTGAATTACATGTGTTTTAACATTAATTTCATTTAGTTTGTCAATCATTTTGCCATCCGTAAATGAAAGTACCTCTACTTCAAAAAGGTCTTTGTTTATATTTTTGGCAAGTTCATAAACGTGAGTTTCTCCACCGCCAACTTGTCCTTGCCTGATGGCAAATAGTATTTTGATTTTTTTTCCCATAATTATTTTAATTTCCAAGCACTCATAAATCCGCTAGCAAACTGATGTGGAATTTGGTCTGCTACCCAGCAGTCTAACTTTTGAAGCATTCGTGATTTTTTTGTGATCAATGAGAATGGAAAAACACTTTCAATGAAATTTGATGAACGGAAGTTTGTTAGTTTTAAATTATTGCTAGTGGCCATATTAAGTAGGCTTTTCTTTGAAAAGAACTGTATGTGTTTGAGGTCTTCAGCATCAGATTGTACAGTTGTTCCTTTAAAGCCAAGCGAAGATTTTACTGCATTTAAAACTTTGAAAGTTCCTGGTAGATATTCCATTATAAATTGTACCGGCTTGGTAATTAAAACTTCTCTTGGGCCATAACCATTTGGAACTGTAATGATCAATATTCCATCTTTTGTTAGTTTATTTCTTAATGTATTAACAACTAAATTTGGAATGTGCAGGTGTTCAATAACCTCACTACAAATTATTAAGTCATATTTCATTTCCGGATCGATTTGTTCGGCCGGAATGTTTTTGAAAGTTACATTATCCAACGAATTGAGTGAATTGGCCTTATCAATACTTGATTTAGAAATATCTATTCCAAGCACCTTATGGCCAAATGACCCAATGTATCTGCTAATATTGCCATTTCCGCAACCTACGTCCAAAACATTTAGTTTTTTATTTTCAAAACTTTGGAAAGTGTTTTTAATGAATTCAAGTCTTTTTAAGTCTTCAATTCTGTTGTAATTGATGTTTAGATTATTCATATTGTTTGTTTTAAGTTGTATGTGGTGTGTGAATGAATTTTTTGTTGGCATTAGTTAATTGTGGAATAGATAGTATCATTTTGAACATGGTTAATGGTATGTATAGCATGGTTTTAAAAAGTCTTTTACTAATAAATTGACTTGGAAAGGCAATAATGAAAACCATCATATAAGAAAAGAACATTGTTAGCCAGATATTGATTAGAAGATGTTGTTCAAATAAAATTGAAGTTAAAATACCAAGGCTTAGGATCATGATCATAAAGGCTCTAGGTATAAGTATTAATTGTAACGCTTTGTTGAAATAATCAATGTTCTTATTAAAAATCAATTCTCTGAATCCTGAAAATGCATATTTTTTCATGTAATGAATTTGAGATGAGATCCATCTTTTTCTTTGGTTTACCATGATTTCACCATTATTAACTTTTTCATCTAATATGATGGCATTATCTATATAGTGGATCTTTGTTTCACTGGAGAGTAATTTTATTTCAAGTTCTTTATCAAAACCACCTACAGCATTAATCTCTGACATGATCTTTTTAAACATATTGTATTCAAAAGCCATTCCTGAACCGGTTAATCGGGATGATAGTCCAATATATTGTTGTCCTTTACAAAAGATATGATTGTTTATTTCTTCACTTATTGCATCTAATAATGAATGGTTTGTATTGTGGTTTTTAGCTGATCTGTGTCCTTGAATAGCTTTATGTCCATTTTTAAAAGCAATTGACATTTTATTTAGAAAATCATTTTCAATAATATTATCTGCATCTAAAACAACTATAAGGTCAAAAGTGCTTTTTGAATGCTCAAGTGCATAGTTTAATGCCAATGCTTTAGTGCTTTTTTCAAAATTTACCTCATGTAATTGAATAGGTAGGTTTTTTAGTTTATAGATTGTTTTAGTTTGTAAATGATCGCCTATAACTATCACTTGAAATTTTCCGATAGGATAGTTTTGTTTTAAGGTGTTTTCAACGGTTTTTAATATCACATTATCTTCTTTATATGCCGGTATTAAAACGGCTATACGTGCAACATTATTTGTATCTATATTAGTTCCGGTTGTTTTTTTGGTTTTATAAATCCTTCCTAATATCGAATAGAAAAGCATGTATAAGGTTGTTAAACTTACCCAAACAAGTATCATGTATTGGAGGATTTCGGTAATAGTGTTAAATGTTTTCATGTTTAATTGATTTATGGGTTAAGTTCCATACGATACCTTTATAGTAAGCGCTGAGGTGTTTTTTGTTTTTTATTAGTTCAATTGTGTTTTTTGGGATTGAAATAAATAGGAGGTAGAGACACGAAAAAAGTAATTTTATTGTTGGAAAATTTTTTCTTGCAAATAATATCCTGTTTCTAGTGATATAGTATGTTTTTAAAGGGCTGTTTTTGCCAGTAGAGATAGATTCTTTATGGTAAATTTGCGATTGAGGAACAAAATAATTTTTATAACCAAATCTGTTCATTCTTTCACACCAATCTTGCTCTTCATAATAAAGAAAGAACTGTTCATCCATTTCACCTATATGATCTATTACTAATTTCGAAACCATCATACAGGCTCCATGAGCATATGCTGTAATTTGTACTTCGTTATGTTGTCCGTTATCAAAATTGCCTGAGCCAATGTGTTTATTTCTTAAAGTGTAAGGATTTACTGGTTGCGTACCAGCATATTGAATGATATTTTTATTTTCAAAATATTTGATCTTTGGACTTGCTGCACCTACATTTATTGAGTTAGCGCAAACTTCTAAAAGTGGTTGAATGAAATTAGCATCAACTTCAACATCATTATTTATGAATATTATAAATTCGCCGGTAGCATCTTTCAATCCTAGGTTATTCCCCCCTGCATAACCTAAGTTTGTGTTACTTTTAATAAGTTTAATTTCAGGATAATTTGTTTGAATCAATTGTGGATCAGATTCAGAGTTATTATCCACAACAATGATCTCTACGTTTTTATAGGTGATTTTTCTGAGAGATTCCAGAAGTTCACAAGTTACTTTTGTTTGATTAAAGTTGATGGTGATAATCGATACTTTAATTTTTTGATGCTGTATTTTATCTTTTACACTAAACATGGATATATAAACATTTACATGCTTATTATCTAGTTTTATGCCAAATATTAAATTGGTCTGGAACCATTGTAAACACTAATAAATTGATTATTTAAATAGGTTTTAGTTTCCCAAAATTGGAATTTGAAGTGTTAAAATGGGAATAGGAATTTATTTATTATGCCACTGTTTTTCTGATATTAGAATTATGCACATACTCGTATAGCATATCATATTTGTTGGAAATTGGCTAAAAACACTATTGCCATAACTTGCTGCCATTATACCTATAACTCCACAATATAAAGCAAGTAGTTTAGTTCGTGTTAATGACTCTTTCATTCTCCATATGATCAATCCTCCTTTAATGATAAAGTATCCAAAAAATAGAAGGAATAACGAAAGGCCAATTATGCCAGTTTCTGACCATAACCTTACATAAAAACTATCTGTAGCAATATTAGCCAAGGTTGAATCTGGCCTGAATCTTTTGCCCCAATCTCCTGCTGAAGCAACCCCACCTCCAAATGGTTTGTTCTCTAAAAAGGTTTTTAGTTTTTTCTTATTTTCTGTTCTAACAATCATAGACGCATCATTAGAACCTTCAGTAAATGCTGTTCTTAAACGGCGAATTTCATAAGTACCTTGTCCTATTTGTGTAAAGGCCATAAAATAATAAAACGATCCAACTAAAATACTACCAATAATAAGAAACTTAAAGTTTTTACTTAACATTAAATAGATGATCATTCCAGCAGCTGTTACTGCTATGGCTCCCCGTGTACCAGAAATTAAATAGCCCCAAAAAAAGAAAATAAATAAAGTAAAGTATATTAATCGCCATCTTGCATTGAATTTACCTGTGAATAATACAAAGCATGAAATAGAAGCATGTGCCATGGCACTGCCAAATTGACCCGCATCACTATAAAAAGAGAAGGCCCTTAATTGTCCGAATAGAACGTGTGTAACTGCTCCACCTTTGGCTAACCAAATTTTTTCGAATGGATCACAATCAATGTATTTTTGAATAAATCCTTTTATAGCAGCCAAAATAGAAATGATAAACCAGGTTTTAATTAGCCATTCCATATCTTCGGGTTTATTAAATAAAATTAGTATCAATGGAATAAGCAGTAAAGGATATAAGGCCATTCCACGCATTGCATAAAACCAAGGTTCTGCTCCTATAGATTCCGGATTAAGTAATTCAAGAACAATATAAATGAACCAACAGATACTAAAGTATACAATAAAAGTATTTGCATTTCCCCATTTTACAGAATTTCTTTTTTGAAAGAATAGTACCAACCAACTTAAAACCAATAAAGCATCTATCATTGTTCCAAATGGACCATCAATATACCTTGTTATACCAATTACAAAAAAACCAAGGATTATTACAGACTTTAATGGTAGCTTAGGA
>JBIKKW010000100.1:0-10404 GCA_044360115.1 Bacteroidia bacterium
ACCAAGCCGGTAATTTTGCTTTTGTTGATGTATTCTTAAATGCCAGAATAAAACCGGTTACCTTTTTCTTTAAAATGGAAAATGTATTACATGGCATGCTTGGTACTAATTACAGCATGGTACCGGGTTATTATCAACCGGAGCGTGCCTTGCGATTTGGATTAACCTGGCTGTTTTTTGATTAAAAAAAAAGAGGACTAAAAGTCCTCCTTTATTATCACATTAGTTTCTATTAAAAACCACTGGTTCCACTTAAAATAGAGAAATTAATATTCTCAGGGTGTTCTTCCGGTTTAACAGTTATTACCGGTATTTTACTTAAGTGGATTACTTGTTGTGCATATGGCCCTAAGAAAAAGCCGCTTAACTCAGCATCCTGATCACTCATGATCACCATCAGGTCGGCACCGATCTTATCTGCGTATTGTACAGATGCAGTTGCACGATTTTTTAAGTTAGAAAGAACTTCAGAGGTATACGTTACATTTTTCTCTTTCGCTAATTTCTCAATTTGATGCAAGATCAATTCCATTGCCGGCTTATGCGCATCTTCTCCCTCACCTAACAATGCAACAGCATATAAATGAGCGCTAAATTGTTTTGCCAATTCAATGGCATATACTACTTTCTGACGTGAATGAGCGCTATTATCAATAGGTATAACAATTCGGTTATAGCCTTTATGATCGGCATTCTTACTCATGGTCATAACCTGGCAATTTGCCTTAGTGATCACACGCAAAGCATTACTGCCTATTACCAACTCTTCCATTGGTGAATAGCCATGTGTGCCCATTACCACTAAAGATGCGTTTATCTCTTTTATCGTTTCAACAACTTCATTGGCCGGTATACCTGTTTTAATGATGCACTCCACATTTACACCATAATCTGAACGAATGTCGTTTGCCAGATCATTTAATTTACTCTCAATTTTCTTTTCAAAATCAAGTGTGTTCTCTAACTGAACAATTGGTAAAAATAAATTCTGACGGGTGTAGTTGGAATTAATAACGTGTAATAAACACACATCTCCTTTTGTAAGTTGGGCAACAAATGCACCATGTTGAATTGCCAACATCGAAGTTTCACTAAAATCGATGGGTATAAGGATCTTTGATGAATTAAAATGGATCATAATTTAGTTAGTTAAGTTTATAATCTCAAAGTTAATAGGATTTTCCAAAAAAACAAGTCACGCCTTATTTTAACTCTAGCAAAGCAACATTTTCAACGTGTGCAGTTTGCGGGAACATATCAACCGGTTGAACTTTTATGATCTTATAAACCCCTTCCATTAAAGCCAGGTCGCGTGCCTGTGTACTCGGGTTACAACTTACGTATACTATTCGTTTCGGACGTAATTTCAACATCACATCAACTACTTCAGGAGCCATTCCGGCACGTGGCGGATCGGTTATGATCACATCCGGTTTACCATTTCTAGTTACAAAATCTTCCGTAAATACATTTTTCATATCACCGGCAAAAAAACTGGTATTGGTAATGCCATTCAATTCCGAATTTTTAAACGCGTCCTTTACTGCGGCTTCCACATACTCGATACCTACAACTTTTTTGCATGAACCGGCAATAAAATTGGCAATGGTTCCTGTTCCGGTATAAAGATCATATACTACATCATCTTTATCTAACTGTGCGTAATCACGCGTGATCTTATACAACTCGTAAGCCTGATCGGAATTTGTTTGATAGAAGGATTTGGCTGAAATATTGAATTTCAAACCTTCCATTTCTTCAACAATAGCATCAGTTCCGTGATAGGTTTTAATATCCAGATCCTGAATGGTATCATTGCCTTTCGGATTGAACACATATTGCAAGCAGGTGATCGAAGGGAATTTAACTTTCAAATACTCGCATAAGGCGCGCATCTCCTCTTCCCTATCTTCAAACATACTGATCACCACCATTACCTGATTGGTTGAAGTGGTGCGGATCATCACCGTTCTTAAAAAACCGGCTTTGTTTCTGATATCAAAAAAAGTAAGGTTGTGTTCAAAGGCGTATTCTCTAATGGCTAATCTGATGGAGTTGCTTGGCTCGGCTTGTAAATAACAATTATTGATATCTAATATCTTATCAAACAAACCGGGGATATGAAAGCCCAACGCATTCTTATTTGCAACCTCCACATCATTTTTTATCTCCTCATTGGTTAACCATTTCTTATTGGAAAATGAAAACTCTAATTTATTACGATAATAATAAGGCTCTTTATTTCCCAATATTGGTGATATCTGATCGAACTCTAATTTCCCAATACGTGTGAACGCATCGCTCACATACTTCTGCTTAAAATACATTTGTCTGCTATAATCTAAACTTTGCCATTTACAACCGCCACAAGTGCCAAAATGCTCACACTTTGGGTTGATCCGATACGGAGAGGGCGTTACAATTTTAATGGCTTTACCCTCTGCATAACTGTTCTTTTTGCGATGAACCATCACATCCACCACATCTCCGGGTACGGCACCATCAATAAACACAACTAAATTCTCATGCTTAGCAATTGCCTTTCCTTCTGTTGAAGTATCTATTACTTCTAAACCTTCTAATACAAAATTCTTTTTTATCTTACTCATTTTAATAGATGCCCAAAGTTAAGTATCTTTGCCAAATGGCTAGGTACTTTCTTAAACTTTCTTACAATGGGTCGCATTTTAATGGCTGGCAGGTTCAAGATAATACTGTAAACACTGTACAACAGGTTTTGCAAGAAAAAATGAGCCTTTTACTGAAAGAAGAGATTGAATTGGTGGGTTGCGGCAGAACTGATGCCGGCGTACATGCTAAAAATTACATTGCCCATTTTGATTCGAACGCAAAAGACCTGATCTCCAATAAAAGTCATTGGATCTATAAATTCAATACGATCTTACCGCCGGAAGTTTCAATACAAAATATCATTGAGGTTGACGAAGAAGCGCATGCCCGATTTGACGCTGTATCAAGAACCTATTATTACTTTTTACATCAACACAAAAATCCTTTTATCGAGCTATTTAGTTATTACGTTTATGGCGATGTTGATTTTGAATTAATGAATAAAGCTGCTTTAATTTTATTGGATTATCAGGATTTTACAAGCTTTAGCAAATTGCATACACAAACCAAAACCAATAATTGTAAAATAACAAAAGCGGTTTGGCAAAAGGTTGGTGAAAACGAATGGCGATTTACCATAAGAGCCGATCGTTTTTTAAGAGGAATGGTGCGTGCCATTGTTGGCACCTTATTACAAGTGGGCAGAAATAAAATTACGCTTGATGATTTTAAAAAAATAATTGAGGCGAAAGATCGCAGTAAAGCCGGCAATAATGCGCCTGCCAATGCGTTGTTTTTAACAGCAATTGAATATCCAAAACAAGTATACAGTGAGTAACGAAAAAAAGGGAAATAAACTCAATCTTAAACTGATCAAGCGTATACTCAGTTACTCTAAACCATATAAGTTACAATTTGGCTTATCAGTTTTTTTTACCTTATCGCTATCGGTACTTGCTATTGTTAGGCCACTTCTTATAAGCAACACTTTAAACGATCATGTTGCCAATGACAAAAACATGAGCTCTTTAAATACAGCCTGCCTCATTATTTTAGGATTTATTTTTTTAGAAGCTATTATCCAATTCATAAATATAAACATCACCAATTTTTTAGGACAAAGCATTGTAAAAGATCTGAGGAATCAGGTATACAAACACATTTTACATTTAAAGAACACTTATTTTGATAATACACCAGTTGGCACAATGGTAACACGTGCCATTTCTGATATTGAAAGCTTAAGTGATGTTTTTTCAGAAGGATTTATAGTTATATCGGGTGATTTTGTGATGCTTGGTGTATTTGCAGGTGTTATGCTTTGGAAGAACTGGATACTGGCATTACTGGTATTTAGCACCATCCCTTTATTATTTATTGCAACCAACCTATTTAAAAATGGGGTTAAAAAAACTTTTACCGAAGTGAGAAACGCAGTTTCAAACCTCAATGCATTTACGCAAGAACATTTGACCGGGATCAGGATCATTCAATTGTTCAATAAAGAAGAAAAAGAACTTGATAAATTCAAAGAGATAAACGATCAGCATCGTAAAGCTAATATCCGTTCCATTTTTTACTATTCCATTTTTTTTCCGGTAGTAGAGATTTTAGCTTCCATTTCAATTGCATTGGTTATTTGGTATGCCGGTGTTAAACACAGTACATTAAATATCTCTTTGGGCGATCTTACGTTCTTTATAATGCTTACCAACATGATGTTTCGTCCGATCCGCATGCTGGCAGATCGATTAAATACCCTGCAAATGGGAATTGTTGCTGCCGACAGGGTGTTTAAAGTATTGGATACAAACGAAATTATTCCGGATACAGGAAAAACTGAATTCAAACAGGTAAATGATAAAATAGAGTTTAAAGACCTGTGGTTTGCATACGTTAACGATAATTACATTTTAAAGAACATTAATTTACAGATCAAAAAAGGCGAAAGCTTGGCTTTTGTTGGTGCAACCGGCTCCGGCAAATCGAGCATGATCAATTTACTGAGTCGTTTTTATGAATTTAATAAAGGTTCCATTACAATAGACGGTAAGAACATTGATGAATTTACTTTAACTTCTTTAAGAAAGAACACGGGTGTTGTTTTACAAGATGTATTTTTATTTAACGACAGTATTTTAAACAATATTACACTTCATAATCCGGAAATAAGTTTTGATAAAGTGGTAGATGCCACCAAGCAAATTGGTTTGTATGAATTCATTATGAGTTTACCGAATAATTTTAATTATGAAGTTAAGGAGAGGGGTGTAAGTTTGTCGGCCGGACAAAGACAGCTGATCGCGTTTATCAGAGCATACGTATATAATCCGGAAATATTTGTTTTGGATGAAGCTACAGCATCTATTGACACACCAACCGAACAACTCATTCAAAAAGCAACAGACAAGATCACTAAAGGTCGTACTTCCATCATCATAGCGCATCGCTTATCAACCATCAAAAATGTAGATAAGATCGTTGTAATGGAAAAAGGTGAGATAATTGAACAAGGCAATTTACAAGAGCTGCTTTCAACCAATAGTAAATTCAAAAGCTTATACGAAATGCAACAAGGTGTTTTGGTAAATTAAAGATCAATTAGATATCCTACCATCTTTCATTACTAACATGCGATCAGCCATTTGAGCTAATTCGTTGTTGTGCGTAACGATCACAAAAGTTTGTTTTAATTCATCGCGCAACTTAAAAAACAATTGATGAAGTTCGGACGCGTTCTTACTATCTAAATTACCGCTTGGCTCATCGGCAAAGATCACTTTAGGATCGTTGATCAAAGCACGTGCAACAGCTACACGTTGTTGCTCTCCCCCACTCAATTCTGATGGTTTGTGTGAAGCGCGCTCTTTTAAATTAAAAAGATCTAACAATTCCATAGCGCGTTGCTCCGCTTCCTTCTTTCCTGTTTTTGCAATGAATGCAGGAATGCAAATATTTTCAAGTGCTGTAAATTCTGGTAGTAAATGATGGAACTGAAATACAAAACCAATATTCTGATTTCGAAATGCAGCCAACTTTTTATCGTTCATGGCAAATACATTCTGACCATCAATAAAAACTTCTCCGGTGCTTGGTCTGTCTAAGGTACCCAATATCGTTAATAAGGTTGTTTTTCCGGCGCCGGATGATCCAACAATGGAAACAACCTCGCTGGCCTTTATTTCAAGATCAACACCTTTTAATATTTCTAACGATTCATAAGACTTATGTATATTTTTTGCAAAAATCATTTTAACCTAAATACAAATAACACATCAAAGTTATAATTAATATTCCTAAAACATCCAATACAATGCCAACTTTGAACATATCTTTTGTATGGATCATTTTTGTTCCGAAAACAATGGTATTTGCCGCTGTTGCTACTGGCAGCATAAAACCTAAGGAAGAAGCAAAAGTGGCAGGTATCATCAATAATAAAGGTGATACATCCATATTCTTTTGTAAGGCGATCATTACCGGAATAGCCAATTGAATGCTGGCAATATTGCTGGCAAACTCACTAATGATGGTAACAATGCAACAAATACCCAAAATGATAAAGAAAACCGGCACACCTTTCAAGATCATTAATTGCGATGCCAACCAATTACTTAATCCGGTTACTTCAAAACCATAAGCCAAAGCAAAACCCGAACCAAACATTAAAATAATATCATAACGGATCTTCTTCGCATCATCCCACTCCAGCAAGGCGTGTCCTTTATCGGTTTTGCTAGGTATCAAAAACAAGGCCAATGCCGCAGCAATTGCCACAAACGAATCATCAATGAATTTTGGTGCTTTAAATAAATTGGCCCATCCATGAAGTTTAACCGAACCCAGATCAATATCTGCCCTTGAGAACCATAACAGCACACATGTAATAAAGATGCCGAACACCCATTTCTCTTCACTCCCCATTTTACCAAGAGCTTGGTATTGCTCTCTGAAAAAATCCTTTCCAATACTAAATGAATTTAATTTCGGAATAAAATATCTGCTCAATATAAAATAACAAACCAACAAAAATGTAAATGAAATTGGATAACCGATCGCGCTCCATTTCAAAAAATTAAATTCATATTGGGTGGCATACATTTCTCGGAACACCTTAAAAAAATACATGTTTGGCGGCGTACCTACCGGTGTGGCCATGCCTCCAATGGTTGCTGAAAAAGCCAGACCCAAAAGCATTGCAGCTGCAAATTTTTCCTTATCGTGTTTTAAATATTGTTTGGTTTCTAAAACCAATGCCAACACGGCGCTAAACAACATTACCGTGGTTGCTGTATTGCTTATCCAATTACTGATCAAAAATGTGGCAAGCATGGTTCCAAATAATACGGTACGCGGACTAGTACCTACAACTGATAAGATCTTTAAAGCAATACGTTTGTGCAAGCCCCATTTTTCAATGGCAAACGCGATCATAAAACCGCCAAAGAACAAAAAAATGATACTATCTGTATACTGCTGCGCAACGCTTTTTACTTCTGCAATTCCTAATAATGGTAAAACCAACACAGGAATCAAAGCGGTTACAGCCAAATTAACGGCTTCACTTACCCACCAAATACACATCCACAAAGCCACACCGGCCATTAAACTAATTTGCGGATTGGTTGGCGAAAGATCAATAAATAACCAAAACATAAGGGCAACCAATGGCCCTAATAATTGATAAAAATATTTTGAATTGAATGTTATGCTATAAAAATAGCATTAAATATTGAATTTATTCGGATTTGAGATAGCCACGAATTTCTCGAATTAAACTAATTTAAAATCTACTTTTGAAATACAAATTCGAGAAATTAGTGTTCGCCGCGGCGAATTGGTGGCTTAAAATAATCACATCGCCTCGCTCACCACTTCCTTCACATCGTTTGGAAGTAATCGCTTTAACAAGGCTTCTATACCTGCTTTTAAGGTCATGGTGCTGCTTGGACAACCACTGCAACTGCCACGCATTTGAACTGTAACAACACCATCCTTTAATTCTTTAAAAGTGATCAAACCACCATCTTGTTCAACAGCCGGACGGATATATTGCTCCAACACTTCAATGATCTTGTTCTCAACATCATTTGATGGTGCGGCATGCTGTGTATTCACGCTTACTTTTTCATTAAAGGTATTATCCTTTGCTACTTCACGTTGCGGCAATTTATTGATAACTGCATTTCCTTTATTCAAATAATCGGTAATAAAAATGCGCAATTCATCTCTGATCTCTTCCCAAATTAAGTCATCCTGCTTGGTGATGGTAACAAAGTTAGATGCCACAAAAACACGTTTTACAAACGGGAAATTGAATAAAGCCTGAGCTATTGGCGCATCCTTGGTCTCCGCAGCGCTTTGATAATCGGCCGAAGCACCGCTAACCAATAAAAGCTTATTGGCAACAAACTTTACACTGCTCGGATTTGGTGTTTCCTCAGCATAGATGATATATGGTATTTCCTGAATATTCATGGTTTTAATTGAGTTACTAAAATACAAACCAAAAAGGGATAATTTTGTTTAATTTTGTGAATATTATGCAAATTAAGACCGATTTTTTAGTGATAGGCTCCGGAATTGCCGGATTGAGTTTTGCCTTAAAAGCTGCTCAAAAAGGTAAGGTTATACTCATTACTAAAAGTAACCAGGATGAAAGCAACACCAAATATGCCCAAGGAGGCATTGCTGCTGTTTGGCATAATGAAGACAGTATTGAGAAACACGTTCAGGATACATTGATCGCAGGCGCCGGTTTATGTGATGAAAAGATCGTTAGAATGGTTGTTACTGAAGGTACGGAGCGCGTTAAAGAATTAATAGAACTTGGGGCTCAATTTGATAAGAATCAAAAAGGTGAATACGATCTGGCGAAAGAAGGCGGACATTCGGAACACCGGATTTTACATTATAAGGATATTACCGGCTACGAAATAGAACGCGCTTTACTGAATAAAATTAACAAGCATCCGAACATTACTGTTTACGATCATTATTACGCCATTGATGTGATCACACAACATCATTTGGGCGAATTGGTAACCTCGCAAACCCCCGGTATTACGTGTTACGGAGCTTATATATTAAATACGCGTAACGGACATATAGACACTGTTCTTTCAAAGATCACCGTAATGGCAACAGGTGGTGCCGGACATGTTTACTCCACAACAACCAATCCAACCATTGCTACCGGAGATGGTATTGCCATGGTTTATCGTGCAAAAGGTCATGTGAAAGATATGGAGTTTGTTCAGTTTCATCCTACATCATTATACAATCCCGAAGAACATCCCAGTTTTTTAATTACCGAAGCTATGCGAGGTTTTGGTGCTGTTTTAAAAAACCAAAATGGTGAGGAGTTCATGAGCAGATACGATAGCAGAGGTTCCTTAGCTCCGCGCGATATTGTTGCACGAGCCATAGATAATGAGATGAAGATACGTGGCGAAGATTACGTTTATTTAGATTGCCGCCATTTGGATAGAAAAGGTTTCATTGAACATTTCCCTAATATTTACAACAAGTGTATCACAATGGGTATTGATCCATTTATAAAGATGATACCTGTTATACCGGCGCAACATTATTTGTGCGGCGGAATTATTATTAATGAGCATGCACAATCAACCATCAATCAATTATACGCTATTGGTGAATGTGCTTGCAGCGGATTGCATGGCGCTAACCGTTTGGCCAGTAACTCTTTGTTAGAAGCTGTTGTATTTGCGCATCGAGCATTTGAACATGCCGTAAATGAAATTGATAAATACACATATAACGACAATATACCAAGCTGGAATGCAGAAGGAACTGAGCATCCAGAGGAAATGATCCTGATCACACAATCAAAAAAAGAGGTGCAGCAGATCATGAGTAATTATGTTGGCATTGTACGAAGTGAATTGCGTTTAAAACGCGCATTTGATCGCTTAGAGATCTTATATAATGAGAATGAGGCCTTGTATGAAAAAACCATCATCTCACAAAACCTTTGCGAATTGCGTAATTTAATTTGTGTTAGTTATTTGATCATTAAACATGCAATGAGGCGAAAAGAAAGTATTGGCTTGCATTACATGGCAAAAAAATTCTAACACATGCTTGCTACTCCGGAGGTTTTACATACACTCGAATACCCAAAGATCTTATCGCTTTTAAAGGAGGCCTGTTACAGTGCCAAAGCCAAAGAAATTTGTTCAAACTTATTGCCCGTAAATGATCATGCACTCATTAAACGATCACTGGCAGAAGTGAATGAGTTGTACGAATTAATGCGAAACAACTCTTATTTCCCTAATGCCGAATTCCCTGATTTTATTAAGGAAGCGCATTTTTTAAAAGTAGAAGGAAGCGTGCTTTCTGAAAAACAACTCCTGATCTTAAAACAAGGTATTGAGGATGCCAATTCATTGATCAGGTATTTAAAAGAAAAGCGATCGATACTTACAATTCTTTACACACTCATTGATCAATTAGATGAAGATAAAAAAGCAGTTGAGTTAATTGATTCGATATTAGATCATGAAGGGATTGTAAAAAGTTCGGCATCAAAAGAGCTTCTGCACATTCGTAAAAGCATATCCGAAAAACGTAAAGAAGCAGATCGTAAATTTTACAATTACATTAACGAGATAAGAAGTTTAGGTTATTTAAGAGATAACGAAGAAAGTGTTTTTAACGGTAGACGCACTCTGGCCGTGATGTCTGATCACAAAGCCATGGTAAACGGATTTGTGCACGATAAAAGCGAAACCGGCAAAACAGTTTTTATTGAACCTGCTGTTACAATTCAATTGAATAATGAAATAACGGAACTAGAAATTGATG
>JBIKKW010000015.1:0-31489 GCA_044360115.1 Bacteroidia bacterium
CAAGATCTTGCGCGAGTTAAGTGAAACAATCAGACCAAACAGTTATTTATATATCAACTATTTTGATCTGTTGGTAAAGATGGATATGATCAAAGCAAAAGCAAAATTAGCAACCATGCTTAACGCCGAATTGCCCGAGATCATTGAAACAAGCGGGTTCGTTCTAAAAAATGCGTTTCATCCAATTTTATACCTTCAAAACAAACTTCAGAAAAAAACAACCGTTCCATTAAACATTCATCTTGGTAAAACAAATAAATTACTGGTAATAAGCGGACCAAATGCCGGTGGAAAAAGTGTGACCTTGAAAACAGTTGGACTTTTACAATTGATGCTTCAAAGTGGTTTACTGGTGCCGGTTGGAGCCGGATCGCAAATGGGAATTTTTAATGAGATAATGGTTGACATTGGCGATACACAAAGTATTGAGAACGAATTAAGCACCTACTCTGCCCGTTTAAAGAACATGAACTATATTTTAAAAGGCAGTGATCAAAATACACTTGTTCTATTGGATGAATTTGGCGGTGGTACCGATCCTGAATTGGGCGGCGCGCTGGCGGAAGTGATGTTGGAAGAATTGGTGCGATCAAAAACCATTGGTATCATTACAACACATTACAGCAATATTAAGGTGCTAACTTCAAAATTAAAAGGTGCTGTAAATGGCTCTATGCTTTTTGATCTGGAGAACATGGAACCACTTTATAAACTTTCTATTGGTCAGCCCGGCAGCTCCTTTACATTTGAAGTGGCCGAACGTGTTGGTTTCCCAAAGAATTTAATTGAGCAAGCCCAAAAACGAATTGACCCTAATAAGATCAAATTAAATCAATTGATATCGGAGGTTGAGCATCAAAAACATAAACTGGAAGAAGCGATCAATAGTAATAAACAAGAAGAAACCAAACGGAGAGAAGCGAAAGAAAAATACATTCAATTATTTCAACAATGGAGCGCCAAACAAGATAATGAACGCGAGAAGAAAATTGAGTTGGCCCGCTTGGCTACTTATGGTCAGCGTTATTTAAGATTACTGGAAGATTGGCAGGATAAAGAAAAAAAGAAATTAGTGATCAAACGATTTATAGATAGTTTAACAGCTGAGACCAAAAAGAAAGTAGAGGTTGAAAAAGCGAAAAAATCAATTGCCAATCGCCAAAAAACAATTGACCGTATTAAACCTCAACTGCAAAAAGGTACAAAAGTAAAGATCTTGAATAGCAGTGGTTATGGCGTTATTGAAAGCATTAAAGATGAAATAGCCAATATTGATTTTGGCTTAATGAAAATGAAGGTGGGCATTGAAAACCTCATCATTTACAAAGAGCCAACAAACTAAAAAGGCCGGAATAACATCCGGCCTTTTTTAATTTTATTAGATCAGTTTTATGCTGATTTCTTTTTGAATTGAATATTACCAAAGAAATCTAATACCTTTTTGAATATTTCGAAATAAAGGGTAACCATTAAAATAACGCTCATTACCCAAATAACACCAATATTGAACCAGAAAGTTGGAATTAAATTGCCGAACAAATTCTTACGAGGCGCAAAGAAATGAGCGCGTCCGAAATGATCATTTGGATCAAGGAACACCGGATCACTTTGCTGGATCAATTTACCGTCTTTCTCTAAACACTTCTCACCACTAATATCATTGGCATTTTTTACCATGTTTGACAAACTTACGTTCTCATAATCTTCTTTCAGCTTCACAAAGGCTTTTCTCTCCTCTTCTGACTTTTGCATCTTTAAAGCCATTTCATCATACTTCGCACGTGCCGTGTTCTCAACATTAATGTAATAATTCTTTAATTTTTCTAAATACTTTTTGATCTCAACAACAACATCACCGTTATAGCTTTCAGGTGTTATTTTATCAATTACCGGACATTTAATTTTGGTAGAAACCTTTTGCTCTTTTTTGATCTCATCTCTTATCAACTGGATATCAATTGCAAGATCCTTTAAAGTTTTACCGGTTTTTTGTTCGTTCTCAATTTTCACAAACTTATTCTCGATCTTTTGTCTCCAATAGTTATTCTTGTACTGAGCAATACTAATACTCTTATCAAACTTGTAAAAATTCTTTTCGTATTTATTCTCTTTGAACTGGTTAACAGCCAATGCTTCAAATGCCCAGCGACTGGCCATAGCCTCACCTACTAAAGGTACACCACCCTGCTTTGCCAATACCGGGTTTAATTTATCAAACTTCACAACCACACCTGCCAATAATAATTGAGGAATGATCAAGAATGGGATCAAAATGTAAATTGTTACAGCGCTATTGAATGCCGATGAGATATTTAATCCTAACATGTTCGCAAAGCAAGATGTAGAGAACAACACCAACCAATAATCAACATACATCCCTTTGATACCTAACACATAATTACCTACCAAAACAAATGTGAATGTTTGGAATGCTGAAAGCACGAACATAATGATGATCTTACTCCACAAATAACTTCCTTTACTTAAATTCAAGAATGATTCACGTTTTCTGATCTTTCTATCTCTGATGATCTCTTCAGCACTCACCGTTAACCCAATGAACAAGGCAACTACAACAGCCATGAACATGTATGCCGGCACGTTTTCGTTATCGCTAAAAATATAACCCTTTGTATTGATATCATCGGTGTTAAAATAACGTACCAAAAACGCCAATATAAATGCCAATAAAGGCGCCTCAATAAAGTTGATGGCCAAATATTGCGTATTGGTTAATTTACTCTTCACATCGCGTGTGATAAATACCTTGAACTGCTTTAATACATTCGGAATTTTAAAGATACTCTCCGGAATATCTGTATGTTTTTTATCTGAATGGATATTGTGCTCAATGATCTCCTTGTAATGTTTATTCCATCCTGAAGGACTTACTTTACGGGTATGCGTTAAATTACCGTACTCATCTAATACCTTACTTTCAATGATATTGAATATTTGTTCCGGATTAACATTACCGCAGTTCCAACATTCGGCTTCCTCAGCATTCACATGATTAACCAAGCGTTTGAAATAACTTACCGCATCAACCGGATTTCCGTAATAAATTGGATAACCACCTACGTCGAGGATCATCAACTTATCAAACATTTTATAGATGTCTGATGATGGTTGGTGAATTACCACAAATATCAATTTACCTTTTAAAGCTAATTCTTTCAAAAGGTCCATAATGTTCTCAGAGTCACGTGATGATAAACCTGAAGTTGGCTCATCCACAAATAACACAGATGGCTCACGTATTAACTCTAATGCAATATTTAAACGTTTACGCTGACCACCGGAAATTGTTTTTTCTAAAGGTGAACCAACTTTTAAATGTACTGTTTCACTTAAACCCAGATCGGCCAATAACTCATTACACTTTTTGGTGATCTCAGCATCACTGAAATTACCGAAACATAACTTGGCGTTATAAAATAAGTTTTGGAATACGGTTAACTCTTCTATCAAAAGGTCATCCTGACTAACGTGACCAATTACACCTTCAATTTTATTTCTTTCGGTGTGAATATTAATACCATTGATCTTTACAGAACCACCACTTGGAATTTCGTTACCATTTAAAACATTCAATAAAGTTGATTTACCGGCACCTGAACCTCCCATGATCCCGATCAGCTTACCACTCTCTTCGTTAATGTTCACATCGCGTAAACCAAGTTTACCACCTTTGAATTTGTATTCTAATCCTTTTACCTCAAACGTGATCTTCGCTTGTGACTCATCACTTAAGAAACGACTGATGATGTCACTATAATAGATCGGTTTTACTTTTGAAGAACGTATTGATGAACCCGGAATTAAAATGTGTACGCGTTCACGTGAAACGATCTGTCCGTTCAACTGGATCTCGTACTTACCGTAAATACGCATCGCATACATACCCACGCTATGGATCTGTATTACGCGAATATCATCGGAGATGGGCTCGCAATAAATATGTTTTGATTGATTTTGATAACCTTTTTCTTTGTTGTTGATCACTAAGATATCCGGACTGTTTGGAACACTCTCCAATGAATCTTCAACAAATGCCTTTAAACTATTGAACTCATCTGTAGGGATGTTAAAGGTTTCAGCCACAGTTGTAACAAACTCATATTCCTGCTCACTGATCTCGTTACTTGAATAAATAAATTCCAACAAACGAATGAGCACGATCACCTTTTGTGTTTGAACTAACTCTTCGTTAATTTGAGTACAGATCTTTAAAACTTTTACTGAGTTTAAAGATGTACGTTTTGCATTACCATCTTTCTTTTTGCTTGCAGCCTGGTGAGTCTCTAAATACTCGTCAAATATTTTAATATACGTTTCAACCTGCTCCTGACTTAACTGTTGCTTTAAAAATGATTCTACAATTAATCTTCCGGTATTGTTAATGCCGTCAACCTTCGCAATAATTGCGAACATCTGCATCAGGGCTCGTAAAATTCGTTCACTCATAGTAAATTATTTTTTTGAATTCGGTACGTTTATAGTTTGGTAAAAGCAATTGGCAATTTTCTTTATCTCTTTTACTTCTTGCTTACCAAAAGTATTTTCATTGTTATTAAACACAAACGAAGTAATTCCTTCGTCTTTTAATGTTGCAACATAATTTTTATAAACTTCAACAATAAAAAAAGCGGTGTGCTTTCCTTGTTGATATTGTTTGGCTCCTTTAGACCACATGCTCTTTGTACCAGATCGTATCTCAAGATCTGAAACCATATCAAAATAAGTATTGTTCTTAAAATAAAGCATGAGGTAATATTTATTTCCCACCTTAAATAATTTTACCTGACTTTCATTTTTAAAAACAGGCGTTTTTAATCCATCAGCCAAAATAAAAGCCTTATCTTTTTCAACAAACAAACTATCAGACACAAAACCCATTTCGCAGGTGTTTTGCGCCCTAAATGGATTAAGGTAAAAAAGGAAGCCTATGATTAAAATGAATCTCATTTACAAGTATCTAATATAACAAAAAAAGGATAAAGCGTAAACTTTATCCTTTTTTTGTTGATTAAATTTAATTATTTCTGTTTAAAGCCTATTAAGATAACCGCGCAACCCGAACCAGGGTTTTTATTGGCGTCTAATTGCGCTTCAATAATGGTCTCAAGGGTAGATTTTACTTTAAAATCCCAATAAGGTGCATTTCTTTGGTTACGGTTACTAAATAATAAATGACGGTCTTGATCGTAAATATTAAAGATCAAATTTCCATCAGTAGTTCCGCTACATGCCGCTAAACGGTAAGTAGTTTCACCAAAGAAAGTAGTGTGAAACTCAGCTGTTTCCTCTGAATTTAATAATAACGAACGGTATTGCTGACCATCAGAAATATAGCTGGCAATAATATGCTTAGCACAAATGTTAGCGATTGTATCGCATTGTGCTGTTGCCTTGTTGAATGTAAACCCTAATAAAAAGGCAACGATAACGATAGAAAACTTCTTCATGTTCTTTATACTTACGAATTACTTGAGTTAACAATTTTGTTTCTGATCTCCTGGATCTTATCACCGATCTGCTTGATCTGATCGTCATTTACGATCACTTCTGTTGTACTGTTGATATAAGTTACTTTCTTTAATGAATCGTGAGTAGGTTCAACAAAGTTGTATTTGAACTCAACACCTTCATAAATCTTAGCAAGGTCATTTAACTGAATAGTTAATGCTTTTACTTCTTCTCCTTGATAAGCAGAAAGGATCTTGATCAAACTGTTCAAAGCCTGCTTTTGTTCAGCAACACGCCATTTTAATTCATTATTTGCCTTTAATTTATAAGCAGATAAAGAGAAGTGCATACTTTCGATCCAACCACCAGTTAAGATCAAACTGCTCACATCATTACGTTGATTGTTCTTTAAGAAAGCATCACTACTTCTGTAAGCAATACCTACTAAAACCAACATACTATCTTTATTGGTTAAATTCCCCTCAATACGTTTCATGGTTGCAGCATCAAATGCAGCAGAAACACCTAATTTATCAGCTAATTGCTTTAACGCTGTTAAATAGCCTAATGCATCTTGTGATTGGTTATATAACGAAACATATCCTAGATCAGCGCCATAAATTCCTAAATTTAAAGCACGTAAATAGTCTGTTCCATAAGTATTAACCTTATTATGAGCATGCAATACCGATTTATCGTATGCAATACCACTTTTTTGGATCAATAATGCTGTTTGGATCGGCGATGGTACAGAGAACAATTCTCCACCAACGTTCACAACCGCAGCTTTAATGGTATCCGGAACTTCAACCAGTTCCTCTTTACCTTCTTCTTTGTCTTTATCGCCGCCGCAAGCTGTTAAAAAAACAACAGCCAATAAAGCGATCACTAATTTTTTGTTAAGCATAATTTTTTTAACGTTCATCGTCTAAAAAATAAAGTTTATATACGAAATGTGACGCAAGTAAATAAAAATAGTTGAATTGAACAAATTAAAGGCTTTTAAAAAAGATATTAACTTATGAGTATTTTTTAAACAAATCGGATAGCCTTCATTACCTTGTCTGTAACGTTCGAATGGCTCAAAAAATAGGCCTCTAATACCAATTTAAGAGCATTTGCCTTGTTGTGATTGGCTAGTAAGTCATTCCAATGATCAATCAATTGTTCAGGTGATTGTACAGCTTTTGCCGTACCATTTTGGGTCATTTCAACTGCTTCATTGTATTTGTTAAAATCATTGCCGTAAAATGCAACAGGAATGCTATAAACCGCCGGTTCCAAAATATTATGGATGCCATCTTCATACCCTCCCCCAACATAGGCTAAATTGCCATAACAATATGCCCTTGATAACATGCCAATGGTATTTAAAATTAGTACTTGACTATTTGCATTCACGCCTTTTGTAAAAACCGAAAAACTCAGAGCCTTTGCTTGGATTTTCGATTCCAGCATATTAACTGATTTTTCACTCAGTTCATGGGGCGCAATAAGCAATTTCAAATTTTTATGATCCATTTTAGCAAACACCTCTAAAACCAGATCATCGTCTTGAGGCCAGGTGCTACCGGCGATGATGAGTTTTTGTGATCCTTTAAAATTTTCTATTTCCGGAATGGGTTCAAAGTTTTGCTTAATATTCAAAACTCTGTCAAAACGTGTATCGCCGCATATTTCGACATTTTCAAACCCAATAGAATTCAATAATTCGAGCGAATGCTGGTCTTGCACCAACAGTTTTTTAAACGACTTTAACGATCTTATAAATAAGCCTCCGTACCATTTAAAAAACGGGTGGTGATCTTTAAATACAGCCGAAACCAGGTAGGTATCAATATTCCTTTGTTTTAATGCCGTTAAAAAATTAACCCAAAATTCGTATTTAATGAAAATAGCTATTTGAGGATCTACAATTTCTAAAAAATCCTTAGCATTACTTTTGGTATCAAGGGGCAAGTAACAAATAACGTTGGCCTCCTTGTAATTTTTGCAGGCTTCATAACCACTCGGTGAAAAAAAAGTGAGGATGATGCTGTATTGCGGATGTTGTAATTTTATGGCTTCAATAATTGGTCGCCCTTGTTCAAATTCCCCTAAGGACGCGCAATGCACCCAAATGCGTTTGTTGCTATTAACGTTCTTCAGTTGTTCTTTTAAATTTGCTTGCCAGTTAGATCTGCCATCTACCCATAATTTTGCCTTCGGCTTTTTTACAGAAGCGATCCGAATTACCAAACCGTATAAGAAAATAACTAAATTATAAAAGATCATGTTTAGTTATAAAAGTATTGTTTTGGTGCTCTGCTGTATAATGGTAATATCCAACCAAAGCGAAGGCCCATGGCCATATCAAATCGGCTTTGTGTATCAGGTAAACCGGTATCATAATTGATCTTACGTACACTTTTTGTAAATCCCTGATAAGACTCTATACCGGCATAAAAGTTCAACAAACGATTGTCGCTAAAATAAATATAACCGATGAATTGATGAAGGGAGATGCCATTACTTAAACGATCAAATCCATTACGAATATCGCCGTTGATAGCCGCAATTTTTTGCTGTACATCCACAAAATGAATCTTATGTTGCATGTAGCCGGCTCCTGCGTTGATCATTAATCCTGAATTCGGATTGGCCGACATGAAAGGTAATATTTTCCCGACATGCAAATTAACCGTTAATAAACGTTCTGATAGTTTTATATCGGCCGGGTATCCTTCATTATCAATTATAAAATTATCTTCGGTGGTAAGGTTTTTCATCACATCTTCTTTGATGTTCCTGCCAAATAGATAGTTTCCCTCAATACCAAATAAAACATTTTTCTTTGTTTTATACATAACGTTTATTCCGGTATTTAAATTGGCACCGTAACGTTTTGCCAGATCGGCCATAGGAATATCACCTCCTAAATGAATACCTATTAAAGGCGCGGCAAATACAGTGTCGTTAACTTGAGCACGAACAAGTTGAATGCCGATAATTAAAATGAAGATGATGTAACGCATAAAAAAATAATAGGCTAAAAATAAACAATTTTATACGGAAACTCTGTTCTTATAGGTTGTTATATTTTTATTTACGGTATCGCTTTCTACTAAACCATCTCTTAAACGTACAATACGGTGTGCATGCATGGCAATATCCTCTTCGTGTGTTACTAAAATAATGGTATTGCCATGATTGTGAATTTCCTCCAACAGTCCCATGATCTCAATGGACGTTTTACTATCTAAATTTCCGGTTGGTTCATCTGCTAAAATTATGGCCGGATTATTAACCAAAGCTCTGGCAATGGCTACACGCTGACGTTGTCCACCACTTAATTCATTTGGCTTATGGGTCATTCTGTTTGCTAGACCAACTTGTTCAAGAACCTCCTTTGCACGTTTTTCACGTTCGGCCTTGGCCATACCGGCATAAACCAGTGGCAATGCAACATTTTCAAGTGTTGTAGATCGGGGTAATAAATTAAATGTTTGAAAAACGAAACCGATCTCTTTGTTCCTCACTTCAGCCAATTCGCTATCACTCATTTTTGCAACCGATTTACCGTTTAAAATATATTCTCCGTTTGTTGGCGAATCTAAACAGCCCAGCATATTCATTAAGGTAGATTTACCGCTGCCGGATGGTCCCATTAATGCCACATACTCGTTCTTATTAACGGTAAGCGATACATCTCTAAGGGCATAGATCACCTCTTTACCAATCTTATATGCTTTCTCAATATTTTTTACAACTATGATCTCGTTCATTGAAGTAAAGTTAATAAGAATAAAACACTTGAATTCATCCGTTTATGTAATTTTATAACCAAATGGGCTTTACTCGCAAATTACAATACTTTTTAGTACATCAATTGGCATTTACAAACAAAATGGCCAAGCAATTGATAGAAAGCGGTGCTGTTAAAGTGAACGGTAAAGCAATCACTGCTAATATTGAAATAAATGAAACCGATCAAATTGAAGTGAATGGCGAAGTTGCGCGATCTGAAAAAAAATATACTTACCTAAAGTTTCATAAACCATTGGGATATGTTTCATCACTTAATCCAAATGTAAAAAACAGCTTATTCCCCTTTTTTAAAGACCATTTACCTTTATCCATTGCCGGCAGATTAGATAAATTTTCGGAAGGTCTGCTCATATTAACGAATGATGGTAAATGGCAGAAACAATTAACGGATCCTGAATCGGGTAAAGAAAAAGAATACGTTGTTACTGTAAACAAAGTAATTAACGACGATTTTGTGCTAAAAATGAGTAGCGGTGTAGATATTGGTATTTGCAAGACCAAAGCATGCCGCTGCTATAAAACCGAAACAAATGAATTTAAAATTATTTTAACGGAAGGAAAGAACAAACAGATCAGGAGGATGTGTAAAACATTAGGCTACAGTGTTTTAAGCTTAAAACGCATACGCATTTCAAACATTCATTTAACCTCCTTGAAACCGGGCGAAATGTTAAATTTTGAAAACATGTTACAACATTAGTTGTTATAACATATATTTGTATCAAATTAAAAAACTTAAACATGAAAAAATTAGTATTAAGCCTTGCAAGTTTTGCCATCACCAGTTTTGGAACCTTTGCACAAACAAATTGGAAAATTGATAACAGCCACTCTAAACTTGGATTTTCGGTAACCCACTTAATGGTTAGCGAAACCGAAGGTAAATTCAAAATTTACGAAGGAACGGTTTCTTCTAAATCGGATCTTGATTTTACGGATGCCTCAATTGACTTTAGTGTTGATGTGAACTCTATAAACACTGATGATGAAAAACGTGATGGCCATTTAAAAAGTCCTGATTTTTTTGATGCTGCTAACCACCCAAAGATCACTTTTAAAGCAACGAGCATGAAACCTACTAAGGTTAAAACTACTTACGTTTTAGAAGGCGATCTAACAATCAGAGGCGTTACTAAAAAGGTAGAATTAACAGCAATTGGAACCAGCAAAACAGTTAAAGATCCTTGGGGAAATGTAAAATACGCATTTAAGATCCTAGGAAAGGTAAACCGTAAAGATTTTGGTTTGAATTGGAATGCTGCCATTGAAAATGGTGTTGTTGTTGGTGAAGAGGTTAAAATTGACATCACTGTTGAGCTAAATAAAGCGCAATAAATATTTTGTTTAACTTTTAAATTAAAACAATATATTAGGGGCTGATTTATTCAGCCCCTTTTTGTTTAATGTCGTTAGAAAAAAAAATACTTCAGGCAAAATTCAAAAGCCAAAACCATAAATTGGGGGTAAACTTATTGTATACTAGTCACCGCATCAACTATCTGATGCATCAACAATTTAAGGATACGGAGGTAACACATCAGCAATACAATGTACTTCGTATTTTAAGAGGCCAATACCCTAATCCATGTAACTTACGACTGATCAAAGAACGTATTCTCGATCGCATGAGCGATGCTTCAAGGATCGTAGATAAACTCATTCAAAAAGGTTTTGTTGAACGTAAGGAAAGCAAAACAGATCGCAGAAATGTTGAACTTTTAATTTCGCCCAGCGGATTAAAATTACTGGAATCGCTTGATCATATTGATGAATCATTTGATACCATTTTTAAAAACCTGAGTAAAGATGAGATCAAGCAATTGAACTTGCTGCTTGATAAGTTACACGAAGACTAAACAACATTCTCTTTAATCACTTCTACCCTTCTTTTTCAATACGTTTCTTGTTAAAAAGTACAGTTTTTTGTGCAAATTAATAAGTTGCAATCATTTGGTTAAAATCCTTATAATGTTAACTTTGCGAACCAAATTTTTTAAACCTAAAATTTGATTGATTGTTTTATTAAATAATAAAAGGTTTTACTTATGAAAATACTAGTAGCAATAAGCAATGTGCCAGACACAACCACCAAGATCCAGTTTTCGGATGGTGACACTAAATTTAATTCACAAGGTGTAACATTTGTTATTAACCCATACGACGAGTGGTATGCATTGGTGCGTGCACTTGAGTTAAAGGAGGCTAATTTAGCAGAAAAGGTAACCCTTATTCATGTGGGATTACCTGATAGTGAAGCTACCATCAGAAAAGGTTTATCACTTGGAGCTGATGATGCAGTGCGCGTGAATGCTGAAGGTCCGGATGCTTTTTTTGTTGCTGAACAAATAGCAAATTATGCAAAGGCTAACGGTTACGATCTGATACTGGTTGGTAAAGAAACCATTAATTATAACGGTTCTTCCGTTGGAGCGATCATAGGTGGATTAATGGATCTGCCGTTTGTTTCATTGGCTACAAAATTAGATTTAGCAGGAAATAAAGCAACCATTGAACATGATATTGATGGCGGTGCTCTGGTTGTTGAGTGTGAATTACCAATGGTTATCAGTTGTGCTAAAGGAATGGCTGAACAACGTATTCCAAATATGCGTGGTATTATGGCTGCTCGCACCAAACCTTTACAAGTGGTTGAACCAACTCAAACTGCAGCTTTAACTTCAATCAAATCGTTTGCGTTAAATCCGGGTCGCACAACTTGTAAGATGATCGGTGAAGATAACCTTGATGAGTTAGTGAGTTTATTGCACACCGAGGCAAAAGTTATTTAATACATTTTTAATCAATAAAAATATTTTCTATGTCAGTTTTAGTATATACCGAAGTAGCAAAAGGACGCGTAAAAAAATCATCATTGGAATGTGTTAACTACGCTTCAAAAATTGCTCAACAAATGGGATCAAGCGTTACTGCTGTGATCAACAATGCCGATGCAGCCCAAATTGAAGAATTGGGTAAAGCGGGTGCTAATAAAGTTTTAACTGTAAATAACGATAAAATTGCTGCTGATTCAACTTACATCACGGCAATGGTTGAACAAGCCTCAAAAGCAGAAGGCTCTAAAGTGATCGTGTTTGCTTTTGATGTAACCGGAAAAGCTTGTGCGCCGCGTTTATCAGCTAAATTAAAAGCAGGATTAGTTGCAGGTGCAATTGATTACCCTGTTATTAATGGTGCTTCATTTGAAGTAAAAAAGAATGTGTTTTCAGGTAAGGCAAATGCTACTTATATCATTCATTCTGATATCAAGATCATCTCTTTATTACCAAATAGTTTCCCTGTTCAAATGGGTTCAACTACGGCAGCAACAGCTGAATTTTCAGTTGAACTAAGCACTGCTTCGCGCATTGTAGTTAAAGAAACAAAATCTATTTCAAGTGGCGGTATGATCCCTTTACCGGAGGCTGAATTGGTTGTTAGTGCAGGTCGCGGTTTAAAAGGTCCTGAGAATTGGAAGATCGTTGAAGATCTTGCAACTTCATTAGGCGCTACCACAGCTTGTTCTCGCCCTGTAGCAGATATGCACTGGCGTCCACACCACGAACATGTTGGACAAACAGGTGTTGCTATCCGTCCGAATTTATATATAGCTATTGGTATTTCCGGTGCTATTCAGCATTTAGCGGGTGTTAATGGCAGTAAGACCATTGTGGTTATAAACAACGATAAGGAAGCTCCTTTCTTTAAATCTGCAGATTATGGAATTGTTGGTGATGCATTTACCATTCTTCCAAAGCTTACTGAAGCCGTTAAAAAATTTAAGGCCAATCAAAATTAATTTAGCTTTTTTTCATAAATTAGAGAATTACAAATGAAAAAAGTTCAGTTAGAAATTGTTGGTCTATCATACAGTCAAACTCAAAGTGGCGCCTATGCACTTGTTTTAGGCGAAACCGCAGGTAGTAGAAGATTGCCAATAATTATTGGTGGTTTTGAAGCTCAGGCAATAGCTATTGAACTCGAAAAAATGAGTCCAAGCCGTCCCCTAACCCACGACCTTTTTAGATCATTTGCCGAAGTTTTTAACATCACTGTTTCCGAAGTTTTGATCTACAATTTAGTGGAAGGTATCTTTTATGCTAAGTTGTTATGTAACGATGGTACAAAAGATGTGGAAATAGACGCTCGAACAAGTGATGCAATTGCATTGGCCATTCGATTCAAATGCCCTATTTATACTTACGAGTTCATATTAAAAAGTGCAGGTATTGTTTTAGATGATGAAAGTTCATCAAGCGCCGAAATTGAAGGTGCCGAAACAGAGGCAGAAACAACTGAACCAAGCGCCGAAAAAGGTGAATATAAAAGCAAAAGTACTGAAGAGTTAAAAGGCTTACTTCAAAACGCCTTGGATGATGAGCAATATGAGTTAGCTTCAAAAATAAGAGACGAATTAAACAATCGAAAAAAATCTTAACTTGAACTTAACCGAAGATATTAAACGTACGATAAGAACTGTACCCGATTTTCCTAAATCGGGTATCATGTTTAAAGACATTACGCCTATTTTTTACAACCAGGAGTTATGTACAAAAATAGTAGATGGGTTCATTGAAAAAATGGAAATTATACCTGACGCAATTGTAGGAATAGAAAGCAGAGGATTTTTATTTGGTCAAATGATGGCAAATAAATTAAATAAACCTTTTGTTTTAATAAGAAAAGCAGGTAAATTGCCGTATAAAAAGATCAGTTACGAATACGAACTTGAATATGGAAAATCTAAAATTGAAATGCATGAAGATGCGCTACAAAAGGGTTGGAATGTTTTGATTCATGATGATCTTTTAGCTACAGGAGGAACGGCCGAAGCTGCTGCACACCTAGTTAATATGGTTGGTGCTAAAGTTTGTGGTTACAATTTTGTAATAGGATTAGATTTTTTAAACGGAAAAGAAAAATTAATAAATCATTCAAAAAATATAATATGTCTGGTCAATTATTAGATACCCAAGTGGGAATGAGTTTTCAAATGAGTGAAAACCAATTGATGATCGCCGATATGATCCGCAAATTTGGTAAGGATCATATTTTGCCTAAAATGATGGAATGGGACGAAAGTCAAGAATTCCCTGTAGAAGTATTCAAAAAACTAGGTGAACTAGGTTTAATGGGAGTATTGGTTCCAACAGAATATGGTGGTTCTGGTTTTAGTTATACCGAATACGTTACTGCAATTACCGAGTTAGGAAGCATTTGTGGCTCTATTGCATTGTCAATGGCTGCACATAACAGTCTTTGCACTGGTCACATTTTAGCCTTTGGTAACGAAGAGCAAAAGAAAAAATATTTACCTAAACTGGCAACAGCCGAGTGGATTGGCGCTTGGGGTTTAACAGAAGCTAATACCGGTAGTGATGCGATGCGCATGAAATGTGTTGCTAAACAAGATGGTGATTATTGGGTGCTTAACGGAACTAAAAACTGGATCACGCATGGTATTACCGGAAATGTTGCGGTAGTATTGGCTCGTACAGGTGAGTTATTAGATAGTCATGGTATCACCGCATTTATTGTAGAACGCGGAACACCTGGCTTTAAAGGTGGTAAAAAAGAAAACAAATTGGGTATGCGCGCCAGCGAAACTGCTGAATTGATCTTTGAAGATTGTCGCGTACACAAATCACAAGTTTTAGGAAATGTTGGTGACGGATTTGTGCAAGCCATGAAAGTATTGGATGGTGGCCGTATTAGTATTGCCGCTTTAAGTTTAGGTATAGCAAAAGGTGCTTTAAATGCAAGTATCAAATATGCAAAAGAGCGTCAGCAATTCGGACAACCAATTGCAAACTTCCAAGCCATTGCCTTTAAAATTGCCGATATGGCAACCGAATATGAAGCAGCTGAATTGTTAACCTTCCAAGCGGCAGACCTTAAAAATAAAGGTAAAAAAATGACCAAGGAAAGTGCTTTTGCTAAATATTATGCCAGCGAAGTGGCTGTAAAAGTAAGTACCGAGGCTGTTCAGATCTTTGGTGGTTATGGATATACAAAAGATTTTCCGGTAGAAAAGTTTTACCGCGATAGTAAACTTTGTACTATTGGCGAAGGCACCAGTGAAATTCAAAAATTGGTAATTGCCCGCGAATTATTAAAAGATTAATATAAGGCCCGCTTTTAGCGGGCTTTTTTTATCTTGAAACTCCAATAATTCATCTAAATTGATTTATATTGTTATTTATTTTTTGTAACTTGCTCATTCATTTATAGTTAGTTTTTAAAGATGAAAAAAAATATACTTTTTTTCTTATTCACTACCATTCTTTCAGTGAATATGCGATCACAAGTAATTTATAATGCTTATGCTAGAGTAACCAATTATTCGGGAACAAGCTTTACGGTTGCTAATTTAACTGAACCTACTTCCTATTCATTTGCAGTTGGCGGCAATGTTATATTAATGCAAATGCAAGATCATGTGATCGGAACAAACACAACTAACATTGCAAGTTTCGGTGATATTGCCAACATACAAAGTGCAGGCCTGTGGGAACAAAAAACAATTACAGCTATTACCCGATCAGGAACAAATGCTACAATTACTTTAAATGCTTCCCCTATTAATACCTATAATACCGGAAACAATTCGCGCTTTCAAATTATTTCTTTTATACAATTAAGTGCAGCAGCATTTACAACATCTAATAACATTACGGCAACCGCATGGAATGGAGATATTGGAGGTATTGTGGCCATTGAAGTTGGGACAGATTTAATACTTCAACATTCTATTACCACAAATAGTATTGGGTTTAGAGGAGGAGTAGCTTCTAATAATAATTCCGGCCCGCAATGCACAGCTGCAAGCTCTACCGTTTATACAATTAATGATAATCAAAGAGGTTTTAAAGGTGAGGGAATTTACCGATCAACAGACAATACGTTTAATAACGCCCGTGCTAAAATAGCTAACGGTGGCGGCGGCGGCAACCATCATAATGGCGGTGGCGGCGGCGGCGGTAATTGGACTGCAGGAGGATTAGGAGGGAATGGATATAATAACTGTACTACAAATCCAGGCGGTGGCCAAGGAGGGCTTAGTCTTGCAACCTATATCGTAAACAACCGAATTTTTATGGGCGGCGGCGGCGGTGGCCCACAAAAAAACGATGGCGGTTCCACTAATGGAAGAAACGGAGGTAATGGCGGGGGAATAATTATTATTAAAGCAAACAGATTAGTTACAGGTGCAACTTGTACTACGGCAATAAATATTACTGCTAACGGCCAAACAGTTTTAAATGGGGGAAATGACGGTCAAGGTGGTGGCGGGGCTGCTGGCACCATTGTTTTACAAGTAAATAGTTTTTCGCTATCAGCCACGTGCCCGGTAACCATTTCAGCAAACGGCGGTAATGGTGGCTCAAGTGTAAATGGCGCACCGCATGCAGGTGGAGGTGGTGGAGCTCAAGGTGTTGTTGTTTTCTCAACTAGTACCCCTACCACAAATATTTTAGTTTCTGCAAACAATGGAACTCCTGGCTGCAACAATAATTCATCACCTTGCAACAATATCGCTGGAGCACCAACGGGTACAAATGGTTCTGGAATTTTAAGTCCCATTGGAGGTTTTTTACCAATAGAACTATTAAGTTTCAAAGCGCAAAAGCAAGGTAATCATGTTCTTTTAATCTGGGAAACTTCTTCAGAAACAAACAACGATTATTTTACCATCGAAAAAAGTGCCGATGCGCTTTCATTTAATACCCTAGAGAAAATAAAAACGAAAGCTAAAAATGGCAACAGCAGTAAGGCCATAGCATATAGTGTTAAAGATCTTTCTCCATACAACGGTACCTCTTATTACCGTTTAAAACAAACCGATCTGAATGGTGCAACCAAACTACATCAAATTGTAAGTGTAAATAATCCGCAACTATCTGATGTGAAGATCACTGTTTATCCAAATCCAAATAATGGTAATTTCACCATTGATTTTTCCGGTATCGACAAATCTTCAGATCTGGATATACTTCTATACGACATCAGTGGGAAACAACTTTATGCTCAGCATCTGGATGCAGGCTTTGATACAAACACTATTAACATCATCCCAAGCGATCGTTTAACTGCCGGTGTATACATCTGCAATATTATTTCGCAAGGCGTTAAATTTCCTGTTAAAGTGGTTGTACAATAATCACATTATTGTATTATTTTTTTTATTAACTTTATTTATTATAAATGAATAAAGTTTTAATTATACTATCTTATCTGATCTGCTTTAAGGTCAATTCACAAGTTACGTATAACTCGTATGCCAAAATCTCAAACATTTCTGGTACAACCATGACTGTTACCAATTTAACGGAAACACCTAATTTCTCATTTGCTGTTTCCGGTAATGTATTTATTATGCAAATGCAAGATGATGTCATTGGAGCTAATACAACTAATGCTTCCACCTTTGGTGATCTTGGTACTAATGCAAGTGTGGGTTTATGGGAACAAAAAACAATTTCATCTATCACACGATCCGGGACAACAGCCACAATTGTATTGTCCTCTGCTCTTGTTAACAGTTACAACACTGGCGCAAACTCATCTCTACAAATTATTAGTTTCCCTTTAATTAATGCCGCTGCTTTCACAACTACTAATAACATTACAGGAACTGCATGGACTGGAAGTATAGGTGGGGTTGTTGCTTTTGCGGTTGGAACAACATTAACATTAAATCATAATATTTCTGCAAATGCATTGGGCTTCAAAGGTGGAACAGTTTCAACTAATTACTATCCGGGCGGCACAACGTGCGACACTGCTGTAAATAGCTGGAGACAAGGTTCAAACATTAGAGGCCAAAAAGGCGAAGGTATATACAAGATCACCAATGCAATTTATCAACACGGAAAAGCCAAATGTTTAAATGGTGGCGGGGGTGGTAATAACATTAATGCAGGTGGCGGTGGTGGTGGAAACTGGACCGCAGGTGGCGATGGCGGACCAGGATGGCCAGGAACTTGTCCTTCCCCAGGTGCAGCGGGACGTGGTGGAATTTCTCTTGCAAGTATTATTCCATTAAACAGGGTTTTTATGGGTGGCGGTGGTGGCGGTGGTCAGCAAAACAACTCATCATCTACACCAGGTGGTAGAGGTGGTGGTATTGTAATTGTAAAAGCAAATTCTTTAATAACCAGCGGAACTTGCACGAATCCTAGAATAATCAGCGCAAACGGACAAAGCGTAACAACTGGTGGAAATGATGGACAAGGTGGCGCTGGCGCTGGTGGAAGCGTTATTTTACAAATTGCAAATTTTGGTGTTTTAAGTACTTGCCAATTGAGTGTTACTGCAAATGGCGCTAACGGCGGAACTGTAAATACATCTACACATGCCGGGGGTGGTGCAGGCGGACAAGGCGTTATTGTTTATTCAATTGCTCAACCAACTACAAATGTAACTTCACAAACAAATAATGGAATTCCTGGATGTAATAATAACAGTGTTCCATGCAACAACACAGCCGGAAGTGCAAGTGGCACAAATGGCAGTGGCATTTTGAGTCCGGTTGGCGGATTTTTACCAATTGAACTTTTAAATTTCAAGGCACAAAAACAAGGTAATCATGTACTATTAACCTGGGAAACTTCATCTGAAACAAACAACGATTATTTTACCATCGAAAAAAGTGCCGATGCGCTTTCATTTACTACCCTAGAGAAAATAAAAACGAAAGCTAAAAATGGCAACAGCAGTAAGGCCATATCATATAGTGCTAAAGATCTTTCTCCGTACACCGGCACCTCTTATTACCGCTTAAAGCAAACCGATCTGAATGGTGCATCCAAACAACATCAAATTGTAAGTGTAAATAATCCGCAACTATCAGATGTAAAAATCACTGTTTATCCAAATCCGAATAATGGCAACTTTACCATTGATTTTTCTGGGATCGATAATTCATCTGATTTGGATATACTGCTTTATGATATCAGTGGCAAACAACTTTATGGTCAACACTTAAATGCAGGCTTTGATACTAACTCTATTAATATCATTCCAAGCGATCATTTAACTGCCGGCGTATACATCTGCAATATTATTTCGCAAGGCGTTAAATTTCCTGTAAAAGTGGTTGTTCAATAACATTTTTTAATGCCCTTTTTATGTGTTAAATGCACATATTATTCTTAAATTTATAATCCAAAATCGGTTATATGGAATTTAAGAATGATACGGAGGCAATTCAGGCATTTGTAACAAAATACAATAATTTAAATAAGGAAATTGCCAAGGTTATTGTTGGACAGGAAGAAACCATTAAAAATGTATTGATCTCTATTTTTAGTAATGGTCATTGTTTATTGGTGGGTGTACCCGGCTTAGCAAAAACTTTATTGGTAAATACCATTTCAGATGCATTAGGTTTAAGTTTTAACCGTATTCAATTCACACCCGACCTTATGCCAAGTGACATTATTGGTAGCGAGATATTGGATGAAAGCAGAAATTTTAAATTTATAAAAGGTCCTTTATTTGCAAATATTATTTTGGCCGATGAAATAAACCGTACACCGCCAAAAACACAAGCGGCTTTGTTAGAAGCCATGCAGGAGCGTCAAGTTACGGCTGCCGGAAAAAAGTACAATTTAGAACAACCGTTTTTTGTATTGGCAACTCAAAATCCAATTGAACAAGAAGGAACATACCCTTTGCCTGAAGCGCAGTTAGACCGTTTCATGTTCAATGTTTGGCTTGATTATCCTTCCTTTAAAGAAGAAATGCAGGTAGTTAAACAAACCACTACCACTCAAAACACAAAATTAAATCACATTTTATCGGCCGAAGAAATTTTATTCTATCAAAACCTGATCAGAAAAATTCCAGTTGCTGATAATGTAATTGAATATGCGGTTAAGCTCGTTAATAAAACGCGATTGAACAGTGAGTTTAGTGCAGATGTTACTAAAAAATATTTATCATGGGGTGCTGGTCCGCGTGCATCACAATATTTGATCATTGGTGCAAAATGTCATGCCGCTATTAACGGAAAGTTTAGTCCAGATATTGAGGACGTAAAAGCTATTGCCACTCCTATCCTACGCCATCGCATCGTAAAAAATTACAAAGCAGAAGCTGAGGGTGTAAAAATTGAAGATATTATCAATCAATTATTATAAAACAAGATGAAGGAATTGATAAATGAAGAAGCTTTTGATCCTGAAAAGCTGTTTGATAAAGAGAACTACAATACATTAACCATTGCGTTAAATGCCGATTCGTTATTTAAGGAAAAAGATGTTGATGTTTTGATAGACCTTTTGGATCCGCAATTAAGCAGAGAAGATAAAGAAAACAAACTCAAACAATTAAAAGATAACAAGCAACAAAAACTATTGATCAAAGCGGTTCAGGAAGCTGAAACAAGTGAAGATAAAGCCAAACTGCTTTGTATTTGTTGGGAAAGCGGATTAGATTTTAAAAATGATTTTCTATTCTTTGTTGAACAAACCTGTGATGATGACTATATGGTTTCATTAGAGGCGTTTACTGTGGCCGAAAATATTGAAGATGTAAACGATGAAGAAACTTTAACCAAAGCCATTTTAATTTTAGATAATAGTAAAACCGGTAATAAACAGATCATAGAAGATCTGAAATCAAATATCCTTTCAAAGAAATTATAAAATGAAGACTTTAAAAACCTGGTTCCCCGTAAACGAAAATTCCGATTTCTCTATCTATAACATTCCCTTTGGTGTTTATAGCGATGAAAAAGTAAAACACCATGTTTGCTCTGCTATTGGCGATTATATAATCGATCTGTTTGAACTGGAAAGTAAAGATGTGTTTGATATCAACAGAAGTGTTTTTGATCAAGCATACCTTAACGATTTTATTTCATTAGGAAAGCCTACAACAAACAAAGTACGCGAAAAGATCATTGAATTACTTTGTGATGAAAATTCTGTTTTAAAAACAGATAAGGATCTATATGCGAAAGTATTTAAAAAACAAAGCGATGTAAAAATGCTGATGCCTGTAAAAGTTGGCGATTATACCGATTTTTACAGCAGTATCGATCATGCTACCAATGTGGGTACTATGTTTCGTGATCCAAACAATGCGTTGTTACCAAACTGGAAACACCTTCCTGTTGGATACCACGGAAGAGCCAGCAGTATTTGCGTGAGCGGTCATTCATTTCACCGTCCTAAAGGCCAAACAAAACCGGCCGATTCCGAAGTGCCTGTGTTTGGTCCGAGTAAATTATTGGATATTGAATTAGAAACTGCTTTTATCATTGGCCGTTCAACTGAAATGGGCGATTCGGTTAGTACCGACAAAGCCGATGATCATATTTTTGGAATGGTATTATTTAATGATTGGAGTGCACGCGATATTCAAACTTGGGAATATGTTCCACTTGGTCCGTTTTTAGCAAAAAATTTCGCCAGCACCATTTCTCCTTGGATCGTAACGCTTGAAGCGCTAGAACCTTTCAGAGTAAAAGGTTATGTGCAAGATCCTCCTCTATTGCCTTACTTACAATACAGAGGGGATAGAAATGTTGACATCAATTTAGAGGTGTATTTAAAACCTCAAGGTGGTGAAGAAAATTTGGTGTGTACAAGTAATTACAAATACATGTATTATACTATGGAACAACAATTGGCACATCATACTGTTAATGGTTGTAATATTAATGTTGGAGATATGATGGCGAGCGGAACAATAAGTGGCCCAACGCAAACCGAATACGGAAGCTTTTTAGAATTAACCTGGCGAGGAACAAAACCAATTAAATTAAAGGATGGCAGCGAACGCAAATTTGTAAATGACAACGATACGGTAACCATTAGAGGTTATTGCAAGAAAGACGGCATTCGTGTTGGTTTTGGTGATTGTACAGCAACCTTATTACCTGCAAAATAATAAAAAAATGAGATCAGCTTTTGAAACAGAATTTGATGTTTTAGAACAAGAAGAAACGCTTGTTATTGAACAGAAAGAAAGATCAATTGTGGTTTATAATGATGATGTGAACACTTTTGATTTTGTAATTGAAACCTTAATGCGTTATTGTGGTCATGAACCCGAGCAAGCAACGCAATGTACTTACCTTATACATTACAAAGGTAAATGCGCCGTAAAAAATGGTTCATTTAAAAGTTTAAAACCAATTTGTGAAGCTTTATTAGAAAGTGGTTTAACTGCAAAAATTGAAAATTAAAATGAGACAAATAATTTTATCATTCAGCATCGCACTTGGCATTGTTTTATTTTCGTGCCATAAAAATGCTGTAACAGGAAAGCGTAGTTTAAATTTAGTACCGGAAGGCGAACTACAAGCCATGAGTTATAACGAATACGATAAGTTTTTATCTGAACATCCGAAATTACCTGATAACGATAACCGCGTGCAATTGGTAAGAAATTGCGGTATACGCATACAGAAAGCAGTAGAAAAATATTATGCCGATAAAGGATTAAATAATGAATTGAGTGGTTACCGTTGGGAATTTAATGTAGTGGATGAACAAACAGTTAACGCTTGGTGTATGCCCGGCGGAAAGGTTGTTGTATATACAGGTATATTGCCGGTTACACAAGATGAACAAAGTTTAGCAGTTGTAATGGGGCACGAAATTGCGCATGCCGTTGCGCGACATGGTAACCAGCGTATGAGCCAAGGTATGTTGGTACAATTTGGCGGAGCAATGTTATCGGTTGCTCTATCACAAAAGCCGCAGGCAACGCAACAATTATTTTTACAATCATTTGGTATCACCTCTCAGTTAGGTATGCTTAAATACAGCCGTAAACATGAAACAGAGGCAGATAAAATGGGATTGATATTTGCGGCAATGGCCGGTTATGATCCAGAAGCAGCAGTAACTTTTTGGGAGCGCATGGCAGCAAGTGGCGGACAAAAACCACCTGAGTTATTAAGTACGCACCCAAGTGATGAAACACGTATAAAAGACTTGAAGGCGTTTATGCCGGAAGCAAAGAAGTATTACAGACCACAATAAAATAAAAAACTCCGAAAAAATTTCGGAGTTTTTTATTTTAATTTATTCAAAACTTCTTTCAACTGGCGCATGCCTTTAACAGCTGTATCTTTGATATGCACCATGTTTTGATAGTATTGCAAATTAAAATCACCCGGATCAACCAACCATTTTGGAATAGGCCCCGGTGAATAATCAACCAAACCAGCTGCCGGATAAACATTTAAAGATGTACCGATCACTGTAAACAACTCGGCCTGACCAACTATATTTATCGCTGGCTCCATCATTGGCACCATTTCACCGAACCAAACAATGTATGGTCTTAATTGCGAACCTTTACTGCATTTATCACCAATTTTAACTTCCCACTTTTTAAGATCGTATATCAAGGAAGGATCAACTGAGCTTTGGGCTTTCATGATCTCGCCATGCAAATGAATAACTGTTTTACTCCCCGCACGCTCATGCAAATTATCAACGTTTTGAGTTATAACCGTAACATTAAAATCGTTTTGAAGTTCGGCTATGGTCTTATGTGCTTCGTTTGGTTGCGCCTCCATTACCTGTTTGCGGCGCTGATTATAAAATTCGGTAACTAATGCAGGATTGCGCTCCCACGCTTCTAACGTTGCCACATCTTCTATCTTGTATTCTTCCCATAATCCACCACTGTCGCGAAATGTTTTGATCCCGCTTTCAGCGCTCATACCGGCGCCACTGAATATGACAAGGTGTTTTTTAGACATGGATGTATTACAAATTCTCTTTTACAAATTTCAACATTTTGTTAAAGATGTGGTATCGTGTAAATCCTCCTGCAATACCGTGATTTTTATTCGGGTAGATCATAAAATCAAAAGGAATATTATTACTTACCAAAGCTCTTGCCATTTCCATACTGTTTTGCACATGTACATTATCATCAGCGCTTCCATGGATCAGTAAAAAGTTTCCTTTGATCTTGGTTACATAATTTACTGGCGAATTATCTTCGTAACCTTTTTTGTTATCCTTTGGTTTACGCATGAAACGCTCGGTATAAATATTATCATAATATTTCCAGTTGGTTACAGGCGCAACAGCAATTGCCGATTTAATATATTCTGCACCTTTACTGATCATTAAACAGGCCATGTAACCGCCGTAACTCCATCCCTGGAAACCAATTCTGCTTTTATCAACGTATGGTTGCTGTCCCAAATATTTAGCAGCATCAATTTGATCCATAGTTTCGTATTTACCTAGTTGCAAATAGGTGCAGTGTTTAAATTGGCGACCACGTCCTAAAGTTCCTCTTCCATCAACGCAAACAACAATGTATCCTTCCTGACAAAGTAATTGGTGCCACATGAATTCAAATCCTTCAAAATTATTATTAACCTCATTGGCTCCTGGTCCGTTATAAGCATACATATAAACCGGGTATTTTTTAGTTGGATCAAAATTTGCCGGTTTGATCATGAAGCCATTTAATTCAATGCTATCGGTGTTCTTAAAAGTAAAAAACTCCTTTTTGCCTAAAGTATATCCACTCAGTTTTTCTTTTAGCGCTAAATTGTTCTCAAGAACTTTTATCACTTTACCGCTTGCATCTCTTAATTCATAAACCGGCGGGGTATTCGCATCGCTGTAAGATGAAATATAATATTTAAACCCGGTAGTAAATTCAGCGTCATTAAATCCGTTATTGGTACTCATGCGCTTTTTACCTTTACCATCTAGTTTTACAGAATACAGATCGCGATTGATCGCACCATTTTCCGTTGAAATATAATACAGTGTATTTGATTTTTCGTCGTATCCTTTAAATGTTATCACATCCCATTTACCTGATGTAACTTGATTCATCAATTTACCGTTCAGGTCATAAAAATATAAATGGTTATACTCATCGCGCTCACTTGAAATAATAAAACCTTTGTTACTAATAAATGTTAGATCATCTGTAATATCTACATATGTTTTTGCTTCATCTGTATACACAACTTTTGCCTTACCATTTTTTGCATCCACAAACAATAACTCCAATTTGTTTTGCAATCTGTTTAAACGTTGCAATGACAAAACATTATAATCGTTTGTAAACTGCAAACGTGGTAGATAAATATCCGTTTCGTCTCCAAGATCAACCTGAACTGTTTTGTTGCTATTCATGGAGTTGATGTCGTAAATGTGGCACGTTACCAGTGAATTATCTTCTCCGGCCTTTGGGTATTTATAAGTGTATTTTTCAGGGTATAATTCTCCCTTATAATAATCCATTGTAAAATCCTTTACGTTGGTCTCGTTAAATTTAATGTAAGCCAAATACTGTGAATTCGGACTCCATGTGAAATAATTGGCTTTACTAAATTCTTCTTCATACACCCAATCGCCCCAGCCATTCTTGATCTTATTGAATGCGCCGTCAGTTGTTACTACGATCTCTTTATTTGAAAGCAGATCACGAATGAACAAGTTGTTATCGCGAACAAAAGCAATTTTTCGTCCATCCGGTGAAAAAGTTGGGAACATGATCTTTCCATGATCGCTTACCGGAAGTGTTAGTTTTGTTTTAAAATCATATACGTAATAATCTGCTTTGTAGGATCTTCGGTAAATAGCTTCACCATTCTCTGAGAGTAATATTTTATCTTCATTAGGGCTAAACTCATAACTCGAAATATCAATTGCTTTGGCATTATATTTTACATCCTTAGAATTAACCAATTCTCCCACTTTGGCGTTGTTTTTTATTTGATACTTGGCTATGATGGTAATACCATCTTTTTCCTCAATATCAGAATAATGCAAACCATCTTTCATGGTATTAAAACCTTGTGCTCCCTTAGGTGCAAAAGCATATTTCACCCAAATATCATCAAGCGTTATTTTTTGCTGAGTAAATCCATTAAACAGAAAACAGATGGCCAGAATGGAAAGGAATTTTTTCATTGTATTAAAGCGTATAAATATTAAAAATTACTACAAATAAATTTGCTGTTTTAACATGTGAATATAGTTATTTACTCGTAAAAAAGCCAGTTTTACTCATTATTAATAAGAATTTCAGTTAAATCATTTTTTTTGGGATTTAAAATTGTTAGTTTAGTAGAAAATATAAATGTTATGCAAAAGTATCGCGCTTTAATTATTGATGATGAAGAGGACAGCAGAAGCAACACCAAAAGTATGCTTGAAAATTATTGTCCTGAAATTGAGGTTATCGGAGAAGCTTCTAATGGAATGGAAGGAAAGGTTAAGATACAGGACCTTAAGCCACACGTAGTTTTCTTAGATATTAATATGCCCGGCATGAATGGCTTTCAAATGCTTGAAGGTATTTACAACCGCGATTTTTGTGTGATATTTTTAACTGCATACAGCGAGCATGGTATTACTGCCGTTAAAGCAGGTGCAACCGATTACCTTTTAAAACCATTAATGCTTAGTGAGCTGCAAGGTGCCATTAGAAAGGTAATACAGCATTATGAGACTGTAAACAAAGGCGGTCAAAATAAATCTGAACAGGATAAGAATTTAGTATTGATCAACCACAGTAAAGGATTTACCTTGGTGGATTATAAAGATATTATTTGGTTAGAAGCCAGCGATAACTACACCAATTTATTTTTAGTTGGTGGTAAAAAGATTGTTGCCAGTAAAACCTTAAAAGAATTTGAGACCATTTTACCGGATACTGTTTTCTTTCGTATTCACCGCTCAGCATTGATCAATGTTGCATACGTTAAAGAATACAGTCACAACGAAGGTGGTGTTATTTTAAGTGATGGCACACATGTAACCGTAAGTAAGGCTCGTATTCACGAATTTGCGGATTTCATCAAGTCAAAATCGGTTTCCCCTAAGTAACAAAACAAAAAATATGTTTACAAAAAAGGTTATTTGGCTATTGGCCTTTTGTTTCCTTTTTGGATCATTTCATTCGCAAAACCTAAGTTTTAATTTCAGCAAATTAGGTACCGAAGAAGGTTTAAACAGTCTTAATATTTTCAATATCCAACAAGATGAATTAGGCTTAATTCATATCAGCACCGATAATGGTGTTTATGTTTTTAATGGCTACAACTTCTCGTTAATAAAGGCTGATAGTTTAAAAAACCCAACCATCATCAGCTCCTTTGTAAAAAACCGTTCCACCACTATCTTTTCTACCCGCGAGTATGGTATTACCGAATTTGATCATAAAAAGAACTCCTATAATTTTATTACCAAAGAAAAACTAACCGGAAACATAGATCAGATCATCATTGATAAAAACTATGTTTATTTATTGGCTTCCGGCATCAGGTTAGATATTTATGATCTGCGTACCAACAAATTAATTTCCGATGATATAAAATCGAAGAACAAAAACAACCAGGCCTATTGCCTTTTCCAAACAAAGAACGGTAAAATTTTAGTTGGAAGAAGTGATGGTTTATATGAGTTAAATGACGGCAAACAGATCAAGATCGATCTATTAAAGAACCTTCCTGTATATAGCTTAACAGAAAATAATACCGGCGAATTACTTGTAGGTTCTTCATCAAAAATATTCTTTATTAAAGATAATACGCTTCAAAAAGAGATCATACCGGTTTACAGCAAGGCAACTACATTTTCTATTGGCGGCGAAAAAAGCATAAACAAAATTGTATGTGATGCATACAACCGTATTTGGTTTACTTCCTACCCTACCGAAAACATTTATGTTTATGATAAAGGCATAACCCATGATGTTTTTGCGGAGTTGAATATTACACCTGTTTTGATCAACTGTATTTTTAAAGACAGTAAGGAAAATATTTGGATCGGTACGTTTGATGATGGCATTTATTTGATCCAAAATACCTTTTTTAATAACGTTTCCATTAATCTGGATGAAAAGATCCTAGGTGTTAACAAGATCTTCTTTAAGAATGATTACGTTTTTACCGCAACCAGCAACGGTTTTTATGGTTATGACATTAATCAAAATGTGATCAAAACCATTTCTGCACCTGATAATGTTTTAACCGAACCGGTTTTTGACATTAAAGAGCTAAACAATATTTTATACTTCACCAAGCGTAGCCAGTTTGATCTGTCGCCTAAAATTTTCATTGGTGGTAATACTAAATACTTTTTCAAACCATTGTTAGGCAAATTAATTCATCCACTTGAAAACAAACAACTCGTTATTTGCGATTGGCAAGCAAGTATCTTACTTACCAATGAAAATGCTTCGAAGGTAATTGACACTTTGATCTCATTTCCTGACTTTAGTTTTAAGATCAACTCTATTTATTCTCGCCACGATTCCTTGCTGGTAGCTACAAACAAGGGTATCTATCTTTACGATTTTAAAACAAAAACACATCGCTTACTTTCTAAAAATGCCAATAACCGAATAAATGACATCAGTACCATTAACAATGAGATCATTTATGCTTATGAAGAAGGTATTGCTTATCTGAATAAAGATAAGGAGATCAAAACAATTGGCAGCAAAGTTTTAATTGATGTAAAAAAAGTAATGCAACATCAGGGAAAGATATGGATCGTTACTTCCGATGGCTTGTTTATTTGTGATTCGGTGATGAATCCCATTAAGGTGTTCAATAAATCAAACGGATTGCTCTCTAACTTTGTGAACGATATTTCTTTTAACGAAAAATATACGTGTATCTCTACATCAAAGGGTATTTCAATTGCGCAAACCGAACAATTACTAAATTATAATACAACCATCAATTCCGTTAGTATTGATAGAATAAAGATCAACGAATTAAATTATGATTTTGATGGAAAAATAATTGCATTAAAAACAAGCGATAATGATGTTACGGTTTTCTTTAACAGTCCGTATTTTACAAAACCTAACAAACAGTTTTACAAATACAAACTCGATAATTCGAACTGGATCCCCTTAGAGAACACTGCTTTTAATTTACCTGCCATTGGCGGCGGCTTGCATACGTTGGCCATTATCGCTTCGGCAGATAACATCAACTGGAGCTTACCAACCAAAATTGAGTTTAACAAGGAAGCCAAATTTTCAGAAACAAAATATTCGTTTTTGATCATCATTGTTTTTGCCATCATTATAGTTTCGTTGATCAGTTACTTTATAGTTAAACGAATAAAAACACGTGCGCTAAAACGTATTCAGGAAGAACAGCAGGTAACCTTATTAAAGCATCAGGCAATGAATGCGTTGTTGAGTCCGCATTTTATTTTCAATTCACTTACATCTATCCAAAACTACATCAACTCTAACAATAGCTTAAAGGCCAGTGAATATTTAGCCAAGTTCTCGCGCTTAATTCGCATGATCATTGAAAAGGCTGCACAAGGCGAAATATTATTGAGAGATGAGATCACACGCTTATCATACTATCTCGAATTAGAAAAAGAACGTTTTAAAAACAAATTTGATTACAAGATAAGTATTGATGAATCCATTGATGTGAATATGATCAGCATCCCTAACATGATCATTCAACCGCATGCTGAAAATTGCATCATACATGGCATCTTACCAAAGTTAGAACATGGGCATTTGAATATTGATTTTAAGAAAACACCGGAAGGGAAATTACTGATAACCATAGAAGATGATGGTATAGGTTTAATAAAAGCCAAAGAGCATTCAAAAACCGGACACAAAAGCCTTGGTACCGCTACAATTAAAAGTATTTTAGAACTAAACTCTAAACTTACCGGTAAAACTCAAAAGGTAACTATGATAGACAAATCGACCATTAATGCCGATAAATCAGGAACCATCATTACCATTGAGCTTGAATTATGAAGAATAGAAGTCTGATAATTAGAAGAAATTAACACAAAACCTGAACTTGAATTTAATAATTTAGCAAGGATAAAAGCAAAGCTTACATATTTATTGATATTAATTTGGACGATCACATCTGCCCAGAAAAATAATTTCTTTCCAGATACAACGGGAGTATGTTCGAGCGATAGTGTTTTTTTAACGCTCCCTTCTAATTTAGACAAGAAATTAAAGATCACCTGGATCACGCCAAAGAATATTGAATACAACACCAAGCGCATTAACGCCGGGAAATATCCGGGGAAATACATTGTACAAATTAATGATAACGGTAAGATCATAAAAGACAGTACCATTGTTTTATATGTGAATAAGCCTGTGTTTAATATCAGAGATACAACCGTGTGCAAAGGTGTTACCTTAATTGTAGATCCAAAGAACTCCACATGGCGTTATAACTGGAGTACAGGTGATAATTCGCAACGATTACGAATTGACAATTCTGGCAAATATTGGGTAACTGCCAATAACAAAGGTTGTTTTTATACCGATACATTTAGAGTGGTTGTGGCACCCGGCATTCAAACATCCTTTCAAAACGAAGCAACGTTTTGTTTAAGTGAAGAACAAAAACCACTTACAGTTAAAGCGCCTCCGGGGACTAAAATATTGTGGAATACAGGTTCCATATCTTCAAACATAAATGCCACCAAAGAAGGCTGGTATTGGGTAAAAACAGAAAATAAGAACTGCGGCACACGTTACGATAGCGTATTTGTAAAGATGAAAGCCTGCGATTGCGAAATGCTGATTCCTAATTCATTTACGCCTAATGAAGATAATAAGAACGATTATTTCTTCCCGGTATTACAATGTGAGTACAGCTATTATTCGTTCACCGTTTATGACAAATGGGGTAACCAAATTTACACAACAAATAACCCAAATGGCAAGTGGGATGGCCGTTTCAAAGGCAATCTTTGTGAAGAAGATATTTATGTTTACAAGGTAGAAAGTACTGAAAAGAATACCGATAAAAAAGTAAATCGTTCAGGAAGAGTTTCTTTGATCCGTTGATGAATTTTCATCACTTGGCTTAAAAACATAATTTATAATAATCGGCCCTTCCGAACCTGAATTCAAATTGTTTCCCTCTTCATTATTTTCATCATCATCACTTTCATCTTCCCAATCATATTTCTTTGGCTGCGGACCTTCTTTACGGTAATTAAATGCCACTAATAAGCCGGCTATAGAACCAAACAAATGTCCCTCCCAGCTTATCTCTTCTTTGAAGGGAAAAATACCCCACATGATACTGCCATATAAAAAAAGTACCAATGCCGAAACCACCATTAATCGTAAATGCTTTCTGAATACACCGCTAAAAAATAAAAATGTTGCTAAGCCATAAATAAGGGTGCTGGCCCCGATGTGATAAACCGGATGCTGGGATGAATTTCTGCCACCGATCCAA
>JBIKKW010000205.1:0-3702 GCA_044360115.1 Bacteroidia bacterium
GTTCCTGTAACACCCTTAATGATCATCCGATGCGTTGAGCAAAAAAGCGATGGAAAGGATATGCGTTTAAAGCACGATTGGGTGCCACTTGAGGAGATCAATGAAAAACTTCAGTTAGCAGTGGTTTGTAGCGAAGATCAAAATTATTTAAAACATAGCGGTTTTGATTGGGGTGCCATTAAAAAAGCCATGAAGCAAAATAAAAAAGGAAAACGCATCAGAGGCGGTAGCACCATTACGCAACAAACAGCAAAGAATGTATTCTTGTGGCCGGGCAGAAGTTATATACGCAAAGGACTTGAAGCTTATTTTACGTTTTTGATCGAATTATTTTGGAGTAAAGAGCGCATCATGGAAGTTTACCTGAATAGTATTGAGATGGGCGACGGTGTTTATGGTGCAGAAGCAGCAGCACAGTTTTGGTTCAAGAAAAGCGCTAATAAATTAACGAAAGATCAGGCGGCAGCCATTGCGGCAATTTTGCCTAATCCCAGAAAATTTGTTGCAAACCCACCAAGCGCATACGTGAGCGGAAGAAAGGTTTGGATAAAGCAACAGATGAGCTTTTGGGGAAATGACTTGGATTATGATAAAGAGCCCGAGGAATAAGATTTACAATTGTTAGAATGACAATTTACAATTGCACTAATGAATTGTAAATTGTCAATTGAAAATATTTAATTGAATAATAATAATTTACGTGAAGAAATTTCTTTTATTACTAGTTTTTTTGATCATCGTTATCAGTTGTGGTAGTGATACTGAACATGAATTTGGCACCAAGATCGAAAAGCCCGAAATAAATTCGATACCTGAAGATAAGGATGCCCGTACAAAAACGCGGTTAGATTCCATGTTCACACGTTGGAATAAGGATAATAATTTTAATGGCAGTGTATTGATCGCCAAAGAAGGTAAGATACTGCTTCAAAAAAGTTATGGCATTGCCGATAAGCAAGGAAACGTTCCGCTTACCGATTCAACCATGTTTCAATTGGCTTCTGTTTCAAAAGTAATTACGGCAACTGCTATTTTAATTTTGCATGAACGCCAACTTATTGATATTAATTTGCCATTCGAGACCTATTTTCCGGGCTTCAACTATAATGGCATCACCATTAAGCAATTGCTTTGTCACCGTTCGGGCTTGCCTAATTACATCTATTTTTTGAACGAAAAAATTGGCAAGGGAGATGCGCGTTTAACCAATCAGGAAGTTTATAATGAGATGTGTTTTAAGGCTCCGGCACCATATTTAAAACCAAACAAACGTTTTAATTATTGCAACACCAATTATGCTTTGCTTGCTTTATTGGCAGAGAAAGTTACAGGCAAACCATTCGAAGATTTTTTAAAGGAAGAATTATTTCAGCCATTGGGAATGCGAAACACCTGCACCATTAACGATATTGATTCAAGTAAAATTGCGAAGGCCTATAACCAGCGATGGAAGCCTGAGGAGATCGATGCCAGTGATTATGTGTTAGGCGACAAAAGTGTTTTTTCAACACCTTACGACTTGTTCTTATTCAGTGAGGCCATGTATCAAAACAAGATCTTATCTACTCAAACACAGGAATTGGCTTATACGCCATACAGCAAGGAGCAACGCGGTAATAATTACGGATATGGCTGGCGATTAAAAGATCATCAGGATTCGGTAAAGAAAGAAGTGTTTCATAACGGCTGGTGGCACGGCTACCGCACCGCGTTTCACAGGCGCTTAAAAGATAAAGTGACCATTATTGTTTTAAGCAATCAGTTAAATAAAACAGCATACCAAACGTATCGCATCTACGAGATACTGGATAATAAAATGGCAACAGATTCTGTTGCTATTGGGGAAGAGTAGTATTTATCATATCATTATCTGTGGAAATTATACAAGTCACCCTGTCCCGATAATTATCGGGAGGAGTCGAAGGGCGACTTGTTAATGATAATTGAACTCCGGCTGATCGTATACTTCGACTTCGCTCAGTATGACGATCTGATTAGTATTTGTAATTGATTTAAAATTTAAATTCATTCGTCATGCTGAACTTGTTTCAGCATCTCAGTTCTCATGTGTCATAGATCTGAGACCCTGAATCATCCCGATAGCTATCGGGACTTGGTGACTAGCACCCCCACAAATGACAAAGCCTTGTTTGTAACTCCTTTTTAAAAAAACTTAAAATGTGTTTTGTAACTAATATATCCCTTATTTTTGCATTTACATGTTAACGCTTTACATTAAAGAAATACGCAGTTTTTTAAGCTCATTGATCGGCTACATTGCCATTGGGGTTTTTATTTCTTTGATCGGCACATTCCTTTGGATCATCCCTACAGAGGCTGGAGGCGCAAACATATTAGATAATAATTTCGCAAACATCGATCCTTTGTTTTCCATTGCACCTTGGGTTTATTTGTTTTTAATACCGGCCATTACCATGCGTAGTTTTTCAGAAGAGAAAAAGGCCGGAACCATTGAGTTGCTGTTAACTCGCCCGCTTACCGATCTTCAAATTGTATTGGCAAAATATTTGGCAGGATTTACGTTAGTTGTAATATCGTTATTGCCAACCTTGATCTATTATTACTCGGTTCATGTGTTGGGTTATCCCAAAGGAAATATTGATACGGGTGGTATGTGGGGTTCTTATATCGGGTTGCTTTATTTGGGTGCAGGTTTTGTTGCCATAGGTATTTTTGCATCTGCTATTTCTGAAAATCAAGTGATCGCCTTTATTATTGCCTTATTACTTTGTTTCTTCTGTTATATTGGATTTGATTTTATTTCGCAAAGCGGTTTGTTCGCCAAATCATCGGCATTTGTTAAAGCACTTGGTATAAACGACCATTACGTGAGTATGAGCAGAGGCGTGGTAGACACGCGTGATGTATTTTATTTTGCCAGTGTGATCATCATATTTAATTTAATGACACGCTTGGTATTACAAAGCAGAAAATGGTAAAATGAGCAACACAGCTTCAAATAATAAACGTAAAGATATTTTCACGCTGGTGGCGTTAATTGCCATTGTGGTTTTGGTGAATTTTATCGGTTCGTTTTATTTTAAGCGATTTGACCTCACCTCTGAAAAGCGCTACACCCTTGCCGAGTCAACCAAAAAGCTATTAGGTGAGTTGGATGATGTGGTGTTTTTAAAGGTTTATTTACAAGGTGATTTTAAACCGGGTTTCGCGCGCTTAAAAAGTGAGGCCAAAGAAATTTTGGATGTGTTCAGAGCCTATTCAAACAACAATATTGAATACGAATTTATAAATGTATACGATGGTGTTACTACCGAAGAAGCTACAAACATTGAGCGTCAGCTTTACGAAAAAGGATTGATACCGGAACAGGTAACATCAACCTCCAAAGAAAAAACATCTCAGGGTTGGATATGGCCGGGTGCTATTGTAACGTATAAGAATAAAGAAACACCTTGGCAGATCTATAAACGCCAAATAGGTATCAATGAAGAAGAAGCCATCAACAACAGTGTTCAGGATCTGGAGTATGGTTTGACCAATGTGATACGTAAACTCAAACAAAAACGTTCGCAGGAGGTTTCTTTTATTGAAGGGCATGGCGAATCGGATACTTTGCAACAATACGACCTTATGCGTTCGTTGGCAGAATATTATACAGTTAATCGCATTGAGATCAACGGAAAATTGTCGGCCTTAAAAGATGCGGACGCTGTAGTAATT
>JBIKKW010000206.1:0-3701 GCA_044360115.1 Bacteroidia bacterium
AATGGACTTGGTGGTTTAGGTGGATTAGATATATACGCGAGTGCTTATTCAAACGGAAATTTGGGTACACCAAAAAATGTTGGGTATCCATTCAATTCATCTCATGATGATTTTGGTTTGATATATGATCCTGTTACCAAAACAGGTTATTTTTCATCTAACAGAATAAATAAGAACGGTGGAAGCGATGATGTTTATACGTTTAAGCCCGTTGGATTTTTTCTTAATATACTTGTGATTGATGAAAGAACAAAGGCGCCTTTGTCAACCTCAATTTTAAAAATTAAAATGAGTAATTCACGTTCATTAGAAGTGAAAACAAATGAACAAGGAAAATTCAAAATGAGGTTGGAACCCGGAATGGAATATCAGATGGAGAGTATTTTTAAAAGTTACATCAATGGTAAGTTAACCATCAATTCACCAAATACTAATGTGAGAAAGGATATTGATGTTGTGATACCAATGAAAAAGATCAATTACAAACTTGAGGTTAAAGTTAGCGATAAGAAAACTGGAAACGCTTTGGAAAGCTGTAATCTTATGATTTATGATAAGCTAAAAGGAAATTTAGTATATATATCGGATGTAACCGGTTTAAGTGGTATGATAACCAAAAGGCTGGAGGGGAAGAATTTTGGAGATAAAGTATCATTGAAGATCGAAAGTGAAAAGAACACCTACTTAAAAACAACAACCGATTTTGATGTAGAACTCGCAAACGATAGCGTAATTAAAATTGCTATTATTCTTGATAAACTTGCTCTAGGTGTTGATGTTGGAAAGGTGGTGAACATTAATCCGATTTATTTCGACTTGGATAAATCCAACATTCGTCCTGATGCTGCTATTGAACTTGATAAGATCGTGAAGGCAATGCAGGATAATCCTTCAATTGTTATTGAATTAGGTTCTCATACAGATTGTAGGGCAGCCGCATCATACAATATGGCACTTTCAGATAAGCGCGCAAAATCATCCGCATCTTATATTGTTTCAAAAGGTATAAAAAAGGATAGGATCTACGGAAAAGGATATGGTGAAAGTAGATTAGTGAACAATTGTGGATGTGAAGGAAGTAAACAATCTGATTGTACTGAAGAAGAGCATCAGAAAAACAGAAGAACAGAATTTAAGATCGTTAAAATTACTAACTGATAAATAATATGACACGCATTTTAGTTTATATTCATACGCTATTATTCCTTTTGTTAATGGCAGGTTGCAATAATTCAACTGATGTTGCCTCTAATAAGGAACAAACCTTAATAAAAATAAAGGGATCATCTTCGGAAATGAACCTTATGGAATTCTTTAAAAAGGAATACATAAAAAACGGAAAGGAAGTTGATCTCGAGATATCAGGCGGCGGATCGTCGGTAGGTATTAAAGCATTAATTAATAATGAAGTTCAAATTGCCAATTCATCACGCCCAATAAATGCAAGTGAACTGCAAGAAGCGAAAAAGAATGGATTTAATCCCGTTCAAACCATAGTTGCTGTAGATGCAATTGCAATTATTTCGAACCCAGCTAATGGATTGGATAGTTTAAGTTTAGATCAAATAAAAGGCATTTTTAGCGGTAAGATCGAGAGATGCGACGAGCTAGGTGGAAATAAACATGCATTTAAAATATTTGGTAGAGATGTCAATTCAGGTACACATCAGTTTTTTTTAGGCCGCTTAAATATGGAATCATTTGGTCCCAGTGAAGTTGAGTTTGCAGATAACAAAGATATTATAGAATCTGTTATGAAAACAAAAGGTGGAATTGGATACATCAATTTAGGATCACTTCTTGATCCGAATGGCGTAGTTTTAAAAGGTTTATGGCCAATTAGTGTATTCTATGAGGGATCAAAAGCAATTTCACCTTTGGAATTACAGGAAATAAGAAACGGAGATTACCCACTTATTAGACCGCTTTTTCAATATACACGCGGTGTACCTGGTAATGAACTGAAGGCGTTTTTAGATTTTGAATTGGATCAAAAACAGCAGAGCCGTATAGAAGAACATGGCTACTTTCCAATAACACCAATACATAAGGCTGTCAATCTAAAAAGTCAATTTCCTTAATGTTTTATTTTCACATCTGTTTTATAACAGCAATTTATAATTCGTTTCCTCCATTTATTTTTGTGTTTATAAAACATAAATGTGGACTGTAAACTAACTTATAGTTGTGTAGTTGCCAATAACCATTGCGGCATTGCAAGGCATATTTTATGAATGAGATGTATTTATGTATTTAAAAAAAATACTCAAATTTAGTGAATTCAAATCCTAGATAATTTGTTGATTGTTTTAAGTTAGTCCGCTTTGATTAATAATAGGACACAAATATGTGACTTGATTTTAATAAGAGTTTATTTGATCAATTAAGTGTAATTAACTAATGAAATAGTAATGATTTTTTGATTTTGAATATGGCCGAGCTTAGTTTATAATTCTAACTTTAAATAAAAATTTATTTATGAAAGCAGCTGGCGTATTATTAATAGCATTTAATCTATTTGTGAACATTGCGTCTTTTTCTCAAGCGGCGGCACCTATAGTAAGTGTTTGTTCTTTACCGGCTGTGATAAACGAATCATCAGGAATTGAAAAAACTGGCCCTAATACATTTTGGTCTCACAATGATAGTGGTGGGCAGCCCGACATTTATAAATTCGATTCTTCCGGAACACTTTTAAAAACACTAACCATAAGTAATGCAACTAATATTGATTGGGAAGATATTGCAGAAGATAATTTAGGGAATTTTTATATTGGTGATTTTGGTAATAACAATAATAACCGTTCTGTTGCTAATTCAAATGGTTTAAAGATATACAAGATAACCGATCCTGATCTTATTGCTCCAAATTCTACTACGGCCGCAATTATAAATTTCGAATACGTTGATCGTAACTTTTCTGCGCCGTCAACTAATCATAATTTTGATATGGAAGGCTTTTTCTTTTTTAATGATTCGTTGCATTTATTTACAAAAAACAGAACAAGTCCAACAAACGGATGGATAAAGCACTATATTTTACCGTCTACCCCGGGTACATTTACGGCAATGGTTGTGGATAGTTTCAACAACGGAGGCGTGAGGATAACTTCAGCAGATATTAGTCCAAATTATAAAACAGTGGCTTTGTTGGCTCAAAACAATATCTGGTTATTTTCGTGTTATAAAGGATCAAAATTCTTGTCAACCGGATCATCAACCGTATTAACCTTACCAAATACGCAAAAAGAAGCGATCGTGTTTTCGAATGACACTGTAGTTTACATCACAGATGAGTTGACAAGCCCAGTTGGACAAAAATTATACAGGTCTAATTTAAAAGCTGCCATCAACAAACCTATTCTTGTTTCAGGAATAAGCTCAACGGTTTGCCCGGGTAATACAAATGGACAAATAATTGTTACACCAACCGGCGGAAGTGGTGTGTACACGTATTCTTGGTCCAACAGTGCAGTTACTGCAACCAATGCTCCTATTGGGGCAGGTAGTTATTCGGTTACTGTTACCGATTCAAAAGGGTGCGTTAACAAGTCTGCTTATGTAGTAAGTAATCACACGGTTGCCTTGGTAGTTATTACGCAAACAAACACAACATTAAACTCCAGCAGTGCAAGTGGCAATCAATGGTACTTGAACGGAAATGCAATTAGTGGGGCAACGGCTACTTCGTTTAATTATAC
>JBIKKW010000207.1:0-3696 GCA_044360115.1 Bacteroidia bacterium
CATCGTTCAAATAGTAAGTAACTTCATCTGCTCCAACAGCATCACCGGTAACGTTCACAATTGGTTCTAATTCATCGATCTCACTTGGTTCGGTTACAAATGAAGCTATTGGTTTAGGATATACTTCAACAACAGCAAGGCTCTTTTTAGTGGTGATACAACCGCTATCACTAACCAATTTTAAAGTAACATCAAACTTACCGGTACCGTAACAATGTAAGGGGTTAACATCATAACCCGGTAAAGATCCATCACCAAATATCCATTGGTTAGTTACTATTTTACCACTGCTTATGGTTGATTGATTAGTGAAGGTAACACAAACCTTATCACAACCTTTTGGTTTGCTTGTAATATAATTAGCAACCGGATTTGGATTTACATAAACCGGTTTTGATAATACATTCACACATCCAAATTCATTTTGTACTTCTAGTTTCACTAAAAATATACCAGTAAATGAATAGGTATGCGCTGCATTGGATGTAACGTTTGAAACATTGCCATCGCCATAGTACTGCCATTGGTAACTGGTTATTGCGCCATAAGGTGAGCTTGAAGCGTTCACGAAATTTGTAGCATCGCCAAGGCATGCAGAGTTAGCAATAAATTCAGCTTTAGGGTTTGGTCTAACAATTACCGGACCAACCAATGCACTTGTACAGTTATTGTTTGATGTTGCAGATAATTTGCAGCTATGAGTTCCATAAGATGGATAGATCAAATTTGGATTAACAGATAATGTGTCATCCCAAATACCATCGTTTTGAAAATCCCAACGCCATTTTGTAATGTTTCCATTGCTTATAACTGTTGAGTTGTTAAATTGGGTGGTTTGATTCAAGCAGGCGATGTTGCTCGAAAAATTAACCTGAGGTACCGCATGTATGGTAATGGTTTTTGTTGTAAAGGCACTGCAATTTAAATTTGAACTTACTATTAAATTAATGGTGTAAGTACCGGCCGAAGGATATGAATAAGATGGGTTGGCAACTGTTGCACCGGAGTTATTACCAAAGTTCCAAATGAATGTGTTTAAGTAGCCATTGGCTACACTGCTTGTATTGCTTATCATTAATGGGCTGTTGGCGCAGGTGTTTGGTATATTAAAGTTAGCAACCGGATTCGCGAAAACCTGAACTGTTTGAATGGTGCTGCTAATACAGTTAAAACTGCTTAAGGCATTTAATTGAACATTAAATATGCCACTGTTCGGAAATGTATAAACAGGATTTGTTGAAGTGCTGCTATTAAAACCATTGAAGTTCCAAATGTAATTGGTTATGCTTCCATTGGCAACTGTACTTTGATTTGTAAATACATTTGATTGGCCTATGCACACACTTGTTGCTGTAAAATTCACAACAGGTAAAGCATTAACAAATACTGTTTGCGTGCCATATCCAATGCATCCCTGATTACTGGTAACAGTTAAACTAACTAAGTAATTGCCTGTTGAAGTATAAGTACTCGATGGGTTTTGCAAAGTAGAAAAATTACCATTGCCCAAATTCCAATTCCATGAAACAATATTGCCGGGTGTTACACTGCTGTTATCGGTAAAAGTAACACTCGAATTCAAACAAATGGCTTGGTTGGTAAAAGAAACCATTGGTCCGGGATTGATAGTGATCACATGAGTGGTTGTATCATAACAACCTTTATTTGACCCTACAATTAAGCTTACAGTATAGGTGCCAAAGGTGCTGTAAGTATGAACAGGTTGTTGAAGGGTAGAAGTGGTGTTATCTCCAAAATTCCAAAAGTAGGTTGTTAAACTTCCTGACGACATGCTGGAAGTATTATTAAAATTAACGCTTAGGTTACATGTATTGTTACTATTGCCAATATTAAAATTAGCATTAGGTGTTGGATGATTTTGTATCGGATAATTAAATGTTGGTCCCTGACAGTTTGTAACCATTGTTGTTTGAACTGCATAATTTCCGGGAGCAGTAACTGTAACGCATTGTGCTGTTTGGCCGGTTATATTACCACCAACCCAATAGTATGTTCCAAAACCATTTGGCGCACAAAGAATTTTGCTTTGTCCAACACAAATTGTGTCTGCTTGTGTGGTTTGAAAAGCTGCGCAGTTTCCGTCAACGTAAGCATATCCAAAATGTCCGCCCAAAGCACAATCATAGGTAGTAAAGCGAATGGTAACATTTTGCCCAATGTAATTGGTTAGATCAACAATTACGTTGGTCCATGGTTTATAAACCACGCCGTTGGTGTTAGAGTTTAAAAAGCCCGGAATATTTTGACCGGCTGCTACATTATAATAAGTACAAGGTATGGCGGTATTGGTTGTATCAAACATTTCAACCACAAAGGCCGGTTGTTCAGATGCAACATGTCCTGGATCTTGGAATACAACCGCGTATTTATAAGTAAAATTGGCATTGGCTGCGGTAACAAAAAAGGTTTGTTGAATGCGGTCTGCTTGTCCACCGGTTCCGCTGTTGCCAATTCGCATCGAAAAATTTCCTCCGGGAGCAACTAAAGGGAAACCACCAAAAGGATCAACGCCAGTACCTGTAACAACAAGTTGCTGACCGCCCGGGTTAAGGCAGCATCCATTAGGGTTAAATATCGGGTGAAATCCGGATGATAGGGCCCATCCTGTTGAGTTCCCAGCCTCAAAATCGATGTTGTTGCAGCCAACGGCTTGCACTTGGTTGGGATCATTACCGTTAGGTTTGGTGGTAATGTTTGATAGGGTAGTACTTGCATTTTTTTGAAAGGACGCTTTTCTTTTTGCCTGAAGAAATTCATTTCGTTCAGCATCAGTTAAGTTTAATTTATTGGAATATGCTATCCAATACTCAGCCGAGTAGGTGTCTACTTGGTTGGCGGGTGTTTGGCCTGTTACCATTGCCTGAATGATAAATGCCAATAAGGCTGTTAGTAGTAAATTTGTTTTCATAAGAAATAAGTTTTAAGCAGGTTAGTGTTTTTCTTATCAGTGCTTTTAAGCTGTTCATTGTAATGTTTGTTGTTCTCATTTTATTGTTTTTTAATTTTTAATTGATTTAGTGATTTAATAGATTTAGTTTGACCAGCCCTTTAAATCATAGGTTTTATAAGGGTTTCGGGTATATTTTGTTTTTATCTATATTCTTTTACGGTAAACAATTAAAAAAGTTCGCTTTTGGTTACAATTAGTTTGTCACAAATTTTTGTTAATTATTTTAAAATAGGTTTTTAATAAAAAGGTTTATTTTCGTCACAGATAAAAAAAATATAAAATGGAAAACACAAACAACCCGCAACCGAATTTTTCAAATCCTAATAATGGCAATGGATTTTTGCCACAAAAAAAATTACCAAATGCCGTAGCTGTATTAGTATTAGGTATCATTTCAATACCTACTTGCTTTTGTTATGGCATTGTTGGTTTAGCATGCGGTATCATTGCCTTGGTTTTAGCTAATAAGGATCTTGCCTTATATAAAGCAAATCCTCAGGAGTTTGAGGTGTCTTCTTTCAATAATTTAAAGGCAGGTAGAGTTTGTGCTATTATTGGATTAAGTTTAAGCGCCTTGTATTTAATTTATGTTATTGTTGTATTAGCTTTCTTAGGTACAGCTTTAACCATGATGCCGTTTGGCCAAATGCACTAATGATCGAATGGCTTGAAGCACATATGTCTCCATGTGTGTTTGTTAAATAATATAATATTGAATGCCCGGG
>JBIKKW010000208.1:0-3683 GCA_044360115.1 Bacteroidia bacterium
GATGGTTTATATCCCACTTTTAATTCCTGTTTTTTCAGCAGTTCGCTTAGCCAAATTCAATAATGATACCCGACAAACCGAAGCGTTCATTGGTGTGCCAACGCCTGCCAATGCCATTTTGATCTGCTCCATTCCATTGATCGTAAATTGGGATACACAGTTTGATCTCAAACATTGCGGTATCATCCATTTCTTAATTCATCCTTATGCGATCCTGGGTTTATCCGTATTAATGTCGTATTTACTGGTTGCAGAACTTCCTTTATTCTCTTTAAAATTCAAACAATTCGGATGGAAGGGAAATGAGATACGTTTTGTGTTTCTGGCGCTTTCATTAGTTAGTCTTATTGTTTTTCAGTTCTTAGGATTAACCATTGCCATTGTGTTATACATTGTTCTATCTCTTGTGAACAACTTATTCTTCAAGCCTAAGACTCAAAGTAATTAACCAATAGCGTTAATTATAAACAATCAATCCAAGCCCGTTTTTATATTGCTTATTACTTGTTAAATTAGCGCTGCTTATATAGCACGCAAGTAACAAGCGTATTAGGGAAGCAAAATTAATAAAGCATTTCAGCGGATGAATTTTAGAAGCCGCGTAATAATTAAATTAATTTTTGATATTCCTTTTATTCTTTTACATTTGAAAAACTTAAAAAACTTAAAACTTAAATCATAACAAAATGGGTTATTTATTTACCTCAGAATCTGTGTCAGAAGGACACCCGGACAAAGTAGCTGATCAAATTTCAGACGCTTTAATTGATAACTTTTTAGCATTCGATCCTTCTTCAAAGGTAGCATGTGAAACTTTAGTAACTACTGGTCAGGTTGTTTTGGCTGGTGAAGTGAAATCTAAGACTTACTTAGATGTTCAGGAAATTGCCCGTCAGGTTATTCGTAAAATTGGTTACACCAAAGCAGAATACATGTTCGAAGCAAATTCATGCGGTGTGCTTTCAGCAATTCACGAGCAATCTCAAGATATTAACCAAGGTGTTGAGCGTAAGAAAAAAGAAGATCAAGGTGCAGGTGACCAAGGTATGATGTTTGGTTATGCAACTAACGAAACGCCTAACTATATGCCATTAGCATTAGACCTTGCACATGGTATTTTATTAGAGTTAGCTGCTTTACGTCGCGAGAATAAAGAAATTAAATATTTACGTCCCGATGCAAAATCACAGGTAACTTTAGAATATGATGATAACAACAAGCCGGTGCGTATTGATGCGATCGTTGTTTCTACTCAGCACGATGATTTTGATTCAGAAAGTAAAATGTTAGCGAAGATCAAAAAAGATATCATCGACATTTTGATACCTCGCGTAAAGAAAAAATATCCGAAGTACGCTAGCTTATTTAACGATAAGATCAATTACCATATCAACCCAACCGGTAAGTTCGTTATTGGTGGTCCGCACGGTGATACAGGATTAACTGGTCGTAAGATCATTGTTGATACTTACGGTGGAAAAGGTGCTCACGGTGGTGGTGCATTCTCTGGTAAAGATCCAAGTAAGGTTGACCGTTCAGCAGCTTATGCAACGCGTCACATTGCTAAGAACTTAGTTGCCGCAGGTGTTTGTTCTGAAGTTTTAGTACAAGTATCTTATGCAATTGGTGTTGCTAAACCAATGGGTATCTACATCAACACTTATGGTACTGCAAATGTAAAAATGACCGATGGTGAGATCGCTAAGATCGTTGAGAAAGTATTTGATATGCGCCCTTACTTCATTGAGCAACGTTTAAAATTACGTACGCCAATGTATAGCGAAACTGCTGCATACGGACATATGGGACGTAAGAACGAAACAGTTACAAAAACATTTAAATCACCTGATGGTAAAACAAAAACTGTAAAAGTTGAATTGTTTACTTGGGAGAAATTAGATTATGTAGCTAAAGTAAAAGCTGCGTTCAAGATCAAATAATAATTTCCCTTTATAAATTTCAAAACCCTGATCCAGTATCAGGGTTTTTTGTTTTGGTAAAGGCCTTACTATGAAAAGCGCTTAAAATTTTGTAACTTTGGTAGTATCAGGTGTGATCGATCATACTTGCTTAATTGTTTAAAATGAAAAAAATTGTATCCGTTTTCTTGTTTGCAATTGTTGTAATGATAGCATTTGCAGCTACTCCCGGAAGATCGAGTTCCGGCGCGCCTCCTTCGCATACCGGTGCTCCTGATGAAAAAACATGTGCTACGGCAGGTTGCCATGATGATGCCGGCGAAGTAAATTCAGGCACTGCCACATTGGAAATGGAATTAGGAAATTCGATCAAAAATTATGTTGCCGGAAAAACCTATGCGGTTAAAGTTAGAATTTCTGATAGCAATAAGAGCCGATTTGGTTTTCAGATATTGGCGATGGACCCTGAATCAAAAACAAGTGTGGGTAAATTTACCATTACCGATAAAGAACGCACACAGCTGGTAAGTAATTCGTATGAATTAAAGGATCGTGAATATGTAACCTATACCTTTAACGGCACAGATGCTGTTTCCAATGGTTTGGGTGAGTGGGTGGTAAATTGGACAGCTCCTGAAAATGCAACGAAGCCTGTAGTGTTTTATTTAGCAGGCGTATCAGCTAACGATGATATGTCAGATAAAGGCGATAAAGTGTATACCAGATCATTCACATTTAATAAGTAAGCAGATGAAGAACAAGATCGTTTATAGTATTGGTTTAGCCTGTTTATTTGTTTGTGGAAGTTATACCATTCAATTCAAAAAAACATCCGGCGCGCATCCCGGTAGTACCGGCGCTCCCGGCGATCAAACATGCGCGCAGTTGGGTTGCCATGCCGATGCACAGGTAACATCAAACGCCGTTAATAATAACACATTAATTATCTCCAGTGTTGATTCGTCCTACATTCCGGGCGCAACTTATCAGCTAACCTTAATGGTGCAAGGATCGATGCCAACATCAAAATTTGGTTTTGAGATCGTTGCATTAAAAGATAGTGATAGTTTAAATGTTGGTCAGTTTGTAATTACCGATCCAAGTCCGCAAAGAACACAGATCATCAATCATACCTATAATTCTGATATTCGTTATTCGGTTACACATAAAACCGCAGGTACTGCTGCCTTGGCATCTAACTTCACATACTGGACCTTTGATTGGAAAGCGCCTTTGGTAAATGAAGGAAAGATCACCTTTTGGTATGCTACAAATTGTACGAATAATAACGGACAAAATTCGGGCGATTATATTTTCTTGCATTCATTTCAAATCCATCCGGTACCCGATGCTTCTATTCATGAAATTGCAACCAGTTACGATCTGAAGGTATCTTATGATAAAGAGAATAATCAATTGATAGTTAGTTACGATCTAAGAGGAAAGCGCACCGTGCAATTGGCCGTTTATGATGTTGCCGGTAAAAATGTGTATAGTGGCGCACCTATTAAATTAAGTGGCAAACAAAAACAAGCTATCGATTTAGGTAGCGGAAATGTTGAAGGTACTTACCTCATACAATTAAATATTGATGGGCATAAGGCTACCAAAAAAGTATTAGTGAGGTAGTTAGCTGCAAGTGGCGGACAGACCTCAGAAAAAAAGCATTTCCGTGGACTAAACAAAAAGACTTCATGGGATAAAATTGGCCAGACCTAGGACGGCGGACTGGAAGAACGTTTTTTTCTTTTTCAAAGGCAAATA
>JBIKKW010000209.1:0-3672 GCA_044360115.1 Bacteroidia bacterium
AAAATATTTCTTCTTTTCGCACACCATTAAAAAGCAGCCGCATAACAAAAAGTTAATGAAGGCCTTGATCGAAAAGAAGGTGCAAATGATCGATTACGAAACGCTCACCGATAAAAATCACAACCGAATCATTGGTTTTGGAAGATATGCCGGTGTGGTTGGTGCATACAACGGTATTTTAGGTTATGGATTAAAGTATGATCTGTTCCGCTTAAAGCCTGCTAACTTGTGTCGTGATAGAGCAGAGATGGAAGAGGAATTGAAACGCGTGAAATTGCCAAACATCAAGATCTGTTTAACGGGTGGCGGACGTGTAGCCAATGGTGCAATTGAAACATTGAGTGCTTTGCGTATTCGTAAAGTTACTGCCGATGAATTTTTAATGGCATCCTTTCGTGAACCGGTTTATTGCCAGTTAAACCCGCGTGATTATGTTGAGAGACCGAATGATCATAATTTTGACCTGAATGATTTCTTTAAACATCCGGAGCACTTTGTTTCTAAATTCCCTGCATATACAAAGGTTACTGATCTGTTCATATCAGCGCATTACTGGGATCCGCGCTCTCCAAAAATGTTCGATCAAAACGATATGAAACAGCCCGATTTCAGAATGAGTGTGATCGCCGATATTACCTGTGATATTGATGGCAGTGTGCCTACAACCATTCGTTCGAGCACCATTTCGCAACCATTTTACGGATACAATATCAAACAAGATAAAGAAGATCTTCCTTTTAATAAAGATACCATATGCATTATGGCTGTGGATAATTTACCTTGTGAATTACCACGTGATGCCAGTGATGATTTTGGAAAAGATCTTACCGAGCGTGTGTTGCCTTTTTTAGTTCAGGAAGATACAGATAAGGTGATCGATCGTGCTACTATTTGTAAAGATGGTAAATTAACCGAAGGATTCAATTATTTGAGCGATTACGCTTACAATTAATTTAAAAACCTGAAGCAAAGTGGATAAAAAATCCGCTTTGCTTCATTTTATTGATGCTGTATTCCATGCGCATCACAAAATCATAATACGTTATCAGATCTAGGCCTACACCATAACCATATTGCCAACTGTTGGCCAATGTGTTTTCCCGATGATAATATTTTTCCTGAACATTTCCAGCATCCACAAACACATTTAAATACGCGTAAAAAGGTATGGTGCTAAACGCGCGCATTTTTTTTAAACTGTTCAACTCATGAAATTTTGGCTTGATCAATTCAAACCGTAAACTGTTTTTTGTAAGAAAGAAATTCTGACCATCGATCACGTTGTATTCATAACCACGAATAAAATTGGAATAACCCAAAGCCTGATTGTAAATGAATGGCACCTGCTGTTGTGTATTAACTATTCGCCCGCGCCAAAGTGTAGCTAGGTTAAACTTTGTGCTTAAAGGAATAAATTCCTTGAACGTGATAAGGGTTTGAGCATAATCCAATGGCGATCGGTCGCTTGTATTTAATCCATCCTTTGAAACAGATAGATCTAAAACGGTACCTTTTAATGGATATACTTTATTATCTCTATCATCATAGGTGGCGCGGTAACTTAAAGATATGAACGAAAGCGTATTGTTTGTGTTGATCAGATAATTAGGGTTGAGTGCATTTATACGGTCTGCAACCCAAACATTGTAAGCGCCAATATCAAAAGCATGGTATTCAAATAATCGAGGTCTGTAGGATAATCCCGCTCTTAAACTATGATCAATTCTGAGGTGCGAAAGATCATCCACAACAAATTGCTGTTTGTTTTGGCGAGTGGTAAATTGCAGTTTGTTGAATTCGTTGAAGGCGTATTGCACATAAGCGCCAAGTGTTTGTTTTTTATTGAGGTAAGGTAATCGGTAATTGATAACCAGCTGATCGGCATAACCGGTTCTAAATTGCAACAGCAATCGGTCTTTAACGCCCGAAAAATTTTCCAAACTAAGTTGCACGCCATAGGCTAATCGGCTTAGATCTTTATTTTGCCACCAGGCATTCACATTCCTGTCTAAATAATCAACAAAGGGTATGGGCCAAATGTACCAGCGTTCTTTTACTTTTATTTTGTAATTCACCAGTTTGCTACTGTCATTTACTATATTGGTAATGCTGTCGTAAATAAAAAGCTGCGTATTAAAAATATTGTATTCCTGGCGTTGGTTTAAGCGTGTAATGTTCTTTAATAAAAAAGTGTCTTGTTCTTTTTTAATGAGTTCGCGAATAATAATACGGTCTTTGGTCTTTCTGTTACCAACGATCTCTATCTTACCAATTTTGTAATAAGCATTACTGTCTGCAGTTTGCGATGTAACCGAAGAACAGAGTAGGAGGGATAAAACAAATACTGTTTTATATATTAAGGAAATGTAAAAATTCATTGAGTTTATCCTTCAAACCGGTTTCAAAATCGCTTTGATGGAATGTAGCCTTAACAGTATAGTTATATCGGTTAAACGTTTGAATGATGCGCGACATATCTTCCTTGTTTACCTTAATGGTAACTTCAAGTTTTACACTATCAGGAACCGATGATACATGCAGGCTTAAAATTTTAGCATCGTTACCTTCAATTATATTTCCTATTTGAGTAACCGAATAATCGTTTTGATTCAACTCAAGTACAATAACACCACCCGGGTTTTGAATGGCTGTCATGTTACTTAAGTTTTGTACAATGCCTTTTAAGGTGATGCAGCCTTTGTACATTTCTTTTTCATCCAGCACCGGGATCAATGTAAGATTTAAACTATTCATCAACTTTACCAGATCATAGGTGTGTTGGTAGTGATGAATAATAGGCTTCATTAAGGGTACTTTTATATCACTTATCTTTTGTTCAGGATGCTCGTAATCCATCAGATCATTCTCACTCACAATTCCAACCAACTCTCTATCGTTAACTACGGCTAAATGCGATACTTTGAATTGTTCCATCCAATCCAATGCAAGCTCCACCGTGTCAGATGTTTTTAATGGAGGTATCTCGTCTGTTATTAATTCGGAAACAAGCATAATATTTGCTCAAATTTACTAATTTAATTACTAGTTTTACATCAAATTTTAAAGGATGACCAAGCTAAGTGTTAATATTAATAAAATTGCAACGCTGCGTAATTCGCGAGGTGGAAACACACCAAATGTTATTAAATGCGCATTGGATATTGAACGCTTTGGTGCCGAAGGTATTACGGTGCATCCCCGACCGGATGAGCGACACATTCGTTATAGCGATGTGATCGAATTGGCACCACTCTTATCAACTGAATTTAATATAGAAGGTAATCCGGTGGAAGATAAATTTGTTGATCTGGTATTAAAAGTAAAACCGGCTCAAGTGACCTTGGTGCCCGATTCAGAAGGCCAGCTTACATCTGATCATGGCTGGGATACTATTAAACACAAACATTATTTAATTGATATAATTGAAACCTTCAAATCAAAAGGTATTCGCACAAGTATATTTGTTGATCCGGATGTAAAAATGGTTGAAGGCGCATTAGAAACGGGCACCGATCGAATTGAATTATATACCGAAGCCTATGCACATCAGTTCGCTTCCAATAAAGAAGCGGCAATAAAACCGTTTATTGAAGCGGCTAATACTGCTCATAAATTAGGATTAGGTATCAATGCAGGGCACGATCTGAGTTTGCAAAATTTAAAATATTTCAA
>JBIKKW010000083.1:0-13086 GCA_044360115.1 Bacteroidia bacterium
AATATAAATTACCTTATACCATATTTCGTTTCTTTAATACCTATGGCCCTGGTCAGAGTACCGATTTTGTTGTTGCCAAGTTTTTAGCATCGGCATTAAAAAATGAGGATATTACACTTTACGGTGATGGATCACAAACACGCACATTTACCTACATAGACGATAATATAGATGTAATCAATACCATATTCGAAAAAAATCTGGTGAATAATGATGTGATCAACTTAGGTAATGATGAACTCACCAGTGTAAAAGATCTTGCTGAATTGATCATCCGAATTACCAATTCCAAATCAAAGATCGTTCATCTTCCACCGTTAAAGGAAGGCGATATGACCAGAAGACAGCCGGATAATAGCAAAATGAAGGAGATCTTAAATAAAAAACTTATCACAATTGAAGAAGGTATTAAAAGAATGATCGCCGATAAACAATTCTTACAATCTATAGGCTTGTGATCATATGTGTGGTATCAATGGTATTATAACCCAACAACACAGCAAAGAACAAAGCAAGCAATTCGTTCTGAAAATGAACGATCTCTTGAAACACAGAGGCCCTGATCATGGCGATATCTATCAACACGAAAACATCACGCTCGGTCATAGGCGTTTATCCATTATCGACCTGAGTGAAGCGGGCAATCAACCGTTTTATTCGTACGATACAAAACAGGTTATCGTTTTTAATGGTGAGATCTATAATTACAAAGAATTAAAACTGGAATTACAACGCGCTGCCATAGGCAGTGGCCACAAACCTTACTTTTTTCAAACCTCTTCTGACACTGAAGTAGTTTTGGCGGCCTTTTTACGTTGGGGAAATGATTGTGTGAAGTATTTAAATGGCATGTTTGCATTTGCGATTCATGATCAGGAAACCAACAAACTGTTTATTGCACGAGATCGCATGGGCGTAAAACCGCTTTACTATCATTATACGGAGAATCTTTTTATTTTTTCGAGCGAGGTAAGAAGCATTATTCATTCGGGTGTAAGATCGTTTAAATTAAATAAAGATGCCATAGCTGAATACGTGCAATACCAAACCGTGTTTGCTCCTAATACGATCGTAAAAGGCATTAAACAGCTTATGCCCGGTCATTATCTTGAGTTTATTGAACAGAAAGCTACTATTACCGAATATTGGTACCCTGAGCACTTTGTATCCAATACCAATGAATTAAGTTATAAAGAAACCTGCGACAAAACATTTGAATTACTTTGTGCCTCAGTGCAGCGCCGATTAGTTGCCGATGTTCCGTTTGGGGCATTCTTATCGGGTGGTATCGACTCAAGTATTATTGTTGCGCTTATGTCGAAAGTTTCTTCTGAAAAGGTTAAAACATTTCATGTTTCATTTGACGAAAGTGAATTTTCAGAATCAACTTATGCTAAATTAATAGCAACAAAATACAATACCGAACATCACGAAATAAAGCTCACGCCTACTCATTTCCTTTCCGAATTACCGGATGCTTTAAATGCCATGGATCATCCAAGTGGTGATGGACCAAACACCTATATTGTTTCAAAAGCCACAAAAAATGCCGGAATTACCATGGCATTAAGTGGCATTGGCGGCGATGAATTATTTGCAGGTTATGCCAATTTCACACGCCTGAAACAATTACAAAACAAGTGGTGGTTAAAGGCTAGTCCGGGTTTTGCTTTAAAAGCAGGTGCCGCATTATATAAATTAAAAAACAGATCGATCAGTGGAAATAAGATCGCCGAAATATTACAATTGCCATCACACGATCTATCACACACTTATCCACTCAGCAGAAGCGTATTTACCCAAGCTGAATTAAATAATTTGGTACAGCAAAACAATTCATTATTTCAAATACAAAAGATCATTTCTCACTTCAAATTCAATGATCAAAAAATATTAAGCGCCATTTCTTGCTTGGAATACAGAACCTATTTACAAAATGTGCTTTTGCGTGACACCGATCAAATGAGCATGGCAGTTGCATTAGAGGTGCGTGAACCTTTTCTCGACCATCCATTAGTTGAATTTGTATTAAGTGTAAAAGATGATCAAAAAGACCCAATAACACCTAAAAAATTATTGGTAGATAGTGTTGGCGATCTTTTACCAAATGAAATTGTGAACCGACCAAAAATGGGTTTTACATTACCATGGCAACATTGGTTAAAGAACGAACTTAAAAGTTTTTGTGAAGCAAACATACACCAACTTGATAGCAAACAGATTTTAAAACCAAATGCCGCCGGCAATTTATGGAACAGATTCTTAAAAAATGATCCGCTCATCACCTGGTCAAGAGTATGGCATTTAATTGTTTTGAATTACTGGATAGACCATAACAAAATTGATTTAAATTGAGCAAGAAAAAACTAACCATACTTATTGATTGGTACTTGCCTGGAACAAAAGCCGGCGGTCCGGTTAGATCTGTTTTTTCATTGGTGCAATTATTAAAGAACGAATTGGAAATCTCCATCATCACCACCAATACCGACCTAGGCACTAATACAGCATATAGCTCAATCACTCCAAACACATGGATCGAACAAGATGGTATAAAGGTGTTCTATTTCTCGCATGAAAATTTAAACAAGCAAACCTTAACTCAATTACTACTCGAAACAAACAGCGATGTTATTTACCTGAATAGTTTTTGGAGTTATTGGTTTTCGATATTCGTTATTCAATTAAAAAACAATGGTATTTTAAACTGCCCGGTGATACTGGCACCAAGAGGTATGTTAGGAATGGGAGCTTTAAGCATTAAACCCTTAAAAAAGAAATTATACTTAACGCTTTCTAAATTGAAAGGATTTTATGATCATGTTTCGTTTCAGGCAACAAACCAGCAAGAGCTAAATGATTTAAAGGCCCAATTTAAAAATGCAAACGCAAAAATAATTGCCAATGTAAGTAATGCATCCCCTATACATTTAAACAAATCAAAACAAGAAAACGTTATTGATCTTTTCTTTTTATCACGAATTTCAAAAGTGAAGAATTTACATTTTGCTTTAGAAGTGCTTTCAAAAGTTTCATCTTCTATCAAAGTAAACTACACTATTTATGGGAACATAGAAGATGCTGCTTATTGGGAACATTGCTCGCAACTAATCAGTAAATTACCCGCGCACATAAATGTAAATTACAAGGGAGAATTAGCATTTGATAAGATCCAGACAACGATTGCTCAACATCATTTTTTATTTTTACCAACTTTAAATGAAAACTTTGGGCACTCGATCGTAGAAAGTTTAATGAGTGGATGCCCATTAATTATAAGCGATCAAACACCTTGGAATAATGTAAAAGAGGCCAATGCCGGATTTGCAATACCATTAAATGATCATCAACAATTTGTTGATGTAATTGAGCAAACAGCAACTTTAACGAATGAAGCGTATCAAGTTAAAGCCAATGCAGCAATTACTTATATAAGTAAAAAAATAAATATACCTTTGATAAAAGAAAAATACCTAAAGCTATTTCATGCCGCAAGCTAAAACAGATCTGTCGCAGTTTAACAACAACTGGTACAACCCGGGTGCCGGCGTTATAAAACGCACGCTTTGGTACTTTGTAAATGCATTTGTTTTAAAAGGCGCCATGCCATTTATGGGTATTAAAAGATCGCTTTTGCAATTGTTTGGCGCAAAGATCGGCAGCAACTTCACCATTAAACCACATGTTTCCATTAAATATCCTTGGAATTTAGAGATAGGCAACAATGTGTGGCTAGGTGAAAATGTATGGATAGATAATTTAGGTAAAGTAAAAATTGGAAATAATGTTTGCATATCGCAAGGCGCATTAATTTTAAGTGGCAATCACAATTACGCCAAAACTAAATTTGACCTGATCGTAAAAGACATTATTATAGAAGATGGCGCATGGATCGGCGCTAAATCTATTGTTTCTCAAGGTGTTACCATTAGCTCTCATGCTGTTTTAAGCGTAAACTCGGTAGCCAGTAATAATTTGGATGCTTATACCATTTACAGGGGAAACCCAGCTGTAATGGTAAAGACAAGGGTTATTGAAGAATAATAAAAGAAATTTATTGTTGTTTTTACAAAAATGTTACTTTTGTACTTATCGATAACACAGGAAAAATAGTCATTACCAAAACAGAACAAACTCCTCAGGCCATTTTTGATCTGAAAAATGGATCGTTGGACCTTGATGGAAAAATTGTTGCTGAGAATCCGCTTGATTTTTTTGATCGTTTGAACAGATGGATCGAAGAATATGTGGCTAGCAATAATCCAAACAAATTAGTGGTGAACCTTCGATTAGACTATTTCAACACCGTTGCTTCAAAAATGCTTTCGAAATTTTTCATCAAGTTGATCGCTCAAAATGCACAGATCAATTGGTTTTATGAAAAAGATGATGAAGAAATTAAAGAAGCAGGTGAAGATTACAAGATCATGCTGAACTACGAGATCAACATTGTTGAGAAAGCTTAATTTTTTCGGTATAATTTCCTGATCATTTCCTCATCCTTACGGTATACATCAATAAAAAACCTCAGGTTTTTGTTACTATCTGTTTGCGCCGTGTAATATCGCACAAATAGCGGCAAGGGTTTTCTCAAATTTATTTTTTGTTGTTCGGGTCTTGCCAAATAAGCATCCAAGGTATCGTAAGGTAATTTCAAAGTATCTTCTCTTATTAAAAAGCGGGCTAACTCATAATATTTATCCAAGCGAATACAGCCATGGCTTTGGTACCTGTAAAATGTTTTAAAATAACGCTTGCTATTGGTATCATGCAAATACACACCGTATTTATTATTGAAATTGAATTTACAAACACCTAAACTGTTATCATCGCCAATACGCTGTCTGAATCGGATCGGCAAATAATCTTTGTTGTATTTGCTCCATCTTAATTTTCCGATATTGGTAACTACTTGTCCGTTTGCGCCTATCACCTCAAAATTCTTTTTACGTAAATAATTGGTATCGCGCTGAACCATTGGTAAGATCTCTTTCCACGCAATGGTAAAGGGTACATTCCAATACGGATAAATGGTAATATAATTGATCTTGCTTTGTAAAAGCGGTGTTGGTGTTTCCGGTTTTCCTACCACTACATTGCTCAGTAATACCAATGTATCTATCTTTTTTTTCTTATACCACTCAAACACACGCATATTGGCTGATGGGATATTTACGATCGCGTATTTCTCAGGATATTTTTTTGGTTCCCAGCGCCAGCGTTCCAGGGCCATTTCCATTTGGCGGATCGTTTGCTCCTTGCTCAATTGCAAGGCCTGTTTGGTGTACTTCCCGAGCTTGCCATCCGGATCTAAATTCATGCGTTTTTGAAAACTTTTTAATGCCTTCGCCAATTTTAAACTGTCGTTCAATTTTAACGAATCATTATAATCGCCGGTAATGAGCAATCGTTCTTTTAATTGTTGTTTTAAAATTACCGATGTATCTTTTAAACTGTAAACAGGAACCGAATCCCAATTCAAGGTTTCGTTTGATTTAATGTAATTTAAAAAAGCATATTTCAAAAATTTATACCCTTCATGTTTAGGTTCCAATGAGTCAAATGCTTTTCTCACACAATTACTATCTATACCATATTTTAAAACCGTTAACCAATTGGTATCAAGTTTCGTTGGCTTCCATTCAATCAATGCGGTATCAGGGTTAAATCGTCCTTTATTCACATGCGCACCAAACTTCAAATAAGCATCGGTAAGCAAAACCTCAGCTTGGGCAATATATCCCGAAAAAAAACTATTATTCTTCTTGTCGAATATTTTTGGGATGATAGTGTTTAATTTCTTGGCGTGATAATCCTCGGGATACAAGCCATATTGGCGGGCATTGTTCACTAAATAAAACATAGTATCGCCCAATGAGGTTAATTTACCTTTATCAAAAAAGAGAATACTATCGGTTTGTTTGATGCGCTTAAAAAAAGGATATGCTAAAATCGTATCGGTATCATATACCAACAGGGAATCATTATTACTTTGTTTTAAAATTTCATGATAAGACTTAATGGTACTTTTGTTAATGTCCTCTGGTTTCTTTACCTCAATATTCTCAACAACCACCTTTTTGGGTTCATTGTTGCATGATTGCCATAGCATTATCATTCCGCAACCTAAAAGCAATAAAATTGCTTTGGTGCAAAACAAAAAAGCACCTCTTGCAGGTGCCTTTTTATTAATTTTGAATGATCTCATTCTTTCTTACTTCATAATGAAGTTAATTTTATTAGTGATGACCTTCAGTATGTTCTGCAGCAGGTTTTGCAGCAGCAGCTGAATCGGTTGGAGCAGCGGCATGCGCATCAGTAGCGGTTGAATCTTTCACTTCTGCATGTGCTTCAGCAGCAGCAGCATCATGATGAGCTTCAGACTTCTCATGTCCACCTTCTTCACACTTTTTCATACATTCTTCAGTGCATGGTTCTTTACATTCACAACCACCGTGTTTAGGATCACCTAAACCAACAAGTAATACGATAGCTAAAACTACAACGCTTCCAAAAATTAAAGGTACTGTAAATGATACAGGTTTTTTTTCGTCTGAGTGATGATCATGATGATCGTGATGATTTGCCATATTTAAATTGTATTATTTTTTACGAATGTAAGAGTTTCTATTAATATTTGAAAAATTACTGCTTAATAAATTTAAAATTTATTGGTCCTTTTTCACTTGATACCTTCAAATGATATAATCCCTCAGGTAATGCCGATACATTAAGGGTATTTTGAAGCTGAATACCATCGGTTTTTTTGTTCAAAAGCACTGCTTTTCCATTTATGTCCAATACCTCAATTTGAGTGATCAAAGACGGCTCAATAGACAATGATAATTGATCTTTTACCGGATTAGGATAAATAGAAATATCTGAACCTAAATTTCCTTGTTCAAACACCGAAGTAATATTTCTGTAAATATCTCTGTATCTAATTTGGGTGATGGTAAAATTATTACCAATTAAATTTCCGTTAATCTCTAAATAAGGGATCTTGGAAGTTGTGGTTAGCCACTGATAACTGCGTTGGTTATTGGCAAAACCAAATGGAATTGGCAAAATGGTATTTTTAATAGAATCCTGAGAATATTGTGTTGTAACAATTCGCAAACAAGGAGCAGTGCCATATGGTGTAGTAATTGTGCCCCAGCCATCAACCTTCGTTAAGCGATAACCCGTTTTTGAATACTTAATTGGAATTAAGGTAGATGATGCCGTTGAAAATTTAAAGGTTGTACTATCATATTGAGGATAGGTCATTGGGAATTTGTACAACTCATCTTTATCTGAATAATAAGATGGTACCGGAATGCTGCTGAAGGTCATTCCCGATCCGTCAACAACGTAAGCATTAACCGGCGTTGTTTGTTTCTTATAAAAATTATAATAATTGGTAATGGTCAAAGGACCTGCACCCAATGTATCTGCTATCTTCTCACCATACTCACTTAAGCTGGTAAAAAATATGGCATAAGGTGTTAACAAGCCTAATTTATAACTTCTTACACCTTGGCCAACAGGCAAAAGGTTACTAAAATTCCAATTAAAATTTGTACCAGTTTGTGTATAGTTAATGGCTGCAGTTGGCTGAACAGTGCTGTATCGCAAGGTATCATTATTACTTGGAAAATGTGTACTATTTAATGATATTGGTGCCTGAGCAAATAGGTTCGCACTAATTGATGCAACACATAAAAAAAACAACTGTTTTAGGTTCATTTTAATTAAATTTAAAACTTAAATATACTAAAATTAACTTCATACGTTATACTTACAAGCATTCATTGAAACTTTCCCTTAAATATTTTTTACTTGGTTTATTATTGGTTTTAAATTGCTCAATAATAAGTCAAACATTTACTTTAAGCATTAGTAATGAAAAAGATCTACCTTTAAAAAACATTAATTACACTAAAAAACACGCCTCAAAAAGCGCAGCCATTTCTGAATTAAATCAAATTCAACTTTTTTTCCAATTAAAAGGTTTTTTATTGTCAAGTGCCGATACCATCGAACAAACAGTAACATCCTTAAAGGTTGACATTCATTCAGGAAAACAATTTAAATGGGCCTATTTAAAAATGGGGAACCTCAATCCTTCGTTGGCATCTAAAATTGGTTTCAGTGAAAAATTGTATCTAAACAAACCATTCAATAACAAACAAGTTGTGCAAATTCAGGAAAAGATACTAAGCTATTACGAAAACAATGGTTATCCGTTTGCCAGCGTGCAATTAGATAGTGTTGAAACCGACAGTAATTTTATAAAAGCAACATTAAACATTAATAAACATGAACTTTTTAAAATAGATTCGGTTGTGGTAGTCGGAAATGCAAAAGTAAACCAAAAGTTTTTAAGCAGATATATCTCCGTTTATCCCGGGAGGCCATACAACGAGCAAGCCTTAAGATCTTGCAGTAATAAATTACGTCAATTGCCATTTATTTTTCAAACCAAACCACAGTTGGTTCGGCTAACAGATAAAACAAATAAACTCATCTTGTTTCTCGATAAAAAAAACGCTTCGCAGTTTGATGGAATTATTGGTATTCAACCCGATGCCAATACCGGAAAAACTGTTTTAACCGGAGATGTGAAGATCAAAATAATGAATGGCATATTGCACAATGGCGAAACCTTTGATCTGGAATGGCGAAGACTGCAATCACTTACACAAGATTTCAAAGGTAAGTTCATTTATCCTTATATGTTTGGTTCGTCATTTGGTAGTGATTACATGTTAAAGATCTACAAACGCGATACAAGCTTTATTGATATTCATAATGATGTTGGTATTCATTATTACTTCTCCGGACTTAATTATTTTAAACTCAATTTCAAACAACGTAACTCCAATTTGATCTCTACTTACGGATTAAGCAATGTTACTACTCTACCAGTTTATGCTGATGTAAGCACACAAATGAATGGAATTGGTTTTTTCTTTGAAAAGTTAGATTACCGCTTTAATCCTAAACGTGGTATTGCCATACAGCTTAATGCCTCTGCGGGAAGTAAAAAAATAAAAAAGAATCCGAAGATCAATGATATTGCTTATAACAACATCACATTAAATTCCACGCAATACCTTTATGATGCCACTATTAACGGTTACATTCAATTAAAAAACAACAATGTATTGCGTATCGGTTTGCAAAGCGCTTCCATTTTTGGTAACGGACCGATTTTTAAAAATGAATTGTTGCGCATTGGTGGTTTAAAAACCATCAGGGGTTTTGATGAAGAGAGTATATTTACCACTTTTTACGCCATTCCCACACTGGAATACCGATTCCTTTTTGCTGAAAATTCGAACATTATTGTATTTGCAGAAGGGGCTTTTTACGAAATGAATAGTTTTAACAATTACATCAATGATACACCATTAAGCATTGGAACTGGCATAAACATTGAAACAAAAGCCGGTATACTTTCAATAAACTATGCCTTAGGAAATCAGTTTGGAAATGGTTTTGATGCGCGAAATGGCAAGATACATTTTGGCCTAACTGCCTTGTTTTAAATACGGCTATAATTTATTATATTTGTTAGAATATAAGCACTTTTTTAAATGCGATTAATTTTACTTTTTACTCTGGCTTTAAACTTTTTTAATGGGATAGCTCAAACCTATTCTTCACAAAACATTAGTTTAATTAGTCATATTGATCCCCAAAGCACAGTTGGTATTGGAACCGACAGCAGAAAATACTCAGGCTGCTGGGGCTGGGTGCAGCAACCCGGTAATAAGGAATACGCCATCGTTGGCAGCAGTGCAGGAACGTATTTTATTGATATTTCGGCCCCATTAAATCCTGTGGTTTGTGCCTTTGTACCCGGAAAATCAGGTTGCACCTGGCGCGAAATAAAAACATATCAGAACTATTGTTACATTGTAAGTGATGACGCCGCACCTAATCGTTTTCAAATTGTAGACATGAGCCCTTTGCCATCAACCGTTACGGTTATAAACGATGATGCCACAACCTATTTTGAAAGAGGCCACACCATTTGGATCGATAAAGACAAAATGTATATTGGCTCAGAAACCAAACAAGGCGGCGCCTACAGCCCTATGACCATTTATAGTTTGGCAACACCCAGTAATCCCGTTTTTTTAAGAGCGCTTGAAACCGATGCATCTTTTATTGGAGTGGTACATGATATGTTCGTGAATAATGATACTGTTTTTGCTTCTTGCGGTAATCAAGGATTATACATTTTTAAATACAACACCAACAACACCTTTTCAAATTTAGGCTCGTTTATTAATTACAGCAGTGGTAGTGCCTATAACCACTCAAGTTATATTACTCAAAACAAAAAAACATTGGTATTCACTGATGAAGTGCCAGCAAGTTTACCATTACGCGTTTTAGATGTACAAAACATCAGTAACCCGGTTCAAACAGCCACTTCCAATCCTCATCCCAATACCACTCCACACAATCCTTATGTGATCGGCAACAGATGGGCCATTGTGAGTTGTTATCAAGATGGTTTGAATATTTATGACATCAATGATCCCTCATCTCCTTGGTTAGCCGGTTATTTTGATACTTACCCCCAAGGCGGGTATAATATGGGCGATTATAGTAACAGTGCTTACCGGGGTAATTGGGGCGCATATCCCTTTTTTCCGAGTGGTGTTATTTTAGCATGTGATATGCAAAATGGTGTTTTTTTATTGGATGCCACACAAACTTATAATTTACCAATAACCGTAAAAGAAGGATCATTAGAAAATGCTTTCGTTAATTTGTATCCAAATCCGGCAAAGGGCCAAATGACCCTCATCAGCAATATTCAAATGATCACGCAGGTAACTATCGCTGATCTTTTAGGTAAAACGGTTTACAACCATCAATTCGAACAAATGGGAAAAAACACCATCGATATTTCTAATTTTTCTAATGGCACTTACATTGTTACTCTAAAAACAAATAAAGGTTCTTTAACCAAAAAACTAATTGTAAATAATTAATAAAATGATAAAAAAATTACTCTTGATCATTGCCTTTTTCACTTTTTTCAATAAAGCGGAGGCTCAAGTATACGGCGCTTCCAATTTCACTTTATGCAGCGTTATCAATCCGGGCACATACACCACTTCTTACGGTACAAAATTTTCGGGTTGTTGGGGATGGTATCAGGCAAATAAGAACCGAGAATATGCCATTGCCGGATCAGCAGCCGGTACATACTTTGTTGATGTTACAAACCCATACGCTCAGGTAATTTGTGATTTTGAACCGGGTAAGATCACTGGCACCATTTGGCGCGAAATTAAATCGTACCAAAATTATTGTTATGTTGTTAGTGATGATGGCGGACCAAACAGTTTTCAGATATTTGACATGCAGTACTTACCGGACAGCGTTCACAAAGTATACGATGGTGTAAATATTTTTAAACGCACACACGCATTGTGGATCGATGGCACAAAATTATATTGCTCAAGTGTTACCTACAGCGATAACACCAAATCAACTTTAAATGTATACAGCTTGGCAACGCCAACTGCACCTACTCTTATCAGAAGATTAGCTCAGGATGCTAATTTTATCACACAAGTTCATGATACGTATGCCAACAACGATACCGTTTTTGTGTCGGCAGCATATCAGGGTTTATACACCTTTACCTTAACACCGCCAACTTATTCATTTACTCAGGTTGGATCATTGACCAGTTATCCGGGCTCGGGATACAATCATAGCAGTGCCATAACGCGCGATAAAAAAACACTTATCATGATGGATGAAGTTCCGGCAGGTTTACCAATTAAAGTAATTGATGTACAAAACCTCAGCAATATGCAGGTGATGTCAACCTTTAACCAATATACAGGTGGCACACCTCATAATCCATTTACGGTTAATGATACACTTTGTTTTTCTGCCAGCTACTGTGATGGTGTGCAGTTACTCAATGTGAAAAATCCGGCTGCCCCTGTACTTGCAGGTTATTTTGATACACATCCGCAATCCGGTGGTAATGTAAGCAGTTACCCTGATCCTTATGATGGTTTATGGGGTTTGTACCCATACTTACCAAGTAAAAACATTATTGCTGTTGATGAGCAAAATGGGATTTTTGTTTTAAAAACCAATTTATTTAAAAATCCCGATAACTCTACCGAAGGCGGAAACCCTCCGGGTGGCGGCGCTGTTGGCACAAGCACAGGTTCGTTACCAACCGGTATTTCTGAAATAAATTATGCTTCACAAATTTTGATCAGTCCGAATCCTGCAAATGACAAGCTTGTTGTGAGTTTGCCAATAGAACTGATGAATGTTGATATACAAGTTCAGGTAATAGACATCAAAGGACAAATTGTTATTCAACAAAACACAAACGAATTAAAAGGTGCTGCAAGCTATTACAAAGAAATTAACGTGACCGAATTACAGAACGGTATCTACTTCTTAAGATTACAGCACAACAAAAACATGATCAAAAATTGTAAATTAATTATTGCACGTTAAGTACTATGTTCAATTCATCAAGCACTATTGGTGTTATAGGAAGCGGCGCTATGGGCAGCGGTATTGCTCAGGTTGCAGCTACTTATGGTCACACCGTTCTCATTTATGATTCAAATTCTGAAGCCTTAGATCGTTCAAAGAAAAATTTAGAAAGCGGTTTAACTAAGTTGGTAGAAAAGCAGAAGATAAATGAAGACAAAAAAAACAGCATCATTGCAAATACCAGTTACGTTCAATCATTGGCAGATCTGAAAAATGCTGATCTGATCATTGAAGCGATAGTTGAAAAGTTAGATATTAAACAACAGGTTTTTGTTGAGTTAGAAAAACTGGTGAACCCAAATTGCGTTATTGCATCCAATACATCTTCCCTATCCATCACATCCATTGCTTCAGCATGCCAAAATCCGGAGCGTGTAATGGGCATACATTTTTTCAATCCTGCAACCTTAATGCCTTTAGTTGAAATAATACCGGGCGTTGCAACAGATGCTACTATTATTAAACCGATCAAACAGTTAATTGATTCGTGGGGTAAGGTAACTGTGATCACCAAAGATACACCGGGCTTTATTGTTAACCGAGTGG
>JBIKKW010000084.1:0-12950 GCA_044360115.1 Bacteroidia bacterium
TAAAGGCATTACAACTGACTTTAGATAAATTAGAAAAAACCTATGGTAAAGGCACCATCATGAAATTGGGCGATAACAGCGTTGAGCCGTTAGAAGCCATTTCTACTGGGTCTTTAGGTTTAGATATCGCCTTAGGTATTGGCGGTTTACCAAAAGGACGTATCGTTGAGATCTATGGTCCTGAATCATCAGGTAAAACAACTTTAGCTATCCACGCCATTGCGAATGTGCAAAAGAATGGTGGTATTGCCGCTATTATTGATGCGGAACACGCCTTTGACCGTTTTTATGCCGAGAAATTAGGTGTAGATACACAAAGCTTATTGATCTCGCAACCGGATAACGGTGAGCAAGCATTGGAGATCGCGGATAACCTGATTCGCAGTGGCGCGGTTGATCTTGTTGTTATTGACTCGGTTGCTGCTTTAACACCAAAGGCTGAGATCGAAGGTGAGATGGGCGATAGCCGCATGGGTTTACAGGCGCGTTTAATGAGCCAGGCTTTACGTAAGTTAACAGGTACCATCAATAAAACAGGTTGTTGCTGTATTTTCATCAACCAATTACGTGAAAAAATTGGTGTGATGTTTGGTAACCCAGAAACTACAACAGGTGGTAACGCTTTAAAATTCTATGCATCGGTACGTTTGGATATCCGTCGTGTAAGTCAGATCAAAGAAGGTGAAGTGGTTGCCGGAAATCACGTGCGTGTGAAAGTGATCAAGAATAAAGTAGCGCCTCCTTTCCGTCAGGCAGAATTTGATATCATTTTTGGTGAAGGCATTAGCAGAGTTGGTGAGATCATTGATATTGGTGTTGAAAAAGGCATCATTAAAAAGAGCGGATCGTGGTTCAGTTACGATGAAACAAAATTAGGACAAGGAAGAGATTCGGTTAAATCTTTATTCCACGAAAATCCTGATCTGGCTGAAGAAATTGAAGCAAAAATAAAAGCTGCTTTAGCTGAAGAAGCTGCCAACGCTGCCGGATAATATGATCCTTTGCTTTGGCAAGTAATTTTGAGATTTAGGTTTAATTTGGTTTATGGTTAAGATCAAAAGCGCCGTTCTTCCAGTGGTTATGGAAGATACGGCGCTTTTTTTTCATCAAACTAAAAATGAAAGTCTTTAATCAAAATCGTATTGATACACATCATCAATATCATGTTTTTCATCCATCATGGTATTTAACTCCGTTACCAATCCACTATTTAAACCATAAACCCAGCCATGGATTTGTATGTCCTTCTTTTCATGCCAAGCCTTCTGAATGATCTTTGTTTTAGCCAAATTTCTAACCTGTTCAATAACATTCAGCTCGGTTAATCTATCCGCTTTTTTATCTTCATCCTTAATGGCGTTTAACTCCTCGCTATGCTCATGATAAACATCCTTTATGTGACGCAACCATTTATCTACAATACCAAATGTTTTCTTTGACATCGCCGCTCTTACACCACCACAACCATAATGCCCACATACAATAATATGCTTAACACCTAAAACATTTACGGCATACTCCACTACACTCATAACATTCAGATCTGTATGCACCACTACATTGGCAATGTTACGGTGTACAAATATTTCACCACTTTGTGTATTGGTAACTTCATTAGCAGGCACACGGCTATCGCTGCAACCTATCCATAAATATTCAGGCTTTTGTCCTAATGATAATTTTTTAAAGTATTGCGGATCTTCAAATTGCTTTGATAACGCAAACAAACGATTTCCTTCGATTAATCGTGTATAGCTTCTTTCAATATTATTTTGCATACTGGGTTTCTATTTCAAATTTAGTCAATTGTATTTTAATATCTCTTTCTTCTGCCGTTTCAATAAAGTCGGTAATAACTTCTAGCGAATCTTTATCACAAATTTTATTTACAGAACCATCTATGATCACTACGCTTCCATTTTCGATCTCAGCAAAATATTTGATCAAAAAACCTTTATTAAAAAAGGTTACTTGCTGAGGCAATTTCACTACATAATGCATTTTACTATCCATTTGCGCTTTGGCCACATCAAAGGTTAATTTAATATTTGAACGAATAATAAATATTACAGCCAATACTAATCCGGCTGCCACACCTTTTAAAAGATCGGTTAAAAGCATCACAACAATTGTAACAACAAATGGCATAATGTGTTCTAGTCCTTTTTTATATTGTTCTTTAAATAAAGATGGTTTAGCCAGCTTATAACCGGTCATGATTAAAATTCCGGCCAATGCGGCATTTGGTATCAACATTAAGATAGATGGTATAGTTAATACAGAAACAAATAGAAGTATGGCATGCACAATTGCCGATAGTTTTGTTTTCCCTCCGGCATTAATATTTGCTGAGCTTCTAACAATAACGGCAGTAACCGGCAAAGCGCCAACTAAGCCACATAAGGTATTTCCAATACCCTGTGCAATTAATTCTTTATTTGAATTGGAGTTGCGTTTGTGCGGATCTAATTTATCAGTTGCCTCAATACTTAATAGGGTTTCTAAACTAGCTACAAAAGCCAGCGTAAATGCGATGATCCAAAAATTTGTTGTTGCGATCTTCGAAAAATCAGGTGCTATTAATGCCGCTTTAAAATCGCCGAAAGATTTTATAATTGGTAAACTTACCATGTGCTCCGATGAAATCGCCAGATTGCTTTGCAATGATCCGTTAAAAATGGTGCCAAGCACAACTCCCACAACTACAACGATCAAAGGGCCCGGTATTAGCGATAATACCTTGTTTTTTTTATAAAAATCTTTCTCAGCAATAATTAGTATAGCTATCGAAACCAATCCTATCACTACGGCACCCGGTGTAATATAATTGAACATGTAAAACAGATCAGAAAAAGTATTATGCCCGTCGGTTTGATTAAATTCAAAATCACCCTCGGGATCAAAATCATATCCCACCAGATGCGGTATTTGTTTCATTATTAAAATAATTCCTATACCTGCCAACATGCCTTTTATAACTGAATACGGTATGTAATTCCCAATACTTCCGGCTTTAATTATTCCAAAGATCAACTGAATAATACCTGCTACCAAAACGGCTGCTAAAAAACTCTCGAATGAACCAAGTGATGCAACCGAGGCAATTACAATTGCTGTTAAACCTGCTGCCGGTCCGCTCACACTTAATACCGAACCGCTAAATACAGTAACAACAATACCGCCTATGATACCGGCAAGTAAGCCCGAGAACAATGGCACTTTGCAAGCCATTGAAATTCCTAAACATAATGGGAGTGCAACTAAAAATACAACAACTCCCGCTTTTATATCGCTAGATAAATTTGATTTATTCATAAAAAAATTGATTAAAGAACACTAAAGAATTACACTTCAATTTATTTATGCTTTTGGAGGCGGGGTGTTTTTTGACAGGTGCTGATTAACAACCGTGGTGTTTTTTGGATAAATAACCATTTGCTCAAGCTCAATAAAACATAGATCTAACTGCTCGGTTAATTCTGCAAATTCATCTGATTGTGTTTTTGTGTCTTTTTCAGTCTCGTCTTCTTCTTCAACAATATTGTTAGCAATGGCCGAAATTTCGTCGGTACTTAACTTATATAGATGGCAAATGGTTGCTGATGAACACAACAAGAAGAACCCAAATAGCAATATGATGTTTAATAACTGACGCATGAACAGACTTCTAAAATACGAAAATTTTCAGGTAAAACCAGCTTAATTTTACTTAAGCTATGTTAAAACAGAAAATGCCTGAACCGCATATAAACCGGCTGTTTCGGTGCGCAAACGGGTATTGCCCAAGCTAAGCGCCTTAAAACCGGAGTTTTTGGCATCTATAATTTCATTAGGCGAAAAATCACCTTCCGGACCAATTAAAACCAAATACGAACTATTCTGAATTTTCAATTGCTTTATTTGCAGTTTTTCTTCCTCCTCGCAATGCGCAATAAACTTATTTTCAGCAGCACTTTTTAGTAACAAATTAAATTCTATTAACTCATTAACCTTTGGAATAAAAGCCTGCTTACTTTGTTTTACGGCGCTTTCAACTATCTTTTGAATGCGATCGGTTTTAATAACGGTGCGTTCACTATTCTTACATTTTATAAATGACAGTTCATCTACACCTATCTCCACCGCTTTTTCGATCATCCACTCTATTCGATCTATTTGTTTGGTTGGTGCGATGGCCAGATGCAAGTAATAAGGATGTTTTTGTTGTAAAACCGGACCTTCTGTAACCGATGCCACACATTTTTTCTCATGAACTTGCGTTAATACGGCCTTGTAAAAAGCACCTTTCCCATCAATTAACTCTATTTGATCATTAATTTTATAACGCAACACCTTGGCACAATGCCAGCTTTCTTCAGGGGTTAAAACCGCTGTTTGCTTATCAATATCGGCAATAAAAATGTTCATGAACTTTATTAAATGCTTTAGCTGCTTGGTAAATTTAAGTAAATTAGCGTAAATGAATTACCTCGCGCATGCATATTTTTCAAATGATGATGAGGGCTTGCTTATTGGCAATTTTATAGCTGATCATTTAAGAGGTAATAATTTTGAGCATTTGAGTGAGGAAGTTAAGGCCGGCATTAAACTACACCGACAAATAGACACCTTTACAGATGCGCATCCATCCTTTAAAAAAAGCAAACGGTTATTTTATAATGGCTTTGAGCGTTACGCCGGTGTGCTGGTAGATCTTTATTTTGACCACTTGTTAGCGCGCGATTTTGAATTGCATCATGAAGTTGCTTTACAGGATTTTGCACACAATGTTTATTCGATCTATCAAAAAAACAGTCACATTTTACCAATGCACAGCAACCGCTTTTTAGGATATGTGCTCGATAATAACATTTATGTTGCTTACGGAAAAGAACAAGGCATTGAAAAAGTATTATTTCATTTATCGCACCGAATAAAACATGGCGTGATGTTGAATGAATCCATAGCCTTATTCAAACAAAACGAAGCGGAGCTGAAAAATCATTTTCACACATTTATTGCAGAAGCTAAAAATGAATTTTTAAAATAAAAGCGCCACCTGTTAAAGTGACGCTTCTTTCAATTGATCGGATCAATTATAAATTACCCCTTGTGCCTTTTCCTCCTCTTCTTTTCGGCGTTCTTCCTTAGCCGCACGCTGTTCCTTTAAACGCTGATTGCGCATATTCTTTTCGCGTATCCCGCTAAAGTAGCTTTTAGAAGTAACAACGATCACGCCACCGGTTACATCGCCATACATGGCCGGCACGCCTCCGCTAAAAACGGTCATGTTCTCAATAGATAAACCCGGTACACCACCCATATCCAGCAATTTTACACCATCCATATAAACCGCATTGGCATCACTTCTGCTTCCTCTAAAATGGTATCCGCCATCAGGTGTTTCGATCACATCCGACGAAACCGCCGTAACCGCTGTCATTAAATTAGCGTGATCAAATGATGCGTTTTGCATTAATTCAGTAGCATCTAAACTAACCATACTAAACATGCTGGTATTACAGCCCGATTGTGTATAATCTTCCTTTTGAATCGTACCAACCACCTCCACTGTGCCTAGTGTGTTCGATTGAAGTTTGATATTTAAATAGGTTGGTTCATTAGGTATAACTTTTACGCCGCTGATCTGCTTAGCCTTATGCCCCGCCTCCATTACCACTACATCGTATTTACCGGGTTCAAGTGGTTTAAAATGGTAATTACCTTCTATATCACTTTGGGTACCGCCAATCAAGGCGCCGCCCTGCATTATTTTTACAGTTGCAAAAGGTACCATTTCCTTTAGGTCATTTTTTAATATGCCGCGTATCTCACCGTATGATTGTTGTGCAGCAAGAAATTGACCAATGATCATCATTAAAGCCAATAAGTTTAATTTTAAAGTTTTCATAAGTTTTATTTTTAAAAGATTAATAATTGAAGCGCTTTCTTAACTAATAGACGAAGCGATAAAGTATTTCCATAAGTTTATTTAAAATATTTTTTTATGGAATTTTTCAATTACCTTGTCTATATATAAAATCACACCATGTGGCTTTTTAAAAAGAAAGAATTTCGGTCAGATGAACTGCTGGTTAACGCTTACAAACAAAGCGGTGATACAGCCATTATGGGCGAACTTTTTGAAAAACATGTGAAAACAGTGTATGGTGCCTGTTTGTTTTATTTTAAAGATAAGGCCGATGCACAAGATGCCGTGATGCAGATATTTGAAAAATTGATGATCGAATTAAAACGAAAAGATGTGATCAATTTTAAAGGATGGTTAAGTTTTGTAGTGAGAAACCACTGTATCACACTGATCAGACAAAACAAGAACAAATATCAATTCCAGGAGAATTACCATGGTTTTGAATATGAATTAAGTGCGGAAGAAGAGGAGAATTATTTGAACAGCATCAATAATGAAAAATTAATAGCGAATTTACCAAGCTATTTGAACCAGTTGAATGAAAAACAAAAAAAATGTATCGAGCTCTTCTTTTTAAAAGATCATTCGTACCAGCAAATAAGCACTTTAACCGGATACACGGTGAATGAAGTGAAGAGTTACATACAAAACGGTAAACGAAATTTAAAACAAGCAATGCAAGATCAATCACATGGCAAATCAAAATAAACATATGAACGACCTGGATTATTTGGCTCAACTTGGTTTTGAGGCTGTGCCAACCAGTGATGAAGAAATACATGAACTCACGGGCAAGATCAGAAATAACCTGGGCGGTTTAAAGGCTTTCAAAAATTACGTGTATGCATTAAGCATCGGCTTGTTTATTGGCATAACCCTGTTCTTTGCTATTTACAACAAGGCCGTTATTTATCCTTCAACCAAACAACAATTTGAAACCCCATCGATCATTACCGAATCAAAAACTATTCAATTAGATACTGTTGCTGTTACCGAAAAATCAATGAGCAAGACTAATTTCACTGATAAATTCATTGAAACAACCGAACCCGCGCTTACAACCAATGTAACAGCAGAGAATTTACAATCTATTGAACCTAATAACCTCAACCCGGTTAAAGAAACCGGCGCTGATCAGATCAAATTCACACCCAATGCCAGTTACATTTTTTTGCACGATCTTAAAATTGCCAATTACCAACTTTACTATTTTAACGCGCAACAAAACATTAGCATTAATACCGGCTTACCGGCCAATTACAGCCAAAAGAACGAACAAACAACAGTTTCCAAAAAATTGGATCGCAACTATTACTTACATGAAGCCATTAATGATGCTATGGGTCTTTTCAAAAAACAAAAATTTGCCGATTGCCTCAACTTGCTTCAAACTATAAATGAATACAACAGCAATGATGTGAATTGTGCATTTTACAAAGGTATGTGCGCCTATTATTTAAAAAATTACAATTTGGCCTATGAACAATTGCGCATGGCTTACATTAACCCGATCAATGTGTTTCAGGAAGAGTCGCAATACTACATGGCCTTATCTGCCTTGGCATTGGGGCAAACCGACGAAGGGAACAAAATGCTTTTAGATATTAAGAATGCGAATGGTTTTTATGCTCAAAAAGCGAAAGACGCTTTGAAACACTAAGGGTTAGCGAAAATTTACTAAATTCGCGGTGCAAAACCGTGAGAACAAAAATTACATATACCATTTTACTAGTTACAATTTTAACTATTGGTAGATCGCAAAGTCTGTATTATAGAAGTTTAACCGATTCTATTTTAAACACCTTTAAAACAGATTCATCAAACATTGAAATAAAGGAAACAGATCCTTTATATAAATACCGTGCATATTTTAACTATGTGCACTTAATGCATTCGAAAGTTGAATACAAAAAACTGATCATTTCTTCAGGTAGATCAAAAAAAATCGCGAGTGTTCAGTCAAAAGGGTTTGCTGCCATTGCATCTTCTGAAAACAGAGTATACACCATTCATTTCAGTAACAAAGCACCTTCGTTAATTGATACCATTACTTTTGAGAAATTAAGCACCGACGCTAAAATTGCTTTGATAAGCAAACAATTTAGTATGGTTCATGAATATAGTACGTCCGGCTTTTTTGAAGTGATTGGCATGTATTTTAAAAAACGCTCAATGAGCCGTTCGCGAGAAATGAATAAGGATAATAACTTACGTTCCATTGAAGCCGGACTTGGTCACCAAATGATCGCTTACACATTAGAAGTTTTTGATAAGATTCAGGAAGAGAACTGGAAAGATAAAAAGGCTTTTAAAAAATATTACAAGCGAAACACCTACGACATCATGAGTTACGACGAGATCAAAACCTACATGTCGGATTACCCGGTGTATATGCAAACTTATAAATAGAGTATAAGTATAAGGTATAAGAATTCAGAATAATTTTCATTATGGAATTTAGTACCTAACTTCTTACACTTACAGCTTATACTTACAACTTATACTATCTCCTTATACTGCCTACTGTTCCTTAAACACCAAATTCAAACGCTTTAACAGCGAGAATAACAGAATGGCGGCAACCATCAGTAAACCAAAGTTGAGCCAAAAGAAATAGGATTTATCATCAAACTTATCCCAGTTCTTCCCTAGCTCACCACTCACTTTATTTCCTAATGATGTAGCCAAGCTCCAGCCACCCATCATTAAGGCCGTTAACTTCGGCGGAGATAATTTAGATACCATGGATAATCCCATCGGACTCAAACATAATTCGCCCACGGTTATTACACCATAACTGGCAATAAGCCACCAAGCACTTGCTTTTTGCATACCATTTCCGGTATAATGCACAGCTACTACCATCACTAAAGTTGAAAGGGCACTGATCAATAATCCGTATGCAATTTTTGATGCGGTTGTTGGTTCCTTGCCTCTGCGTTTCATCATTCTGAAAAAGCCAATTACTAAAGGTGTAAGTATCACCACAAAAAACGGATTGATGGATTGAAAGATACTGGTATTAAATAAGCTCAAAGACTCGCCGGCAGGCGGGAATTTTGCAGGATCCAAATTTTTGAAGTATGATGGGTAATCCTGACACATCACCGTTTCGCCATTAGCATCCTTTATTTTACGGAACTGCTCATCCAGCTGAGGCACTTCCGTATTTTTCGCTTCAACATTTTCAACAAAACCCAAATCATTAAATTGTTTGGTCAACGATTTAGGGCATTCGCGATCCGTGTAATTTTTAGCATAGGTTGTTAAAGCCGTACCATTTTGTTTGAAGATTGCCCAAAACAAGATCACGATCAAAAAGATGGTGAACATGGTACCCAGTGGTTTCTTCTCTTCGGCGTTTGCTTTTAAATAAATAGTGGTAAAGAAAAATATCACCGGAATACAAAACATAAAAAATGCATCGGTACTGTTACTGCTCGAAATAGATCCTGGAATTAACCAACCAATGATGGCGAAGATCACACCAACACCCATTACCTTTGCAAAATACATAATGAACGGTTTATCTTCCGGTGCCGGTTCACGTCGCACATCCACATGCTTGTAATGTTTCATGCCCATCCAAAAAGTGATCACACCAATGAACATGCCAATACCTGCTGCGATAAATGCTCCATTCCATCCGATTTTATTAAGCATAATGGCACCAATAAAATTGCAAATAAAAGCACCCAGATTAATACCCATGTAAAAAATATTATAACCGGTATCTTTCTTATCCTTGTATTTTGGGTCGTTAAATAAATTTCCTAAAAGCGTTGAAATATTAGGCTTAAAAAAACCATTACCCACAACCATGATCACCAAGGCTGTGTAAAAGGCCCACACTTCGGGTATGGCCAACATGCAATAACCTATGCCCATTAAAATACCACCGAGGGTGATCGAGAAACGGTATCCCAGTTTAAGGTCGGCCAACAAACCTCCCATAAAAGGCGTTAAATAAGCAGCAGCAATAAAGGTTCCGTAAATGTCGGCTGCATCAGCATTATCCCAACCAAAGCCACCTTCGGCCTTTTCGGCTGTCATGTATAACACAAACAAACCGATCATTAAATAATAACCAAAGCGTTCCCAAAATTCGGTGAACACTAAAAAAAACAGGCCGGCAGGATATTTACGTTCTTTGCTCATAAATCAATTTTGTTAAAGATAGGAAATGGAATGGAAAAGAAAGAAAAAACAACACGGTTGATTATGGCTAATTCTCAGTCTGTTACACAATATTCTATCCTTCTTTAAATTAATAATCAATGTAGTTATGTAAATTATGCAGCAAATAATTTATAAAGTCATTTGGTAAATACCATAAAAGTATGTTCAAACTTGATACTACTTTTTAATAGCCATTTCACAATTCAATATACTTTAGGTTTTGTTGGTATTAAGGTTAAGTCAATATCTCATTCAGGTTTAATTAACTAAGCAAATTCATTTTAAATCCTCAGCATCACTTAATTAACTATTTATTATCAATGCATTGAATTTATATTAACATACATTGAAAACATTTATACTCTAAATTAAGATACAATGCTTAACAAAAGAAAATGTAAAAACATTCTTATAGCAATAAATGAAATCCAAAATGAAATTCTTTATTTTGAAAAAAAACTTGCTCCCGTTATAAAAAAAACGCATGTATCGCATCATTTGTCTGCCACCAACCTTGTGCACTACCTTGCCTTACGTTCTAAGGATCTTCGTAAACTTCAAGATTCGTTAAGTGAACTTTCACTCTCATCACTCAGTCATAGCGAAGCACACGTTCAAGCCAGCATCAATAATTTAAAAACACTTTTAACGCTTATCCTTCAGGAAAATCAATTAAGATCCAATGAAAAAGAAAAACTTTCAATTAAGGATAGCCATCATTTAGCAAAAAACAAAACAGAATCACTTTTTGGAAAAATGCAATACAAGGGTGAATCGAAGATAATGGTTACAATGCCCTCTGAAGCAGCAAAAGATATAGCGTTAGTAAACAAATTAATTAAATCGGGTATGCAAATTGCCCGCATAAATACGGCGCATGATTCTGAAGAAGCTTGGATGCAAATGATCAAAAACATTAAAGCCTGCTCAGCCAAGTTAAAAAAGAAAATACTTGTTTATATGGACCTCGAAGGGCCTAAATTAAGGATCAAAACAATTTACCATGGCAGTAAAAAACTTAAAAAAGATAAAAACAACAACACCTACGTTAAATTATTCAACGGCGAGTTTATTGCTCTAACTAAAAATGAGCAAGCATTTGGAGGTGATGTTGCCGCAAAAATAAGTATTGAAACTCCTGAAATTTCAGACTTTGTGAATCAAGGCGAATCTGTTTGGTTTGATGACGGAAAACTAGGAGGAGTAGTAGTATTAAAGGAAAAGAATTTTCTACTTATAAAACTTACGCATGTACCTGAAGAGGGTTATAAATTAAAAAGTGAAAAAGGAATAATGTTCCCTGAAAGCGAACTTTCAATACCGGCGCTCACAAAAGATGATCTAAAAAACCTTCCGTTCATTGCCAAACACGCGGATATGGTTGGCTATTCGTTTGTACAAAACAAAGAAGATATTTCAAAGCTTCGTTCGATTTTAACCAAATTAAAAAACACCGAAATAGGGATCATTTTAAAAATTGAAACAAAAGAAGCTTTCTCTAATTTACCTCACTTAATTTTAGAAGCCATGCGCTTTAAAAATTGTGGTGTTATGATAGCACGTGGTGATTTAGCAGTTGCAATAGGTTACAGACGTATTGCGGAAGTTCAGGAAGAGATCATGTGGCTTGCCGAAGCAGCGCACCTTCCTGTTATTTGGGCAACACAAGTACTTGAAAATCTTGCAAAAAAAGGTGTTGCAACCAGAGCCGAAGTTTCAGATGCTGTTAAATCGGTTAGAGCTGAATGTGTAATGTTAAACAAAGGTCCATTTATATCGGAAGTTATTAAAATGATAAAAGACATTGATAAAAGAATGGCACCGCATGAAGACAAAAAAAGAAAATTCAACAGGCAGTTGAGTGTGGCTAATAGTTTTATTTTAGATCACAAATAAGCTTGTTTCAAAACATATTACCTCCTTATTTTTTACACAAAAAAAGCCCTTGATTTCTCAAGGGCTTTTTTATGAATAATAATTTTTCTGATCCTTAATCTGCTAAAACGATCACGTTATTGTTCTTCACTTCTGCAACGCCACCTTTTATCACAAATTCTTTTTTATCGTTGCTCTCTTCGATCACTTCTATTTTTCCGGCCTTTAAAGTACTGATCATTGCCGCGTGATTATTCAATACACCAAAGCTTCCTTCGGCACCAGGGAAAATTGCTGATTTCACTTGGCCTTCGTAAACTTTTTTATCCGGTGTAATTATTTCTAGTTTCATAATATTAATTAGTTGATGAGATGATCAGATAATTAGCTGATCAATTATCAAATCAGCTAATCATCAAATTATCTAATTATTTGCTTTCTGCTAAGATCTTCTTACCTTTTTCTATAGCATCGTCAATTGAACCTACTAAGTTAAAGGCAGCCTCAGGATACTCATCTACTTTACCATCCATGATCATATTAAATCCTTTAATGGTTTCTTCGATCGGCACTAATACACCTTTTAAACCTGTAAATTGCTCAGCTACGTGGAATGGTTGAGATAAGAAACGTTGCACACGACGAGCGCGGTGAACGATCAATTTATCTTCTTCACTTAACTCATCCATACCTAAGATGGCAATGATATCCTGTAATTCTTTATAACGTTGTAAGATACCTTTCACACGTTGAGCACAGTTGTAATGCGCTTCTCCAATAACTGAAGGAGATAAGATACGTGAAGTTGAATCCAATGGATCTACCGCAGGATAAATACCTAACTCAGCGATCTTACGACTTAATACAGTTGTAGCATCTAAGTGAGCAAAGGTTGTTGCAGGAGCCGGGTCAGTTAAGTCATCGGCAGGTACGTATACCGCTTGTACCGATGTAATTGAACCTTTTTTAGTAGAAGTGATACGCT
>JBIKKW010000210.1:0-3597 GCA_044360115.1 Bacteroidia bacterium
GCCCAGTGTATTTAATTTAAGGTCTGCCAAAAAATCAGCTTCTTTTAAACCACGCAAAGGTTTTAAATTGATGGAACCCGGACAATACACCAAGCCATCAATTGGCATATCCAATTCAGGAAAGGGTGTTTCGCTTAATACATCGTAAGTATAATGCTTTGTAACATTTACATTTGGTTGATTACGGGAAATAGAAATTACCTGTTGGCCTTGATCCATTAATAATTTGGCCAAACACTCACCTATTCCCGAACTGGCACCAACTATTACTGTAGTTCTCATGACTCAAGAACAAACAGAAGGGATAAAAGTTTAAGAAATAAAAAAGCCTACGTGTCACCCTGAACTTGTTTCAGGGTCTCAGTTCTCCATCCGTTAGTAATAAGATGCTGATTCTAGTACTGAGATGCTGAAACGATTTCAGCATGACTAATCCATCCCGATAGCAATCGGGACAGCATGACGATCACGAATTAAAAAACTTAATCTCTAGTAAAGTCACCCTGAACTTGTTTCAGGGTCCCAGTTCTCCAACCATTAGTAATAAGATGCTGATTCTAGTACTGAGATGCTGAAACGATTTCAGCATGACGAGTCGCATAGTAACATCTATTTTGAGCCTAGTGTCATTCCGAACTTGTTTCGGAATCTCAGTTCTCCATCCATTAGTACTGAGATGCTGAATCAATCCCGAAACATCGGGACAGCATAACGATCATAAAAAAAGCCCCGTTGAATGAACGAGGCTTTAATTTATAATTAAGTGAAAAAATTACCTTACACCATGCATCATGGCCAATAACTTCTTTGATAAGAAGAATAAGATCACAGAGGCCACACCGGCCATGATCACAAACAACATAAAGAAAGAATACAGATCATTGATCTTGTAACCAATAAATGATTTTTCTTTAATGATGGAGTTTGCAAAAATGCTTTTTACAACCTGCTCTTTTACAGTTTTATCTTTAAAACCATCTAAGTTAATAAGGTCGATACTCACGTACTTTGTACCATTGATATCTTCAGCCTTATCCATTTTAGCGCATATCTCAACACCTTTAGCTGTTTGCTCTTGCTCAATGGCAGAAGCTACTAACATCGTCTCAGGATAATACGAACTTAAAGTACCTGCAAATTTATTTGCCGATGCAGTTGATAAGAACCAAACACCCATTAACAATGAAGCAAATTTTACAGGCGCTAATTTATTTACCATTGATAAACCAATTGGCGATAAACATAATTCACCAAAGGTGTGGATCACATATAAACTCAATAACCACATCATACTTACTTTGGTTGAAGGATCAATTCCTTTAACACCTGCAGCAATTACAACGTAACCAACAGCTAATAAAAATAAACCAATAGCTTGTTTGTACGGACTAGCAGGCTCCATATTACGTTTGCCCAAGAAACCCCAAAGCGCTACGAATATACCCGCGAAAATAACAATAGCAACTGCGTTAACCGATTGGAAATAACTTGCCGGGATCTCAGTTCCAAACATGGTTCTGTCAGTTTGTTCTGCCGCAAAGAACGTTAAAGCCGCACCTGCTTGCTCAAACGCTGCCCAGAAGAAAATAACAAAAAACGCCACAATGTAAATTACCCAAATACGTTGCTTTTCAACCTTGGTTAAGCTTCTATCTGAAATAATAAATCCGGGAGCTGCAATTGATAATGAGAAGATGAATGAACCAATAACCCCTTGGCCCAAGAACATGAATAAAGAGAATAAAGCCACCTCAATACCTAACCAGGTTAAGATCTGACCTTGTGTGAACTCCGATTTTACTTCTTGTGTAGAATCGATATCCGTAGTTTCACGAGCCTTGTTTGGCTTTGCACCAATTGCTTCACCTTCAGGAGTAACAATGTATTTATCTTTTAAAGAGATGAATAAGATCAAACTGATGATCATACCAAAACATGCTGCTAAAAAGCCCCATTTGAAATCACCAGGATCTCCGGTATCACCTAAATATCCGCAAACTAATGGCGAGAAGAACGCGCCTAAGTTAATACCCATGTAAAATATAGTGAAAGCCGAATCCACACGCTTATCGCCTTTTGGATATAACTGACCCACCATTGTAGAAATGTTTGGCTTAAAGAAACCGTTACCTATGATCAACATAGTTAAACCACCCATCATAATGATACGAGCCAGATCAACATTTTGATAGAACGAACCAGCAAGGAACATAAAGAACTGACCAATGGCCATCATGATACCACCAACAATGATCGATTTACGGTTACCCCAATATCTATCGGCCATGTAACCACCAATTAATGGCGTTAAATAAACTAAGCCTGTATAACTTCCGTAGATATCTGAACCAAATGCCTTATCATAAAGCAAAGCCTTTGTTAAAAATAATACGAAAATGGCACGCATTCCATAATAACTGAAACGCTCCCACATTTCTGTAATAAAAAGTACATAAAGTCCTTTTGGATGTCCACTCTGAACCTGATTTTGTTCCATAATTTTTTGTTAAGACGGTAAAAATAATCGTTTTTATTAATAATTCAAATGTATTAACAAGCTAATACCCGCTTTTGGTCGAATAGCTTATTTGATCTTTTCGGTATTCATCACCGTAGCTTCGCCGCTTGTGCAAATAGCGCCACTTGATTTATCTTTTATAACTGTTTCTACCACAGCTCTGTTACGTTCAATGGTAACTTCCTTTACCGTAAACACTGCTTCATATTGTGTATCAACATACATAGGGCGTAAAAATGAAAGGGATTGCTTCAGGTAAATGGTTCCTTCGCCCGGAAATAAGGTACCAAACACTTTACTGAATAAAGATGCGCTTAACATGCCATGCATAATTGGGCGTTTGAACATGGTTTTTGCTGCATACTCCGCATCGGTATGTACCGGATTTTTATCACCAGTTACTTGCGCAAATTGATTTACTTCCTCCTGTGAGAATTGAAATTCGTGTGTGTATACTTGACCTACTTTTATCATGGGGTTTGATGTTTTTTATTTCGAGTTATTTATTTCGTGTTATTTATTTCGTGTTTGGGGTTTCGAGTTTGTTATTTCGAGCCATACTTCGACTCCGCTCAGTATGACTTTTTATTTCTACCAACTGCCTACTGCTCTCTTCCAACTGCCAGCTGCTTCCTGCATCTTTCTTCTTATACTTACTCCTTATACTTAATTCAGAACTTTCTAACTTGTTAACTTTCTAACTTCCTCCTACCAACTGCCTGCTGCCCAATGCCTCCTGCCTCCTGCCTCCTGCTCCCTGCCAACTGCCAACTGCCTCCTGCTTCCTGCCTATCCCTAGTACTTCCAAAGCTTCATCAACTTCTCTTTGAAACGTTCTTTTGGTAAGAAATTATTTTCAAGATCTACATTCATTGGAACCGGCGTATCTAAACTTCCTTCGCGCATTACAGGCGCATCCAGATATTCAAAACAATTTTCGGTGATCAATGAAGCGATCTCTCCACCTATTCCACCGGTCAATGTATCTTCATGCAATACAAAAACTCGTCCGGTTTTTTTAGCCGATGCGTAAATGGTCTCCACATCCAATGGCGCTAATGTTCTTAGGTCTATCAGAT
>JBIKKW010000085.1:0-12876 GCA_044360115.1 Bacteroidia bacterium
AAAAGAGAATTGTGTATCTAAATTAAGATCATCAGATAGGTGTTCAAAATAATTGCAAACAGCCAGGGCATCATTGGGGTTGCTTAATTGACTGATCTGTAACAATTCTTTTTCAGTTACACTATGGTATGTGATGTTTGCTTTTGTTAGTGCAATATGATTGGTTGTGATAAACTGTTCCGTCGCAAATATCTCTCGGATCAGTTTTGGGTTTTCATTTACGATCTCCATTACCGACTTAATGCCTTCTACAATAAAGGCTTGTTCTTCTTCGCGATGCTTTTTAGTATGTAGCGCTTTAATATGTTTTATTTGACTTTTACTAATCATAATTTAGCGTTAAATTCGCTACATTGTAAAGTTAAAGTATTGTTTTTTGTTGAGAAAATATTTATTCAGTTAGGCCGCGCACATTTAGTTGTTTTTATTGCCTTTCTTACTTTAACTTCTTGTAATACCGCTCGCCGATTAAAAAAAGACCAATATCTGCTTGAAAAAAATCATATTGATGGTATAAGATCTACGAAGATTCCTGCAGAAGAATTTGAAGCCTTTTTACGTCAAAAGCCAAACAGAAAGTTCTTTGGTCTCTTTCCATTCTTTGTAGGATGGTACAATATGTTCAACGATTCCATCATTCATGTTCACAAAGAAAAAAGAGATCTGGAATATGATAAGCAAAACGCTAAGCGTATTCAAAGATCAAATGTAAAGAATGAGGAGCGTGAAAAAAAAGGCAAAGAGCCAATTCCTCCTAAGTTATTAAGTAAAGATGAGCCTACCTGGCGAGAGAATTTGCGAGGTATTGGCGAGGCCCCCATTGTTTTAGATACTGCTTTAGCCAATCAAACAGCACAACAATTGCGCATGTTTTTGTTTGGTAAAGGTTATTTTAATAGCAGGGTAGATTGGTGTGTGGATTTTAATCCTTTAAACAGATTTGGAAAGGTGCGCAAACAAAAGGCCGAGGTCACCTATCAGATACAGCCACGTGAACCCTATATTGTGAACCGCCTCACCTATGTTTTAGAAGATAAACGTATTGCGGAAATATTTTATAATGATACGGTGCATTGTTTAATAAAAAGAGGTCAACGCTATGATGCTCAGGTTTTGCAGGATGAACGTATGCGCATCACAAAGTTGTTGCTCAATAAAGGTTACTATTATTTTGAAAATGCTTATATCAATTATAACGTAGATAGTAATTATGCCGGTAATGGTGTTTCAGTTGAATTAATTCTTCATCAATTTTCCCGCAACTATAGCAGCACTAACGATTCAATTGTATATGTAAATCACACCAAATTTAAGATCAATGAAATTTATGTGATCACTGAGCCTGTTTTTGGAAACATAAAGGATGTTGCCTTTTCCGATACCACCATGGTAAAAGGTATGGAGTACAAATTTTTACATAACCAACCACTTAAATACAAACCTGCTTTGTTAGCCGATTTTATAAAATTAAGGAAGGGTACTTTGTTTATTAGAGATACTGCTGAAGCTACTTTTAAAAGTTTGTTGGGATTAGGGATCTTTAAAGGTGTGACCATTCAGTTCTATAGAAGTGATGAATTCCCATCGAGACTGGATTGTTATATTATTTGTACACCGCTCATTAAGCAATCCATCACCGCTGAAACAGAAGGGATCAATACCTTTGGTAACCTTGGAATAGATGGAAGTTTGATCTATCAGAACCGAAACTTATTTAAGGGAGGTGAGATCATACAATTAAAATTACAAGGCGCACTCACTGCACAATCGCAGTTTAATAATGATAAGTCTGGTGATTTCACTTCGTTAAGTAAAATTCAGCAGTTGTTTAACACCTTTCAATTCGGACCAGAGTTTAGTTTTTCGGTACCACGAGCATTTTTCCCTTTCTCGTTATTGCCATTTAAAAACGAGATGGCTCCTCGTACATTTGTAAAAACATCGTTGAACTACCAGGCCCGCTCGGAGTTTGTTAGAAACATTGCTAGTATTGAGAACGGACTATCCTTTCGATCGAGAAATAGATTGTTCAAATACGAAGCAGTACCATTTGAAATTTACATGGTACGCGCTAAATTGTTTGGTGGTTTTGAGCAAGAGCTTAAAAAGTTAAATGATGCCTTCTTATTGAATTCATTTATTGATCACATTACAACCCTTACAAAGTTTGGTGTAACCTACACTTCAAAAGAAAATATTTTAACCAGCAACAAACCCATTAACTATGTTCACTGCAGAGTAATGTCATCAGGCAACATTTTGCGTGGAATTTACAATTTACGCGGAGCACCAAAGGATACGATGGGGCGTTATACCATATTAAATGTGCCTTTCGCTCATTTTTTAAAGGCTGAACTTGAATACCGTTTTTATTTACCAATTACCAAACGCAGTAAAGTTGTTTATCGCTTGGCAGGAGGTATCGGAAAAACATTAGCTAACTTAAATGTTTTGCCTTATGAGCAAAGTTTTTTCAGTGGTGGACCAAACAGTATCAGAGCCTGGCGTGCCAGAACACTGGGTCCGGGTGGATACGACCCATCCAATAGTCCAACACGTTTTGATAAGATAGGTGACCTTTTATTGGAAGGAAATGTGGAATACAGATTTCATGTGATCAAATCTTTTTATGGTGCTTTGTTTGCCGATGCGGGAAATATTTGGCGTTTAGAAAAAGCATTGGATAAACCCGATGGTGAGTTTAAAGTAGATGAGTTTTATAAGCAAATTGCAATTGGCGGTGGTATTGGAATTCGTTGGGATCTGGAGTTCCTGATCTTGCGTTTTGATTTTGCAGCTCCAATTAAAGATCCAAAATATAAAGAAGGGGATAGATTCACTTTTGACAAAAAACCATGGCGACAAACCGTTATGAATTTTGGTATTGGTTATCCGTTTTAATTTAAAAAGTATGAAAGTTACAGGTTTCACTATCATCAGAAATGCGATCAAATTCGATTACCCCGTTTTGGAAGCGATACAAAGTATTTTGCCTATTTGTGATGAATTTATTGTAGGTGTTGGTAACAGTGATGATGAAACCTTGCAGTTGATACGATCAATTAGTTCTCCTAAAATAAAGATCATGGAAACCGTTTGGGATGATCAAAAGCGAGAAGGAGGATTGGTACTTTCTATTGAAACTAATAAAGTATTTGATGCCATTTCAGATGATACCGATTGGTGTTTTTATATTCAATCGGATGAGTGTGTTCATGAAAATGATCTGCCGGCAATTAAAGAGGCGATGATCAAATATAAGGATGACAAAACTATTCAGGGCTTATTATTTGATTACAAACATTTTTACGGACATTACAATTACATAGGTATTGGCAGAAGATGGTATAGCAAAGAGATCAGAGTGATCAAAAATAATAAGACTATTCGTTCGTACAAAGATGCACAAGGCTTTAGAACCCGATCAAATGAAAAACTCAAAGTCAAAAAGATAAACGCCAGCATCTATCACTATGGTTGGGTTAAGTCGCCAAAGGCTCAGCAAGCCAAACAGGAAAATTTTCATAAAATGTGGCATGATGATGAGTGGATGAAAAAAAATATTCCGGTAGTTGAGGAGTTTGATTACAGTAATATTGATCTTTTAGAAGAATATAAAGGCACACACCCTTCGGTTTATGCCAATCGCATTGCTAAAGCCAACTGGCGTTTTGTGTATGATAAGAATAAGGTTAAGATCGGTTTTAAATTAAAGTTCCTTCATTTAATAGAAAAACTAACCGGATGGCGAGTAGGCGAGAACAAAAATTATTTGATCATAAAAGATAAATAATGTTTAGCTTAATGTTTTTACCTTTGGAACAAAGAATAAAAGCACAAAGCCCACCACAAAAAAGGTGATCAACGCTAAAACAGATTGACGCATATCGCCTGTTAATCCTTCAATAAAACCAAAACTAAAGGTACCCAATACAATTCCAATTTTTTCAGACACATCAAAAAAACTGAAGTAACTGGCATGGTCTTCCGTTTCAGGTAATAATTTTGAATAGGTGCTTCTTGATAATGCCTGTATTCCTCCCATTACTAATCCAACACTTGCCGCAATACAATAAAACTGTATAGGTGTGTGTATGAACAAGAACACACAAACACAAATAACAATCCAAATGAAAATGGCAATGGATAGGGCTTTTAAGTTTCCAATTTTTGAAGATATCCATGAAAATAAAAATGAACCTGCGATACCAAGAAATTGTATCAATAAAATACTAATGATCAATGCTGTTTTTTTGTAATTCTCATCTGGCCAATCTATTTCCTTTGCAGCAAATAAAGTTGCCATATACATTACGGTTTGCACGCCCATGTTGTAAAAAAAGTAGGAACGTAAAAAGCGTTTTAAAGCTAATTGATTTTTTAATTCTTTAAATACGCCCTTAAGCTCTTTAAATCCCTTCAAAAAAATGCGTTCATTGCCTTCTTTTTGGTGACGTGCTTTTCCTTTAGGTAATGATCGCAGTGTGTATTGTGCAAATCCAAACCACCACAACGCAACTGTTACAAGCGCTATGCGGGCATCTAAACCCGGCATGTCAAATAAATTTGAAAAGGTTTTTGTAAGAATAAAAATTAAATTAATGATCAGTAATATGGAGCTCCCCAAATAACCTAAAGCAAAACCGCGGGCACTAACTTTATCTTGCATATCTACACTCGCAATTTCAGGCAAATAAGCATTGTAAAACACCAAACTGCCCCAATAACCAACCGTAGCGGTTAAAAAAGGTAGCATCGAAAGTACAATATGGTCTTTATCAAAGAAAAATAAACCGGCACACGAAAAAGAACCTATCACACAAAATTGCGCTAAGAATCGTTTTTTGTTGCCCTTATAATCGGCAATACCGGATAGTAAAGGTGCAGTAAAGCAAACGATCAATAATGCCAGTGAAACAAAGTAAGAATATAATTCAGTGTTCTTAAAAACCAATCCACCTAAAGTAATATCGCTGTTCACAACATTACCAACCGTATCATGTGTAGTTTGATATTCAAAAAATGCCGGAAAGATGGCTGAATTAATTACCAAAGGAAATACTGAGTTTGCCCAATCATAAAATGTCCAGGCTCTAATGGTTTTTGGGTTATCTAATGTTTTTTCCATGAATTAAATAAGGCCTTCGTCGGCAAAGCTAAAGTACTGTTTTTCGCCAATGATCAGGTGGTCAAATAAATTAATATCAAAAAGTTTTAAGGCTTCTTTTATTTTCTTTGTGATCGCAATGTCTTGCTCGCTTGGTTTTAAATTTCCACTCGGATGGTTATGCGCCAAAATAACACTACTGCTGTTGTGCTCAATTGCCGATTTAGATACAAGTCTTACATCCACCACTGTGCCGCTAATTCCACCTTTACTTATGCTTTCCATCTTAATTACTTTGTTAGCTCTATTCAATAAGAGCATCCAAAATTCTTCGTGTGGCAAATCGGCTAACTTTAAATTTAAAATGTTATAAGCATCTTTACTTGAGCCAATTTTGCTGAGCTCCAAACTTTCTTTGTCCTTTCTTCTTCGTCCCAATTCAAAAGCGGCTGCAATATTAACCGCTTTAGCCGGACCAACGCCTTTGTACTTTTTAAGTTCGTTCAACGAAAGTTTGGCCAGCTTATCAATATCGTTTTTGTTTTCATGTAAAATACGTTGGGCAAGTTGTATGGCGGTTTCGGTGGTGCTACCCGAACCCAAAATAATTGCCAGTAGTTCAGCATCGCTTAAATGTTGCCTGCCAAGCTGAATGAGTTTTTCACGCGGACGGTCATCTTCAGCAAGTGATTTAATTGAAATATGTTTCACTTTTGTTTCCAAAGTAACGCTAAGATAAAAATTATAAATAAATTTGCAGTACACTATGGGTATTTTTAATAACGCTTCACTTTCAATATTTCAAATTAAAGAATACCGCTACTTTATTTTAGCTCGCTTTTTTCTTACACTCGGCATACAACTTCAAATGAGCACCATTAATTTGCAAGTGTATTATGAGTTTACAAAAGAGGAATTTGTTTTGGGGATGATCGGTTTGGCAGAGGCGATACCCTTTATCATCACTTCTTTTTTTAGTGGGCATTATGCCGATCTGTTAAACAGAAAACGGATCATACTTGTTGGAATAAGCTTGTTGTTGATCGGTGCCATTGCACTTTATTTAAATAGCGCACCCTTTGTAACATTCCTGCGATCTTTTGGATTAGCAGCCTTATTTGCCATCGTATTTGTTTTTGGTATCATTCGCTCTTTTTTGGCAGCCAGTGTTCAACCATTTATGTCTGCTTTAATTCCACGTAATTTATATACCCAATCAGCTACTTGGAATAGCACAGCCTGGCACATCGGCGCCATTATTGGTCCGGTTATATCGGGATTGATCTATGGATTTAGAAATGAGTTGCATTCAGATTGGTGTTATTTATTGGATATCCTTTTTTATTTTTTGGCGCTACTTTTCATATTAGCGATCAAGTATGAGCAAAAGTTTGTGCCCGAAAAAGCAGAGTCGCTTTTGCAAAGTATGAAAGTTGGATTGAACTTTGTGTTTAAGAACAGAATGATCTTAAGTGCATTGTCGTTAGATCTGTTTGCTGTTCTATTTGGCGGTGCGGTGGCACTCATTCCTGCTTTTACAGATAAAGTACTTGGTTTAGGACCCGAAGCTTACGGATTATTGCGAACCGCGCCTGCTATTGGCGCTGTTGTAATGGCCTTGATTCTGTCTGTTAAACCACCCGGAAAAAAAGCGGGCGTTGCTTTATTATGGTCGGTAGCCGCCTTTGGCTTATTTACTATTTTGTTTGCCTTGAGTACAAATTATTGGTTGGCGTTTTTTATGTTGTTTTTAACCGGTGCATTCGATAATATTAGTGTTGTGGTACGGCATAGTATTTTGCAATTGATGACACCGGATCACATGCGTGGCAGAGTAAGTGCCGTTAATAGTATTTTTATTGGATCGAGCAATGAGATAGGTGCGTTTGAAAGTGGTTTAGCGGCAAGGTTCTTAGGTTTGGTTCCATCCATTATATTTGGTGGCGCCATGACAATTTTAGTGGTATTAGGAATTCATAAAGCGAATCCTAAATTAAAAAATTTGGATCTGGATGCAGACAATTAAGATCAAAAAAGAGGTCATAGATTTGTTGGAAGAGAAATACATCCAATTCAATACCATTGATTTTATTGAGAATGACCCTGTTTTAATACCGCATTTATTTCATAAAAAAGAAGATGTTGAGATCGCCGGTTTTTTGGCAGCCACAATTGCCTGGGGTAACCGAAAGTCGATCATTAAGAACGCCACAAATTTAATGGCTATGATGGGCAACTCGCCACATGAATTTGTAATGGAACATTCTGCCAAAGATCTTAAAACATTGCAAACCTTTGTACATCGCACTTTCAATGGATCAGATTGTACCTTTTTTATTCGCTCACTTCAAAATATTTATTTGAAGCATGGCGGTTTGGAGACTGTTTTTTCGAAGGGGATAGCTCCATCGGATACAGATATTAAGCAAAGCATCGTTTATTTCAGGGATGTGTTTTTTGAGGTGAAACATCTGATAAGATCAGAGAAGCATGTTTCGAACCCACTAAAGAATTCTTCGGCCAAACGCTTGTGTATGTATTTGAGGTGGATGGTGCGAAGTGATCAGAATCATGTTGATTTTGGGATTTGGAAAAAGATAAAGCCTGCGCAATTATGTTTGCCTTTGGATGTGCATACCGGAAATGTTAGCAGAAAGTTAGGCTTACTAAAACGGAAACAAAATGATTGGACTGCGGTAGAAGAGATCACCGGTGTTTTGAGGACATTGGATAAAAAAGACCCCGTTAAATATGATTTTTCGTTATTCGGATTAGGCGTTACCGGAGAAATTTGAAGGTTATAAAATTTTATTATCTTTAATATAAATATTATTTATATGAAGAAAATTTATTTAAGCCTGATCTGTTTGTGTTTAACAGCAACAACTTTTGGTCAGGTACCAACACCTACGCTTTATTTCAGCATTAGTTCACACAACGAACCTCAGGAAGTTTATACAACTACAACAAATTTCAATCCTGTTAGAGATACACTAAGAAAAATTGTTGATCTGGTTCATGCAAAGAATGCAAAGTATAATTTACAAACCTTTCCTGGTTTTGTAATTGGGTCTTTAAATTTAGAGTCTGCAGCAACCAGTACCAATGATATTTTAGAGTATGCTAACAAATTGGGTGGAACACCCAGTGGCGTTGTTGAAATTGATCCGAGGTTTAAGCCAACCACACTTTACAATATTGCCGATGTTAGTTACTCTATTAATTTAACGGGTGCAACTTCCAGTAAAAACGTTGGGGGCTTTGTTTATTTGAATTTAACGCCACCACCGGCTACATATACTGCAGGAGATTGGATTCCATATACAACAACCATCACAGCACAAAACACACCAACTTATTCCTGGAAAGCTGATGTTATTTGGGGAGCTGGAAGTATACCGCCTCATCAAAATGACGCTAATAATTATGGTTCTTGGAAACCGAGAGGAAAAACAGATTCTGTAGATTTTTATTGCCACGATCCGGGCCAAACTGTTTGGTTGCAAGGCAATGGCTGTGGATGGGTTTTAACGCCAACAACAAATGTAAATTCAATGATTGCCGAGATACGTTCAGAGGCTACTAAAATCTGTAATGGCACGTATCCTGCAAACAAATTTTACAACGGTAATTTGATGATCAACTTTAAAGATTTCGGTACAAGCACAGTAACACCAACTTTTAAAATACGTTATGAGTTATCACGTGTAATCGATTCTATAAATGTGATGGTATCTCAAGGTAAGATAGCGTGGAAAACAATAACACAAAAACATAATGCTTTTCTTGCCTGGAGTTCATCTACCGGAATTCCATATTCACAATGGCGTTGTGGTCAAACCACCACTTTAACTCCAACTTGTATTCAAAGCGGATTAAGTGAACAAGAGTTTGAGAATCTAATTGCCTTGTATCCTAATCCAACCAATGGTCAGCTTAACATTAACGTGAATTCTGCATTTAATACAGAGGAGGTTTTAGTGTTTAATAATATAGGACAGGTTTGTAAAAGGATACAGGTGAATAAAAAAGATGCTTCATTAAAATTAGATGTGAGTGATCTTCCAAAAGGCGTTTATCTCATAAGGATTGACAAACGAACCACTAAGTTTATAAAGGAATAATTAAAAAGCCCCGCCAAAAAGTGGGGCTTTTATTTTAAATAATAAATAGGATGTCTTTCGTTATACATCCGAATAAAACGTGATGCTTGTTTGGTTCTTTTACGTTTGCTTAAGCTTTTAAACTCTTTGTATACAACTTCGTCTTTTGATAGGATCGAGTCCAGCATATCCATATCAAAGGTTGATACTTTTCCGTTGAAGTAATACATTAAAAATTCGCTTAGCTCATTGGTTTTAATGGCTCTTCCGCCAGCTGCACCAAACATGGGGTCGTATACGCCATTGTAATAACCCGTTACTTCAACAATTCCTGCAAAATAACTAATGGCACCAAAAATAGGCACGCGATAAAATTTGCCATTATAGTTTAAAAAAAGCGTTTTGTTTTGAATGTATCCCCAAATATTTTTTGTTTCAAGTGTATAAGTGCTGCTCCCTAAAGTGTATTTAATGATCTCTGTTCCGGTTAGTTTGTTGTAAAAGTCAATTGCTTCCCTGTCAATGTTTGTAATGATCTTTTCTTTACCAATGGCATTATTATGTCTGAGATCCTGATGTGAAACAAATAACCCTTCATTTAAAAAATTGATATCGTTCACCAAAACACTATCTGCTTGTGCCATTGAACAAAAGCAATAAATGTTTAACATAAATATGATGCAGTATCTTAACAACTTATTTTGAATTTTTTTGTAATTTAGAAGATATTATAATGTCTAAAATTACGGTAATATTCTTATTTCTGATCCAATTTTACAGCTTTTCACAAAATAAGTGTAATAGTTGGTTAAAGTATATTCAAAACGAGCAACTAACACCTCAGGAATTGGATGTATTCATTCAAGGTAATATGGAGGCGCTGTTGCGTGATGAAACCAATTTAGGGATCAAGGTAAAATATTATGCCGGCAATATTGCCGCTGTTAAGGCATCAGCTTCCGCCTTATCAAAATTGATCGATAAAAATTACATTCAGTTCATTGAATTCCATCCATCGCGTTTGAAGTTGATGAACGATACCATGGTTGTAAAGAACAGGATAAAACCCGTAAAGCAAGGCTTGGCGCCATTAACTCAGGCTTACGATGGAAGTGGTGTGATCATGGGAATAATTGATTCGGGTATAGATTTTAATCACCCTGATTTTAAGGATTCAAATGGTAATACCCGCGTGCAATTCCTTTGGGATCAAAATCAATCAACGGGCTCAACCATCCCACAACCATTTAATTATGGGATTGAATGGACGGCTGCGCAGATCAATGCAAGTGTGTGTACACATAACGATCTTGCAAATTACGGACATGGAACGCATGTAACTGGTACTGCGGCCGGAAACGGATTAGCCAACGGCAAACACGAAGGTATTGCTTCGAAAGCGGATATTATTGTGGTGGCAATAAATTTTAATTCCAACAATTCAATTTTTTCAGATGCCATCCAGTATATTTTTAACAAGGCTACAGCGGCAGGTAAACCATGCGTTATTAATGCCAGTGTTGGCGATTACTATGGAAGTCATGATGCTACCGATCTGCAATCACAATTGATCAATAATTTGCTGCTGGCGCAAAACGGACGAGTATTAGTAGCTGCAGCCGGAAACGCAGGAAATATCAAATACCATGTAAAAACCAACTTAACTACGACTGATACATTATTCACCTGGTTCACTAATAATACGAGCGATCTTTATTATTATACTTATGCAGATACAAATGACATCAAAAATGTTCAGTTCAGTATTGGTGTTAATCGCGGTAATTTTAATGATCTTGGTCGTATACCATTTCAAGCCTATAATTACGCCTTGCAAGGACAAAAAGTTGATACATTAAAATACAATAACAAACGCATTGGAATTGTAAAAACAAATGCCAGTATCAATTCATCCGGCGTTTATGAATTGTTTTATTACATCAAAGCCGATTCAATTAATTATAAATGGCGAATTGAAAGCAAAGGGAACGGCAAACACGATGCCTGGAATTTCGACTTGATCAGCACCGCCTTGCCAACATCAACACTTTATCCTCAAATGATGTATCATGTTATGCCGGATACCATTTCTACCATTGTTTCGGGATTTCAGTGCAGTAATGAAGTTATAACAGTAGGTAATTACATTAATTTGAACAAGTGGTACGATGTAAATAATACTTTGCAAACAAGTGCGGAGGTAGCCGGAAAAATCAAGGAAACAAGCAGTGGTGGACCAACACGCAAAAACATAATTAAGCCCGATGTGGTTGCAACCGGTGCAAATGTTTTTAGTGCCATGGCATTAGGAATGCAAAGTAATTTAGTTACAAATTTACCAAGTGCTGTTGCGCAAGGAAGCATGCATGTGCAGGGAGGAGGAACATCTGCATCGGCTCCGGTTGTTGCTGGTTTGGCAGCACTTTATTTGCAAGCATTTCCAAATGCCAATCATCAACAAGTTAAACAGGCTATTATGAATTGTGCTTTTACGGATGGATTCACAGGTGCTGTACCAAATAATGTTTATGGTTATGGTAAACTCGATGGGATGGGGGCAATGCTTTGTACAATATTCACAGGTGATAAAATAAATAGTTTGAATGAAGGAATAAAAATTTATCCTAACCCTTTCTCTAATCAATTTAAGGTCGCTTTGAGTGAAGTTCATCATGGTGAGATAAAACTTTATGATGTAACCGGTAGGTTGTTGTATCAAACGGAGTTTAATGGAAATGAGATCATGTTCACGAAAGAAAATATCGCTGCTTATAAAGGTTTACTGTTTGTTTCAATACGAACAGAAACACAAACATTTTCTTTTAAATTGATCTCCGAGTAATATGCGCATTGCTACCAATAAGGTAAAGGATCTTGTATCATTTTTTCATAAAGAATTAACTCAATTATATTCTAAAGAGGAAATAGATGAATTGACATTTCGTGTGTTTGAATTTTATGCAGGCTTTACGCGCGAAGACATGTTAAAGAAGCAGGACGAGAATTTGAATCAAAGCGAATTGATATTGATCTATGATGCTGCAAAAGAATTAGCCACTGCTAAACCTTTACAGTATGTTTTAGGGAAAGCTTATTTTTACAAATACGATTTTGATGTTACAGGGTCGGTACTTATTCCGCGCCCTGAAACTGAGGAGTTAGTTGACCTGATCATCAATGAGAATAAGGATAAAGCAATTCGCGCATTTGATATTGGAACCGGAAGTGGATGCATTCCCATCACTTTAAAATTGATGTTGCCTTCAATAGATATGTGGGCATGTGATATAAGCAATGATGCATTAAATGTTGCCAAATTAAACGCGCAAAAACATAAGGCCAGTGTGAACTTTATTAATGCCGATGCATTAAAATTACCTTCTGATCTGCCAATGTTCGATCTTATAGTAAGTAACCCACCTTATATTAAAAGAAGCGAGGAAGAACAGATCCATGAGAATGTGAAGGATCATGAGCCGCATTTGGCTTTGTTTGTTGAAAGTGATGATGCCATTGTGTTCTATAAACGCATCATTGATTTTTCCATATCCAATTTGAATACCGGTGGAAAATTGTATTTCGAATTGAATCCACTCACGGCTGAAGATGTTAAAGGATATGCTGTAGCTTCTAATAGTTTTAAAAGTGTGGAGTTGCTTAAAGACA
>JBIKKW010000211.1:0-3585 GCA_044360115.1 Bacteroidia bacterium
GAGCTTGCAGCCAATTGGTTTTAAAAATGTTCTTTCTTCAACGGATCTGATATTGAATTACCTAAACGAACATAATGGCTTTATGAATCTTACCGATAAAAGTTCGCCAGAAGAAATTGAGCGTGTATTTAAAATGAGCAAGGCCACCTTTAAAAAATCAATTGGTGTTTTATACCGTCAGCGTAAAGTAAGATTAGAATCAGATGGTGTGTATTTAGCTACACCCGAAAACTAGGCCTTTCTGCACAAATAGATCATCTCCCCTTTTGGTAAGCGATAACGCTCTTGTAATTCAGGCGAAATGGTATTTACAAAATCATCAACTGTAACATTAAATCCGGCTGCTGCCAGTTTATCCTTATAATCTAAACCAAACAAACGCACGTGATCTTTTTGCCAATAATGCTTTTCGCGATCCTCTTCCGTTACGATCGATTTATCTTCTAATGTGGTTTCTCGTGTTGTATCTAAAGGCACCTGAAATATACCCCACCCTCCAGGTTTCATGATACGATGCAATTCCTTCATGCATTGTTGCGCATCTTCAACATGCTCAAGCACGTGGTTACAAAATATCACATCAAAGGTATTGTCTTTAAATGGGGCATTATGCAGATCGAAATGGATATCGGCAATTGGACTGTTATAATCGCCTGTGGTATATTCTAAATTCTTTTGCGCCTTAAATAATTTATAAAAACACTGTTCAGGTGCAATGTGCAGCATTTTATAAGGCTTGGCAAAAAAATCGGTCCTTTGTTTTAAGTAAAGCCATAATAAACGATGGCGTTCTAACGATAAACTACCTGGACATAAAACATTTTTACGTTTTGCTCTGCCACTGTATCCATAGGGTAAAAATTTACGGTACGTTTTTCCGCTAATTGGATCTTCGTAGGTGTTACCGTAATAAAGTATTGGCGCAATCTTACTAAATATCAAACTTAATTGAATTAAAATTGGCCTAGGTATGGTTCTTAATATAAAGTGAAACATGTAATGTAATGGATGCAAATTTAAGAATTAATTGGAAGTGCTATGCTATATAACTAAAAAAGCCCACTAAATAATTAGTGGGCTTTTTAAAGTATATCAATTTATTATTCGATAATTAATTTTCTTGCCATTTTAGTTCCGTTGTACTCCATATTTACTAAGTAAATACCTTTTTGTAACTGAGCATTTTCATTTAATGAAATGCTATGCTCGCCAGCTCCTAAATTGTATGCTTTTTCAGCTGATACTAATTTACCTGTAACATCAACAATGCTAACTTTTACATTTGCATCGTTACTTAATACAAACGATAATTTAGCAGTTCCGTTTGTTGGGTTTGGATATAAATTCAAACGTAAATGCGCTGTCATTTCATTCACACCATTTGGTGTTTCAAAATTAACTTCATCAATGTAGAATTTATTACCAAAACCGCCGTTAGCTTCTTGGAAGTAAAAACGACCAATAACAGAAGAGCTAGCTGAGAAAGTAAAGAAGTTAGGGTGACTTGATACATCCTGGAATTTCCACTCAGATGCAGCTGGAATAAAGTTAGCAGTTCCTGTTCCACCTGAACCACTTGCTAATACTGCTGCACTAGGAGCATAAACATCTTTCCAACTTGCACCACAATTATCACTTAATTGTACTTTAAATACATCATTATGAGTTGTGTTCTTTCTACGATAAGCATATTTAAAAGTTAATAATGCGCCTGGGTTAGCTGCAAAATCCATAATAGGCATATCTAAAATATCTTCAGCTAAACTTGTACTTACCGAACCATCTAACATAAACGAGAATGCGCCTTGAGAACCAGCATTAGATGTTTGGTTCCAAGTAACACCACCGGTTACATTGATTACGTTCCAATTTGCAGGCGTTCCTGATCCTTCAAAACTTTCTGAGAAACCTGAAGTTGCAGTTGCAACACCATTGATCACCGTAATTGTTCTACTTGTAGAACTTGAACCCTGACCATTTGTAACCGATAATGTTACCACACTGGTACCGGCATTAGGGAATGTTGCATTTGTAACTGATGAGTTAACAGCTGATAAAGTTGCACCGTTAGTAGCCGACCAGGTCCATGAAGTTACCGTTCCGTTATATGAGAAATCTTTTAATGTTACTAAAGTTTGACCAGCACATAATGTGTAATCACCTGCTGCGGTTGACATAAAATCTGCTACCGGGGCGCAGTTACCGCTACCATTAATATCTGTAAAAGTTAAGTTACCGGCCGACCATAAGTTATTTCTTCCACTGTTTGATGAAACCAATGCGGCACGCATTGCGTTTGTTTGTCCTGTAGTGAAATTTCTTGGACAACTAGCGTAGTTCATAATATTTTGAACGTTGTTTAAACCAGTCATAGCAACATTTGTTTGCGTACATGCGCTGGTTGAAGAAGAAGGGCAACTGCTAAATTCACCTAAAGTAACCGGTGTATCGGTAATTCCATCATCACCACAAGCAACACCAGGGTTATTGGTATTACCCCAAGTGTGCGATAAATTTAACCAGTGACCAATTTCATGTGATAAAGAACGTGGATTATCGCCGCCTGATAAAAAGTCATAACGGTAAACAATAGCATCCTGTGCCGCACCTGTTGGCCAAGTATTTGGTTTGTAAGTATAACCAACAATAATACCACCACCTGTAACAGTACTAGTTGGAACAATATTTTTTACAATATACACGTTCAAATATTTAGTAGGATCCCAAGTGTAAACGTAATTAGTAAGTGCATTAGCTTGTTTCCACTCAGTTTTTGTATCAATGTGACGAACAATACCATTGGTGCAATTACCATTCGGGTCTTTTTTTGCTAAAGCAAAACGTATCTCAGAATCAATATAACTCGTGTTGAATGGCGCTGCCGTTTGATTTGCGTCTGTATTAGTGCGGGCATAATCTTTATTAATGTAATCCATTGCAGCATTAACAGTAGCATCAGAAATGTTTTCTGCACCACCTTGATGTAAAATATGGAATACTACCGGAATTGTATAAACAGGAGCAGCCGTTTTTGCAGCTGAACGATTGGCAGAATATTCCTGATATTCTTTATATAAGGTTTTTTGAAGCGCTTCATATCTCTCTCTTGAACCAGGATTAGCAGCAAATGCTTCTTCCATAGCAGCATAAGTATTACATGGCTGGATATTTCTATTCTCCTGCCCGAATGCTGTTAAGCCTGTAATTAGAGACAAGCCTATAATAGAACGGTTTAGTAAAAGTTTAATTTTCATGGTATTCGTGTGTTTGATTGATTTATATTACACTATTTATTTTTGATTTGGTTTAACTGGTTCATGGCCATCATGTCCTTCATTGATTTTTGCATTCCATCAACACTGCCATCTAAAAATATAACATTTCCTTTCCCTTCTTGTGCAAAATTCTTTACGGCTTCGGTCCACATACTAAATAAGATCAATGATGAATCTAAATTCGCTTCTTCCATTTCTTTTGCTGCGCCGGCCATACCGCGAGCAACTTCCTGACGGAACAAGGCAATACCTTCACCTTTTAATTTAGCAGCTTCTTTTTCGGCAAGTGCACTAATTTTTATGGCATTTC
>JBIKKW010000088.1:0-12665 GCA_044360115.1 Bacteroidia bacterium
GTCGTTCGGAGATGGTGGTACATCTACTGACGCAAACCCAACACACATTTATTCATCAGCCGGAATTTACAATACCTGTCTTGATATGAATGATGGTTCAACCGTTAGCGGAATATGTAATCCAATTAAAGTTACTATTAGTCCGGTTGCCTGCCAATCGCGCATACTCATCAATTCGGTAAACGGGAATTCAATTGCCTTTAGTCAGCAAACTTCAGGTACTTCTCCGTTTCAATACAAATGGAATTTTGGTGATGGCATTGAATCAACTGATGCAAATCCAGTTCATACCTATTCTACTTCCGGAATGTATATGGCCAGCTTGCGTGTTAAAGATGCTTCAGGCGATTCAACATTGTATCACTATAACATAAATACAGCTCAAAGTTCAGTAGCAGCTCCTAACTACAGTATTTCATCTGTAACTGCCATTTACAGTAATTCTATTACCGCATTGTTCTCAAAGGTAAAGATCACTTATACCAATCCGAACGGCGTTGTTTACTCATCATTTACTCAACCTCAATCTGCAGGATCGGCTAATTTCAGCATTGTATCTGTTGAAGATTTCAAGAAAAACGAACGTAATGAATTAACCAAAAAGGTTAGGATCAATTTCAACTGCAAGCTTTATAATGGATCTGATGTTGTTGAAATAACAAACGGTCAGGCCGTTTTGGCGGTTTCTTACAAGTAACTTAATTTATTTCGTGTAAATTACTTTTGCTGTTTTATGTTTTATAACAACATCATTTATTTGCGCGCTTAAATTATTCTCATCAACAATTTTTTTTGGATCAACTATTAGTTTTGCTTTTCGTTTTAAGTAGATCTTACTTCCTTTAGTGATGATCATTTTTTCTTTCAACTCTAATTTTCTATACGAACCAATAACCAAACTGCCATCAACTTTGAATGGCTTATTAGTTGCACTGCTGCGATCAATACGCTTTTCATTATCTAAAAAAACCGGTACTTGTTTAGCCCAAATTCCTCTGCCAAAAGTTGAAACATAAATTGTGTTGGTATGATCATTAATAGAAATATCGCTCACCAAAACTTTTGGAAAAAAATCCAAACTTTTCCAAACCGTATCACCATTTAATTTTAATCGGTAAACACCGTTATTAGCCGCTAAATACAATGCATGCGTTTGTTCATCCATTTTTAATTTATTGAAGCCTAATTTTTCTAAATTATAGTCTATAAAACTAAGGTCAACAAAATGACTATCGGGATAATAGATCAACTTGTAAACATGTGAATTCTTTTGATCGAAAACATCTTTATAGATCATATAAAAGGTGTTGTTTTCCTGCTCATCTGCAACAATTGATTCAACCTGACTCCATCTGCAAACTTCAATGTATTTATTCCTGGTAATTTCTGTAATATCAATAAACTCAGCATTTTTTTTTAATATATCCGGACAATAATACAGCTTTCCTTCATTCTTATCTTGCCAAGTTGGATTTGTAAAAGCAACCAAACCTTTGTTATATTTATTAATGCAAAGGGCCTTTATCTCTCTGTTTTGAACACTGCCATTGCTATTTAATTTATTTGGAATTTGACTGACGTTCTCGAAATTAAATTTGTAACGAACAAGATCCTTTACCTTAGCTCTCCACACATCATGATAACCTATGTAAACAAACGAATCTTTAAGCACCATTGGTCTGCGTGCCTCATAATTATTATCCGGTATATTTATATATCTGCTTATCCCATCATTGATATTATGTAACATAAACATGGGCGGGTTACCAAGCATTAAAGCCAATGTATCATTAAGCGTTAAACCATAATAGCCATCGCCACAACCAAATAAATTATTTCCTTCTTTTGTGTTCTTAATAAAAAATCCACCATTATCCTGAGTGCCACCTGCAACAAAAAATGTATCGCTTTGTAAAACATCTATACCCCAAAATTGATTGGCGTATAATCCTTCACCATTCAAGTTACGGAACAGAACACTGTTTGGTCCAAATAAATTATTGTTAACCGAAATACCACCATCATTTGCCAAATACAACCGATCCCCTTTACCTCCACGAGTGCTTTTTGCCAAACACATATCACGCACATCGGCATGCGTATTTGCGCCATTATAAAAACCAATTTTAGTGAATGATGTGCCGGCATTAGTACTTAACGATGTTTCGGTCATACTAAAATAAATAATATTTGTATCAACCTGGTTTACCTTCAAATCAAAACACCAATATGCTGATGCGCCCAAATGCTGCACCGGTTGGGCATTAAGCGGTTTTGAAAAATTTGTTCCATCAAAATACTTAAACCAAATATCGCTTGTACCATAGCCCAAATAAAATCTTCCTTTAAATTTAATATCCTTTAAAGTAGCAATGGTCACTCTTTCTGCTTGTACATCAGTTGGTGTAATGTCTTTCCAGTTGTTACCATGGTCGCGACTAATAAACAATTGCGCTTTATTTTTTAAATAGGTTTTGGTGCAAACAAAAACAACGCCCGGTTCATTTGGAGAAAATTCAACATCACTGATCTCTGCATTTTCCAACTCTTTATGAAAAGGTAAATTCACCTTGATAAACGTTTTCCAGGAATCTTGTGTCAAATAAAGATCTTTACCATAATAGGTAGCCATTTGATTTTCATTATCACTTGAAACACTAAGTCCGTTAAGCGGAAAATTAAAATTAGTTGATCCTTTTGGTCCAACTTGTTCCCAGGATCTACCACCATTTGCGGTATATAAAATGCCATTACCAAAATTCTTACTTACCAATCCGCCACCGGTATTAGTAGCAATATATATTTGCTGATGGTTTGTGTTTTTTTTAACTACGATGCCGCTTACGCCAAAATTCATTAAGGGTAATCCATCCGTTATATTCGCCCACAATGGTAACTCCGAAGATGCATTTTTTGTTATAAACAATCCACCGCCTGAACTTCCGGCCAATACAACATTCGGGTCTGTTTCATCGGCCCAAACACTCAGAAATAATCCTTTAAATTGATAGCTGTTGCTTCGAGGGCCAACGCATTTCCAACCGGCAGTATTTACCTGTGAAAATAACTGCAAATTAAAAAACAATCCAATGAGAAGTAAAGCCTTAAGCATACTCTAAAGTTAAAGGGAAATAAGGCATTAATTAAATAAAAAATGTTATTTATTATTTAAAATAAATGCACACAAATTAAAGAGTTTATCTAATTTTGTGGCTTACTAAATTCAAACACCATGTCAGTTAAACCAGAAGATTTTTTTAAGAACATCATTTCGCATTGTAAAGAATATGGCTTCATTTTTCAGAGCAGTGAAATTTATGACGGACTAAGCGCTGTGTATGATTATGGCCAAAATGGTGCTGAATTAAAAAAGAACATTCGTGAATACTGGTGGAGAGCCATGGTACAAATGCATGAAAATATTGTGGGCATAGATGCGGCTATTTTTATGCACCCTACTGTATGGAAAGCGAGCGGGCATGTTGATGCATTTAATGATCCATTAATAGATAATAAGGATAGCAAGAAACGATACCGTGCCGATGTATTGATCGAAGAACACGTTGCTAAAATTGAAGATAAGATAGAGAAGGAAGTTGAAAAGGCTAAAAAACGATTTGAGAATTTTGATGAAGCGATGTTTCGCAGCACCAATGCCCGTGTATTGGAATATCAAAACAAGATCAACGAGATCAATAACCGTTTTAAAACCGCTTTGAACGATGGTAATTTAGCAGAAGTAAAACAAATTATTGTTGATTGCGAAATTGTTTGCCCAATAAGTGGTACAAGAAATTGGACAGATGTTCGTCAGTTTAACTTAATGTTTGCAACGCAATTAGGTTCGGTAAGCGATGAGGCCAGTACAATTTATTTACGTCCCGAAACAGCGCAAGGTATTTTTGTGAATTATTTGAACGTTCAAAAAACCGGACGAATGAAAATACCTTTTGGTATCGCTCAAACCGGTAAAGCTTTCCGTAATGAGATCGTTGCACGCCAGTTCATTTTCCGTATGCGCGAATTTGAACAAATGGAAATGCAATTCTTTGTAAAGCCCGGTACAGAAATGCAGTGGTACGAATACTGGAAGGCAGCACGTTTAAAATGGCATCAAACTTTTGGCTTAGGTGCAGAGAAATATAAATTTCATGACCATATCAAACTAGCGCATTACGCCAATGCTGCTGCAGATATTGAGTTCCAGTTCCCATTCGGGTTTAAAGAATTAGAAGGAATCCATTCGCGTACTGATTTTGATCTAAAACAACACGAACAATTCAGTGGTAAAAAGTTACAGTATTTTGATAATGAAGAGAACAAGAGTTATGTGCCTTATGTTGTAGAAACATCTGTTGGTTTAGATCGCTTGTTCTTAGCAACATTGAGTGCCGCTTATAAAGAGGAAACACTTGAAGGTGGAGATACGCGTGTGGTTTTAAACTTGCCTCCTGCCCTTGCACCAATTAAAGCTGCGGTTTTCCCGCTTGTGAAAAAAGATGGTTTACCTGAATTAGCAGAAAAGATCATTAACGACTTGAAATTCGATCATATTGTAACATACGATGAAAAAGATACCGTTGGTAAACGTTACCGCCGTCAAGATGCTATTGGAACCCCATATTGCATCACTGTTGATCATCAAAGTTTAGAAGATAACACGGTTACCATTCGTGAGCGTGATAGCATGAAACAGGAACGAGTAGCAATATCATCATTACTACAGTTCATGAATGAGAAAGTGAGTTTAACTTCGTTATTGAAAAAGCTATAATTATTGATACAAGAAACAAGACGGCAAGATGCAAGACCACCGTTGGTCATGATTCATTCAATCTTGTTTCCTGCTTCCTGATCTCTAGTAAACGTGTTGTCCACCATTGATGCTATAATTTGCACCGGTAATAAAACTTGTTTCTTCGCTTGCTAAAAAGCTCACTAAATGAGCTACTTCGTGAGTACCGCCTAAACGTCCCATTGGCACTTGCGCCACAATTTGAGTTAAAACTTTTTCAGGAACAGCCATAACCATATCGGTACCAATATATCCCGGAGAAATGGTATTTACAGTAATTCCAGATTTAGCTACTTCCATTGCTAAACTTTTTGTAAAGCCATGCATACCTGCTTTAGCTGCACTGTAATTGGTTTGCCCGAATTGGCCACGTTGACCATTCACAGAAGATATATTAATGATTCGTCCGAATTGACGATCGATCATACCCTGGATCACATTTTTTGTGCAATTAAATACACTATTTAAGTTTGTATTAATTACCGCATGCCAATCTTCAGGCTTCATATTAATTAAGCGACTATCACGTGTAATTCCGGCGTTGTTAACCAATGTATCAATAGGACCAACCTTTTCTTCAATTTCTTTGATCATGGCTGCGGCACTATTAAAATCACTTACATCACCATAAAAAAGTTCAATGTCAAAGCCCTCTTCCTTCATTTGCTTCATCCATTTTTCGGCTTTTTCCTTGGTGTGGTAATTGCCTACTACTTTAAAACCATCTTTGTAAAGTTCTTTACACATTGCGGTTCCTAAACCACCGGTAGCTCCTGTAACGAGCACAGTACGTTTGTTTGAATTGGCCATAGTTATATTGTTTTATATAATCAAATATAAAAAAATAAATGTACTTTGAAAATTAAATGGGCTTATTAAGTAAAAATGAAGCGATTGTTATTATTCTTATTTTGCAAGGTATGAACAGATCTGATTAGCTGTTTCAATAAATTCTTCCTTTGATAATTTTAATTTTTCGTTTGCAAAATTACAATCATTCATGGTTTTAATAGGTATCAAATGAACATGAGCATGTGGCACTTCTAAACCAATAACTTCAACAGCTACACGGTTGCAAGGAAAAGCAGCTTTAATAGCATGCGCAATTGGTTGGCAAAATTCAAACAAACCTTTCAACGTAGTTGGATCGAGGTCAAATATATAATCTACCTCTTTTTTAGGAACAACTAATACGTGTCCTTTTTTTAATGGAGAAATATCTAAAAAGGCAAAGTAATTATCATTTTCGGAGATCTTATAACAAGGGATCTCGCCATTAATGATCTTTGTGAAAATGCTAGCCATTATTAAAGTGAAATTTCAATGATCTCGAATGTCATCAGTCCGGCAGGAACTTGAACATCTACCTTTTCTTTAACCTTTTTACCTAAAAGTGCTTTGCCAATTGGCGAGTCAACCGATATTTTACCACTTTTAATATCCGCTTCACTTTCAGCAACCAGTGTATACTTCATGGTTGCGTTGTTTTTAATGTTCTTGATTTTTACCGTTGTAAGGATACTTGCTTTGCTCAGATCTAACTTTGTTTCATCAACAATACGTGCATTAGCTATCACTTCCTTTAACTTACTTATTTTTAATTCAAGCAGTGCTTGCGCTTCACGGGCAGCATCATATTCTGCATTCTCACTCAGATCGCCTTTATCTCTAGCCTCTGCAACAGCATTTGTTGCACTCCTTCTTTCAACTGTTTCCAGTTGATGCAATTCATCCTTTAGTTTTTGAAGCCCTTCCTCTGTGTAATATCCTAACTGTTGTGCCATATGCCATGTGTATTAAAAACAAGAATCCCGATGTAGATCGGGACTCTTTAATTATATGTTTAAATTCTAACTATAAATTCACTCTGAAGCCAAAGGTATGCACACCATTAAACGGGTTCGTAAAACGGTATGAATAATCTAAAGCTACTGTTGATTTTTTCTCATTAACCGGCAATTCGAAAGTAGCACCCATTGCAGGACCTGTAAATACAGTAGAACGTTCTGCACTACCTTTAAATATGCCTTGCTCTGTATATAAACCACCTCTTACCATGATCATTTCTTTCCAAGCATATTCTAAACCTACAATAATGTTATCGTAAGTAAATGAATTTGAAACGAAAGAGCCGTTAACAGATAAGCGATGATCTTTTGATAAAGCACCAGCCGTATCTTTAGTTAAGAAAAAATCATATGACATTCCGATATTAACTAATGCCGGTAATTCATAAGAAGCTGAACGATTATTGATCGTCATTTCATAATTACTTCCGTAAGCAACATTCATTTGACGCGATAAACCGTCACCTGCGTAAGACATTTTAGGACCCCAGTTCTTTAATGTTACGCCTAAGTGTATTTGGTCGTTTTTACCGGTATGATATTGAATACCTGCATCAATAGCTAAGCCACGCGCACTTACGTTGTTAATGCCTTCAGAAATAAACTTGAAGTTAATACCACCAAAAATATTTTCAGAGAACATTTTTGCGTAAGATAAATTCATGTTATATGAACTGTACTGATATGTACCTAATCCACCTTCCGGTTGATCTTCAGTAGTGATCTCAATTTTTCCTGAGTTTAATGAAACGAAACCTAAACCCAATGTACCGGTTTCACCAACACCTTGGGTAAAACCAAAACTGTTCAAGAAAATACCTGTTCCGCCTAACCAGCTTGTTCTATTGAACATTAACTCTGTCTTACGGGTATAAGCTGTTCCGGCAACATTTAAGTATTGCGCTTCCAAACCACGAACACGTGCAGAATTGGCACCCCACATACCCGAGTTACGAGCATATGAGTTGATCAATAATGATCCTGCACCCGCCTGACCGGCACGCTCAGGATTACCTGCTTGTGAATTAAGGCCTGCAACCATTAAAGTTGCTAAACCAAAATATTTTATATTCTTCATCATCATAAAATTCACATTTACAATATTAATAGTTCTGTAAGTCTAATGGACGCATCACACCAAACCATTTGATTATCTTTTCACCTACACCCGGTACATCCACATGGAATATATATAAACCACTTGCAACTGCAATGTTGCTTTGGTTCTTAAGATCCCAATCAACATAAGGTACACGCTTAGATTTATTGATATCATTACCGGTAGATGCTGAAGCGGTTGTTCCACCATCACCATAAGCCGGACGAGTATACTCATTCTCCAAATCACTTACATCGCGTTTAATTGTTCTAACTAAAGTACCATTTAAACTAAAGATCTTGATGGTACATTTATTAGGTAAGTTAGTAATTCTCACACGAGTATCTGTTCTGTTGGTCTCGTAACTTGAATTACCATAATATGGATTAGGTACTACCTTGATCAGATCCAATGAATTCTTAGCAACCTCTTCATCTTGAATCGCTTTTAGATCATTTGTATTAAAGCTATACATTGGGAAGTTGTTATTAGCCGAACTTGCCTTGATGTTACTAGGTAATTGCGTGTAACTGTTCAACGCAAATAATCTGTTTGCTCCAACTGAGAACGTACCGCTAACAGACAATGCATTTGTACTATTTTGTGAATCAGTTTTCATCATTCCTGAATAACCATAACGATATGGTTTAGAAACGTTGATCTGAACTCGTACATCACAAGGCATATCCTTAGGATTTTTGAAAGAGTAACCATTTGCAACCATCGGCATACTTACCCACATGATATCACGCTCTATTGCAGCGAAAGGTGTTAAACGAGAACCGTTAACAACACTAACTGCGCCAGAACGAACAGCATTAAAGAAGCTTGATAACTGTGTATACACTCTTGCGCCTCCGTCATAAGGGCCGGCACCAAAAGGCATATTATTAAATACATTATCAAAGTCTGATAAACCTGTTGTTGAATTGTGTTTACCTTCCACTGAATTTCCAAACACGTAAACGAAATGCTTACCACCCATAGAAAAGCTATATGGAGAGTTTGAATTAGAAGTTGGGTTCCACATCATATCATCACCATTATTTTCTTTACCTTGATAACTATCTTCACCAAACGCCATGTTTAAACGTTCACCGGTTTCAATATTAATTGCGTAACCAGGGAACCAACCCATACCCATACCACTAATATAATTAGCATCGTTAGGATTTGTACTTGCTACAGTTGAAGTTGCAGGAACACCGTTCTTGTCAACTGAAGGAACTCTTCTTGGTTCAAAGAATAACGAATTACCATTAGCTAATTCAGATACCTCTTGCATTTCAAGAACCGGACAACGTGTCCATTTTGATTGATCTTTTGTATAAACGATCAATACACTACTGATCTTTCTAAGATCTGTATTAGCACCGTAAGGTACTGAACCGTTATTGGTCATAGGATTTCCAGCTGATTTATCACGAGATGTTACTAAACCGCTATATGCAGGACCACCAAATACACGAGAAGATGAAATAGTATAGAAACCAGCGCATAAAGGATAAGGAGCCCAGGTTCCATCTAATATTTTTCCAAATTGTTTTTGAGGATCGGTGAATGCTTGTATCTCATTTGTAGAAAGATCTTTTGAATAATAGGCATCTTGCTGGCCAGATGTTTTGTTTGTACCAGACAATACCCAGTTAGCAGGAGTACCACCATCAACATCCTTCACAGGGTTTAACCACGGTGTTGAACTATTTGCATACTGCATGCTTGCTCCTAAGAAACTAGCAGGAGCAGGACCTGTATAGGTATTATCTAATCCGCCAAAGTTAGTGAATGAAGCTAATTCACCCGGATCTGAAACCTGACCAACCTTTATTGAGAATCCTAATTCAGGGAAGAAAGTTTCATCACCAACACTAATTGGTCTGATCGAATCATTTGAGTTAACGATCGTAGTCGGATAATACTTCTTATTATTAGTTACATCATATAACTCCCAACTTAAACTATCAGCTTTTAAAGTGTTGATGTTTGCGAAAGTAGTTGTTACTGTACCTTGTGTTTTTGAAGAAGAAATTACTTTGCTCAAATTAGGAGCAGACTTAGACTTATAATCCACAAAACGGAAAGTGAAATCACCACCTTTAATGCTCAATGGATCTACTACTTTTACACTGATAGGACCTTGACCATTTTCATAAGTTACCTCAGGTACAAAAGTATTTGATACGATCGCATCTTCAGAAGCCTTTGTTAAGGTTAATAAATTTCCACCATTACCCTGACCTTCTTTACGAGTGATCTTTATACCACTTCCGTAAACAGACTGCATGGTTGTACCACCATTTTCAAATGCAGGATTGTTTGGAATACCAGATGCTCTTTTCACTTTTCTACCTTCAAGATATGGGCGTTTTTGACCTAAGTAGTTAGCTACTTGAGAAACACTTGGAGATACGTCTTGAGCGTAGGTTAAATAATTATTATACGCGTAAGCTACTGCGAAGTAGTAATAAGTAATGTTGTTTTTCAAACGCTTATCTTCACCGGTAGCAAATGCATCCTCAGTTAAACGGAAAGTAGATGTCATACCCACATCAGCACCTTCAACCATTACCTTTGGAACATAACCACCTACAGTATTATCTAATGCATAGTTCACTAAACGTGAAATACCATTTTTAACATCGCACTGGAATACAGGAACAGCTTTTGTTCTGTCTTGAAGATCGGTAGAAGTTACTTTATCATCTTTTACTTGATATACAACATAACCTTCAAAACGGTAATGTTTATCAGGGTTAGCAATTGCCTGGATGGTTGATGAAGGATCTGAGATGATCGAAATATCTTCTTCATCATAATCATTGTTATACGCTTTGTAATTATTACTAATACCTTTTTTGTTGGTTAGGTAAAATAATAACTGACCGTCTAACTCCTGAATGGTCATATCAGGTGCTTCAGGACCATCTAATAATTTAAAACAATTATCAAATAAAGCTTGTGCTTTATCATCAGCATTCTTTAATAAGGTGATCGACTCTAAGTTTCCACCTTTATTTGCTGTTTGAGCCCAAGGCATACCAAATGTTACATTGTTAACAGCACCCGGCTTTAATGTAAACGGACCAGCAGATTGCAAGAAACGACGGTCACCTGCTAAGTTACCTGCAGTTCTTTCAGTCCAACCAGTACCGGTAACAGGGTCACCATCATATACGTAATCAACCGGAGTAGATCCACCGTAACCATTTCCGTTAGCAGTAAATGGCGAACCATCTTTCCAGAAACCAGTCATGTAATAATAATAGTGGATAGCAATTGCAGGGTTAACCGTTTGATCTGGGAAAGGACCAATATTATTGTTATAATATAAGAACTTACTCATTTGGATCGTTTCACCAACCTCATCCGTAGTTCCGTCAAAGTCATTATCAATTCCATCATTTGCATCAGCTAAAGGACCTCTAAAGAAGTCGCAACCAATTGCAGGAGGATAATCGCCATAACCAGGTGTACCGTTGTATAAAATTACGTCGCTACTGTTTGCGTTATAGATATATCCTAAACCACGTTTTGTATCACAACCAACATAATCATCTAAATAATAACCTAAGTCAGCATCATTCCAAATGGTAAAGTATGTTTTATTGATCTGGAAAGAAGAACGGTTATGGATCTCATAACTATAGAAGGTCATGTTGTTGATCTCATCGTTTGTTTTGAAAGCGAACGCTTGAGCTCTAACCTCAGCACCAATAGGCACACCTTGTGTTTCAGAGTGAACACCACCTTTATCGTTATAAACCCAGAATAAGGTATAATCACCGTAAAGTTTTGTTTTACAAACGCCTAAATTATCTTTAGCAGCTTTGTTGTAAACATCATATCCAGGATAATCACCAGAAGTTGGATCATAAACACCATCACCATTGATATCCTCAAAAGGCGCTAAATATAAGGCTTGAGATAACGAAGGATCCGCATTTCCTGGCCAATCGGTAATGTTTGTTGTAATAGGACCACCAGCTACGAAGTTATCAACTTCCGAACGAGAGATCTGGAAGATCTTATCGTACTTGTTACAAACATCAGCATCAGCAGATGCATTAGTTGTATCTAAAGGCCCAGGCCAAAAGTCGATACCATTTTGACGATAGGTCATAGCGGCAACTTTTAACTGTCCACCAGCATCGTACCCACCTACCCAAACTGCACCAGCGAATGCTGATGAAGCACTTTGAGCTCTGTTTGAACTTGCAGGGATAACATAATATGCATTGGTATTACCAAAAAGGTCCCACCACATATCACCACCATTAAAAATGATGGTTCTAACGTTATTAACCCACAACTCTCTACTCGCTTTTGGAGCAGCACAACTTCCCATTGCTCTGCCGGCCAAATTGTTTGAACTAGCAGATCTTCCAGCCTCCACACCTGCTTTTTCTCTTGAAAAAGCTGTTAGAGCTGAAAATGCACAGATGTAAAATATTAATTTTCTCATAGTTTATTCCTCCTTTTATTAGAATTCCAATAATAAACCAACTCTTATTTGACGCGGCTTGTTAAAGAAACCAGGGTTAGCCATTCTGATGGTATAAAGATCTCTGAAAGCCTGAGGGCTGTTAGCAGTAGCCAATGCTGCCTGTGCTTGTGAAGATGCTAAATAGCCATCATCATCAGGGTTACCGGTAAACTGATAAACACCTAATACGTTTCTGTTATTGAATACATTTAATACCTGTAAATAAATATTTAAGTTAGCCTGATTTTTATTCTCAGAATCTTTTTTACCCCAAGTTAAAGGCACATTCTTATCAATACGTGCATTACTTCTAAATGTCCAAGGTAAACGTGATCCGTTAACTGAACCCACAATGTTTGAACGTGCACCACCGTTTAATGCAACCGGAGTTGACCAACGTGTATATGGTGTACCAGAACCAATTGTAGCGGAGATATTGAA
>JBIKKW010000006.1:0-40053 GCA_044360115.1 Bacteroidia bacterium
AGCATGTAATCGTTCGGTTGCGTAATCATCATTCAATTGTTTTAAAAATGCATCAATCGTTTCTTTTAAAAGCTTTTGATCAACCTCTTTATCGGTTCCTATATACCACTCATGAGCAAAAAGACCTTCATATGGTTTGCCAACAACACAAAATTCATTAATATGCAGGTCTAATTTTTCTGCACTCAGTTTGATGGCCTGGTTCATATTATCAACACTTAAATGCTCGCCACACAAGCTCAAAAAATGTTTTGTTCGTCCGGTAATGATGATCTCACAGCGCTTTAAATTCAAAAACTTAATGGTATCACCTATCAAATAACGCCATGCCCCGGCAGGATTGCTCAATAGTAAAGCATATTCCGTATCTGTATCAACTTCTGTTATATTCAATGCTTTCGCGTTTGGCAAAATATTACCATCAGCATCAAAATTACTTTCATTGAAAGGCACAAATTCATAAAACAGTTTATTGTCGGTGATCAAACGCATTGCCTGATGATCATTTGGTCTTTCTTGAAATGCAATAAAACCCTCTGATGCCATATAGGTATCCAAATAAACCAATTGCTTGCTGCACAATGCATTAATACTTGATTTGTATGGATGAATGGCCACACCACCATGAACATAAATTGCCAAATTTGGCCAAACATCATGTATCGTTTTTACATTGTAATGTTTAATGATGCGCTCAAATAATATCTGTATCCAAGCAGGCACGCCGCATATAAAACCAACATTCCAGTTATTGGCATTATCTACAATTTCCTGTAATTTGCTTTCCCAATTATTTAACGATCGGATATCCGGTCCTGGTAATGTAAAATTTTGAAACCACCTTGGCTGTGTTCCTGTTGTAATGCCACTTAGATCGCCACTGAAGTAAGTACCATTATAATTCAAATTAGTACTTCCTCCAACAAACAAGATCTCCGTTTCAAATTGTTCTTTAGGTAAATTGAAATGGCGTGTGGCCAATATTTGTTTCATGGTACCTTTCTGAATGCTTTTGATCATATCCTTTGTTACAGGAATATGTTTACTTGAAGATTCTGAAGTACCTGAGCTCAGCGCGAAATAATTAGTTTTACCGGGCCAGCAAATATCTTTTTCACCTTGCAATGCGCGGTACCACCATGCATCAAATATTGATTGGTAATCGTGAATAGGAACATTATTTTGAAACATGCGAATAGGATCTTCTTCTATAAGCATCTGACTGAAGTTATAAGATTTGCCAAACTCAGTATACTCTGCTTTTGCTAATAACTTTCGTAATTGCCTTATCTGCTGCTTGTAAACATTACTGCGCACCGGTATTCTTCCGCGCAGATCTATTGCACCTTTAATTATCGAACCTAAAATGGGCATTCTCATCCTTCTCCTCTATTTAAAATATCTGAAATCGTGATTCGCTTTGATACTTTTTACACTGTGGTAGATCAATTTTATAACATCTTCCACATCTTGCTTGTGAACCGATTCAACTGTAGTATGCATGTAACGTAACGGTAATGAAATCAATGCAGATGCAATTCCATCAGTTGAGTAAGCAAAAGCGTCTGTATCTGTTCCTGTAGCACGCGAAGCCGCTTGACGTTGAAATTCGATCTTGTTCTTTTTTGCTGCATCCAAAATTAATTTCAACAAATTGTTTTGTACAGCAGGCGCGTAACTTAAAACCGGACCTTTTCCGCAAGACAGATCGCCACTGCTGATCTTATTCATCATTGGGGTTTGGGTACAATGGCACACATCGGTAACAATAGCCACATCTGGATTAATGCGTCGCGAGATCATGGTTGCACCATTTAATCCAACTTCTTCCTGAACTGAATTCACAATGTATAAACCAAATGGTAACTTATCTTTTTTCTCTTTTAGTAAACGTGCTACTTCCGCGATCATAAAGCCACCTATGCGATTATCTAAAGCACGGCCGGTGTAATAACGGTTGTTCAATTCCATCAATTCATCTTCGTAAGTAACAACACAACCTACATGAATACCTAATGCCGCTACTTCTTTATCAGATGAACAACCACAATCTAAAAAAATGTTCTTTAATGTTGGCGTTTCTTCTTTAGCTGCGTCGCGCACATGAATGGCAGGCCACCCGAAAACAGCTTTTATTAATCCTTTTTCGGTATGAATATTCACACGCTTTGATGGAGCGATCTGATGATCACTTCCGCCATTTCTTCGCAAATAAATAAAACCATCTTTAGTGATGTAATGCACAAACCAGCTGATCTCATCTGCATGCGCTTCTATGACTACCTTGTAACTTGCCTTTGGATTGATAACACCTACTGCTGTGCCGTATGTATCAATAAAATAGTCATCAATGTATGGCTTCAAATAATTAAGCCAAATTTTTTGTCCGCTTGATTCGAAACCGGTTGGAGAAGCATTGTTTAAATATGCATACAAAAACTCATTTGATTTTGTATTTAATATAGATTTGCTTTTAGCCATAATTACAGTATATAAACCATAAATTAACTAAAAAGAAATGGATTTTAAAAGCAGTTTTTACTGATAAAAGTCTTAAAAAAGTTGTAAAAATTTATTTATTGTTGAATTCATTCATGCAGCGTTGAAGCCCTATAAATGCAAAGGCTTTTATGGCATCAGCGGCAATTTTAATTCGCTCGTTCAATGTTGCTTTTTCTTCATCGCCCCACTTACCCAACACATAATTTACCTGATGACCCTTGCTGAACTGATTACTGATACCAAAGCGCAAACGCGGGTAGCTAGTGGTATTGAGCGTTTCCTGAATATTCTTTAAACCATTATGTCCGCCATCACTGCCTTTAGGTCCGATCCGAATTTTCCCAAAAGGCAAAGCTAATTCATCAACAATTACCAGCACATTATCAATTCCGATCTTCTCATTCTGCATCCAGTAATTAACCGCTTTTCCACTTAAATTCATATAGGTGGTGGGCTTTATTAAGATCAATGTTTTGCCTTTATGTTTAACTTCGGCCACATCTGCCAAACGATCGCTCCTGAATTTAATACCGGCTTCATTGGCCAAATGATCCACTACATCAAATCCAATATTATGGCGGGTTCCGGCGTATTCCTCACCTATATTTCCTAAACCAACTATTAAAAATTTCGACATAGCTTTATGATGTTGCAAATATACATTTTAGTTGCTTTAAAGTGCTATTCAACTCAATTGTTTTTAGAGCAAACAGAAGGTGTTCAGTTGCTAAAGTTTTTGTAAATTAGCACGTCACATTTGATATAACCAGCATGCGCAAAGATTTTTCAAAAATTTCGTATACATCAAAAAACACTCAGCTTCAATCGGCAACAAAATCAACCTTTGTTACTGCCGAGCAAATTGAGATCAAACCGATCTATACCACCAACGATACAAAGAATTTTGAACATTTGAATTTTGGTGCAGGAATTCCGCCTTTCTTACGCGGACCATACTCATCTATGTATGTGCAAAGTCCGTGGACCATTAGACAATACGCCGGATTTAGCACTGCCGAAGAAAGTAACGCGTTTTACAGAAGGAATTTAGCAGCAGGACAAAAAGGCTTATCGGTTGCGTTTGACCTGGCCACACATCGCGGTTACGATAGCGATCATGAGCGTGTGGTTGGCGATGTTGGTAAAGCAGGTGTTGCCATTGATTCGATATTAGATATGAAAGTGTTGTTTGATCAAATTCCTTTGGATCAAATGAGCGTATCTATGACCATGAATGGCGCGGTGTTGCCTATTTTAGCGTTTTACATTGTTGCTGCAGAAGAGCAAGGTGTGAGCATGGATAAATTAACCGGCACCATTCAAAATGATATTTTAAAAGAATTCATGGTGCGTAATACATATATCTATCCGCCGGCACCTTCCATGAAGATCATCGCCGATATTTTTGAATTCACTTCAAAGAATATACCTAAGTTCAATTCAATTTCCATTAGTGGTTACCATATGCAAGAAGCAGGTGCAACCGCCGATATTGAATTGGCTTACACGTTGGCAGATGGATTAGAATACATTCGCACCGGTATTAAAGCAGGTTTAGATATTGATACCTTTGCGCCTCGCCTATCTTTCTTTTGGGCCATTGGTATGAACCATTTTATGGAGATCGCTAAAATGCGTGCTGCTCGTATGTTATGGGCTAAATTGGTAAAACAGTTCGATCCAAGATCAGCAAAATCAATGGCATTGCGTACTCATTGTCAAACCAGCGGATGGAGTTTAACCGAACAAGATCCGTTCAATAATGTTACACGCACGTGTGTTGAAGCATTAGCGGCGGCTATGGGTCATACTCAAAGTTTGCATACCAATGCGTTGGATGAGGCTATTGCATTACCAACTGATTTTAGCGCACGCATTGCACGTAACACCCAATTGTATTTACAGCAAGAAACCAATATTTGTAAAGTAGTAGATCCGTGGGCAGGCTCTCATTATGTGGAGACCTTAACACATGAAATTGCACATAAGGCCTGGGCACTTATTCAAGAGGTTGAAGAACTTGGCGGGATGGCAAAAGCTATTGAGACCGGCATACCAAAAATGCGTATTGAAGAAGCTGCGGCGCGAAAGCAAGCACGCATTGATAGCGGAAAGGATGTGATAGTTGGTGTGAATAGTTACAAGACCGATGAAAAAACAACCATTGAAATTTTAGATGTTGATAATACAAAAGTACGTAACCAACAATTAGAACGCTTAAAGAAATTAAAAGCCGAACGTAACGATGAAGAAGTAAAAGCCGCGTTAGAAGCACTCACTAAAGCTGCTGAAACAAATACCGGTAATTTATTAGAACTATCCGTTAAAGCCGCAAAAGTACGTTGTACATTAGGTGAAATATCCTACGCGCTTGAAAAAGTTTACGGCAGATACAAAGCCAATATCCGTTCAATTGCCGGAGTATACAGTAAAGAAATTAGTATGGATGAAAATTTTGTAAAAGCAAAAGAATTGTCAGATGAATTTGCTAAAAAGGAAGGTCGTCGTCCGCGCATCATGATCGCGAAAATGGGACAAGATGGGCACGACAGAGGTGCTAAAGTTATTGCTACCAGTTTTGCCGATCTTGGTTTCGATGTGGATATTGGTCCGTTATTTCAAACACCGGCTGAAGCGGCCAAACAAGCAGTTGAGAACGATGTGCACATACTAGGCGTTTCCAGTTTAGCAGCAGGTCATAAAACCTTGATACCGCAAGTAATTGAAGAATTAAAAAAATATGGAAGAGACGATATCATGATCGTTGCCGGTGGTGTTATTCCACAACAGGATTATGATTTTCTTTTTAAAAATGGCGTATCATTTGTTTTTGGTCCGGGTACCGTTATTGCCAAAAGCGCAATTGATATTTTGGCCAGATTATTAAAGGCGAATTAATTTTTTCATGCAGCTAATTTGATCACTCATGTTTAAAAAACTTTTTCTTTTATTAATTAGCTGTATTACCATTTCAACGCAAGCGCAAACTTTTTCAGTATTTGGAAAAGTGGTTGATGAAACTGATTCTGCCGCTGTTGGTGTTGCTGCCATGGTTTTAAGAATAAATGATTCAACCATTGTTGGTGCGGCCACAACAAACGAAAAAGGTTTTTTTAGGATTGATAATTTAGCGCCCAATACCTATATCTTAAAGATCTCATACATAGGCTATAAAGATCAATTCAAAAATTTTCAACTTTCAGAAAATTACCGCGCCGGAAAAATTCAATTAAAAACACTTGCCAAAACATTAAAGGAAATAGAAGTAAAAACACAAGCTGTTATGGCTACCCAAAACGGTGATACTACCAGCTTTAATTCGAAGGCCTTTAAAGTTAATAAAGATGCCAATGCTGAAGACCTGATCACCAAAATGCCCGGTGTTACCGTTGTTGATGGCAAAGTGCAAGCACAGGGCGAAGATGTGAAACAGGTGTTGGTTGATGGTAAACCGTTCTTTGGCGATGATCCAAATTCGGTTCTCAAAAATTTACCTGCAGAAGTAATTGATAAAGTGCAAGTGTTTGACAGAAGAAGTGATCAATCGCAATTCACCGGATTTGATGATGGCAACACCAGCAAGACCATAAACATTGTAACCAAAACACAATTTAGAAACGGTGTGTTTGGCAGAGTTTACGGCGGTTATGGTTATGAAGATAAATACAAAGGTGGCGCAGTGATCAATCGCTTTAAAGACAAACAACGTTTTACTGCGATAGCAATGAGCAACAACATCAATGAACAAAATTTCAGCTCAGAGGATCTGTTGGGTGTGATGAGTTCGGGTTCAAGCGGACAAAGAGGTGGTGGTATGCGTAGCGGCGGTAGCTCAGGTGGAGGGCGCGGTGGCAGCGGCGGCGGAAGCTATCAGCAAAGCAGTTCAGATAATTTTTTAGTGAATGCTAAAAACGGTATAACAGCTACAAATGCTTTTGGTCTTAATTACAGCGACAGCTGGGGAAAGAATACAACTATAACTGCTTCCTATTTTTTTAACTGGACAGATAATAAAGCAACCACTACTTTACTAAGGCAGTATCTATCGGGTGGAAACTCGGGTTTAAATTACGATGAGAACAGTTTGGCAAAAAGTACAAATTACAACCACCGTTTAAATATTCGTTTTGAGCACAAGTTAGACTCCTTTAATTCCATTGTGTTGCAACCAAAAATCTCATTGCAAAACAATGATGGCTTTAGTGAAATAAATGGCGTTAATACCAAAACAGTTGAGCTAAGTAAAACCGGAAATAATTATAACTCATTACTTACCGGGTACTCTTTATCTTTACCGGTATTGTTCCGTCATTCATTTATAAAAAGAGGACGAACATTTTCTATTGATGTTAACCCAACCTATGCGCCTTCAACAGGTAATAGTTATTTTATATCCATAAACAGTTACTCCACCACCACCACATTTATTGATACTGTTGATCAACGTTCAGATCTGAATAAGTACAATTTAAATTCCAACAGCAATGTAACCTATACCGAACCTATTGGCAAGAATGGTTCTTTATCTGTTAACTACATTTTAACTTACAACATCTCCGAATCTGAAAAAAACACATTCAATAAGAATATGACCACTAACGATTATTCATTGCGAGATTCGTTGGTTTCTAATGTATTTAATACTTCATACATGGCTAATTCCGCCGGTATAAGTTATCGTTTTCAGAAAGAGAAATATAATTTTTCATTTGGTGTGAATGCGCAACAAGCTCAACTTTCAAAGGAACAAGTATTCCCTTCATCCAGTAACTCATCCCGCATTTTTAATTCCATTTTACCAAATGCACAATATCAATATAAATTCAATCAAAAAAATAATGTGCGGATAAGTTATAGAACAAGCAATACGCCTCCAAGTATCGATCAATTGCAAGATGTGTTGAATAACAGTAACAGCTTACAATTAAGCATTGGTAATCCTAACTTAAAACAAACTTTTCAGCACAACATGTTTGCACGTTATACGGGCGTTAACACCTTAAAATCTACCTCTACATTTGTTATGCTTGGCGGCACCTACACCGATAATTATATTGGCAATAACACCATTATTGCCAATAATGACACAACCGTTTATGATAAAATATTTTTAGCAAAAGGATCGCAAATATCCCGTCAGGAAAACTTGAACAATTATTACAGTTTGCGCTTTTTTATGAATTACAGTTTTCCAATCAAACCCATCAAATCAAATCTTAACTTAAATGCAGGTTGCAATTACAATAATGTTCCGGCATTGATCAACAATCAATTTAATTATTCAAAAACCACGTCGCCTTCATTTGGCTTGGTGCTAAGCAGTAATATCAGTGAAAATGTTGATTTTACAATCTCATCAAACACGTCATACAATTCGGTCAACAATTCACTTCAAACGTCTTTAAATTCAACCTATCTTAACCAATCATCCAGAGCAAAACTTAACATAACCTTCTTTAAAAAACTGGTGTTGCAAACCGAATACAGTAACACCTATTACAACGGTTTATCGGCAAGCTTTAATCAAAACATTAATTTATTAAATGGTGCATTGGCCTTCAAATTCCTGAAAGATAATCAGGCTGAACTTCGCTTATTTGTTTTTGATGTGCTCAACCAAAACCAAAGCATACAGCGTAATATAACCGAAACTTACATTGAAGATACCCAAACTAACATATTGCAGCGTTACTTCATGCTAACTTTCACATATAACATTAAAAGTTATTTCCAAAAAAAGGAAGGCAAAAAAGAGGATAAGAACTAACTGGTATGATCACAAACGATCACCCACTTACCATTGATCTTTTTCCAAAGCAAAGTGTAATGTCCTCCTATCTGTGTTTCTTTTCGGTTGATCTGCCATTTACCAATAACATAAACTGCATTTTTTGAAAGCACATCAAACTTTAAATTAGTGAAGGTTAATACACCCATCAGTTCCTTACTGTTGTAATTCTTTTTATAATTGGCCAATGTTTGTTTCCAGCCATAAGTTACGCCTTTACTGCCAATGAACATGAGGCTATCACTGTTCCAGTAATGCGCCATAAATCCATCTATAACAAAATTGTTCCAGGCATTTTCCTGAAGTTTCATCACATCCGCCACTTCTTTTGCCGCGTCTTTCTTTTGGGCATTTGCAGTAAGGCTGAATGCCATCCATAAAATAAAAATATACCTCATCCTAAATTAGATCTTAACACCAATAACTAAAATATCATCAACCTGTTCACTGTCTTTCATCCAGTCATCAATAAAATCATTTAAATAATTGTGTTGTTCTTTAATTGATAAATGCTGTATGCTTACAATAATATCCTTGAATTTACCGGTCATTAATTTTTTCTTTTTTGGTCCGCCAAATTGATCGGCGTAACCATCGCTGAACATGTAAAGGGTATCGCCTTTGCTCAAATTCAAATTATGTTGTTCAAACTCCTGTTGATCATGCGTTAAACCACCTATAGCCACTTTAGTAGCTTTTATCTCCTCAACAATGTTTGAATTTTTTTTCACGATCCAAAGCGGACGGTTAGCACCTGCATATGAAATGGTTGTATACTCCTTTTGATGATCAATTGGAATAGCGCATAACGAAAGATCCATGCCATCGCGGGTTGAGTTTGCTTCTGACGATTGGCGCAAAGCTGTTTTTACACCTTTATTCAATTCATTTAAAATTTTTCCTGGTTCTGTGGCCAAATCAACGGCATCTTTCAGTTTCTCATAACCGATCATGCTCATAAATGCACCCGGAACACCATGCCCGGTGCAATCTACAGAGGCAATGTATACTTTCCCCTGATCAGCATGACGGTCAGAGAAAAAATAAAAATCGCCACTCACAATATCTTTTGATTTGTATAAAATAAAATAGTCCTTTAAGTACTGACCGATCTCTTCCTTTGGTGGTAAAATAGCATGTTGTATGCGCTTGGCGTATTGGATACTTTGCTCCGTTTCAACATTCTTTTGTTCAATGAGTTTGCTTTTTGCCTCGATCTCTATTTTTTGTAAGGTTATCTCCTTTGATTGTTTTTCCAAAAGCATATTGGCCTTTTTCTTTTGCTGAAAGCTTCTGAAGATGAAGAAAGCAAAGGCCGCCATGATCAATACGCCACCCAACATCAACCACACATAAAACATCTGCTGTTTCAGTTCGGCATCTTTCAGTGCCTTCTCGCGGTTTGCAAAAAGTAATTCTTGAGCACGCTTTTCATTTTCTGCTTTTTGCAATTCCAAACTTTCATTTGATTTACTTAAAGCCGTTTCCTTCTCTTTCAACTCATACTCCTGTATCTTTCGCAACACAGCCAATCGCTCAAACTCTTTGGCGTTTCGCTCTGCTTCTAATTTCTTTTTTTCTAATTCAGCTTGTTGTTGTTCATACTTCAGATCTTTAATGCGTTTTTCCTGTTCTGCCAATGCCAGATCTTTCGCCTTTTTTTCACTTTCCAGTTTTTGTGCCAATATCTCCGCCTCCTTTTTTCTGATCTCTGCCTCTTTTAATTCCTGAGCTTGCTTTAACATGTTTATCTCATTCATTTTTTTCTCCGCCTCCATGCGCAAGTTCTCAATCTCCAGTTTCTTATTATCATCTGCCGCCTGTGCCAACAAAAACTTAGTAGATTCACTAATACCTTTTACTTGTTTGGTAAATAAATTCACATAAGCACCATCGGATGTAAATTTCTTTTTACGCTTATTGAAATAGATCTTTCCGGCCGGTTTATTCATCAATAGGCTCATGAAATCGCTACTTACTGTGTTCGCGAAATTATCAGACAATTGGACCTTCCATTTATCCAACTTGTAAATTGTTGTATCAGCCAAATTAAAAACGTTGGCATCTAAAATAATGGAATGATCATTAAATCCTTCTTTACTAAAACGGATAACATACTCAAAATTCAACTCCAATTTTAAACTAAAAGTACCATCGGGGTTATTATCTATTTCAAACAGATCAAAATTATCACGCGACACTGTGATCTTAACATCACTCAAACCTTTTCCAAACTTCTCTACCACACCGCTAAAAGCCAAATAAGCTTCTGAATTTCTTTTATCAGAATTTTTTTTCAGTTTATTTCCAAGTGCATCGTAAACAAAATAATCGCCAACAAATTCACGCCCTTTCATATTCCCCTCAACGATCAACTTCCCATCTTCCGAATAAAATTTTGCCGGTCCGTTTGGCTCATCGTTCACATACTTGATCTCATTCTCAACTTTCCCGGTGCTATGATAGGCTTTCCAAACACCATTTTTCTTTCCATTCAAATAATAGCCATCTTCAACTATTTGATTGTTCTTGTAAAATTTATAGCGTTTTCCCTTTTTATCCTTCCCCTGAAGAACCCACCTGCCTTGCTTCACACTGTTGTTTTCGATCACATTTACTGTATCTCCCAAATAAAGGTCATAGGAAGTCCACGAAGGCCTTTGAGCCACTGAACTTAAGGCAACTAAGCATAAGAATATGATTGCCAGCTTCTTCACTATATCAAAAGTAGGACGAATTTTCAAATAATTAAATAATTGTTTACTTTTGTATCAGTTCTTTAACAAACTTATCAAGAAAGGCCGAGGGATACGCCCATAGAAGCCTTACCAACCCTGATACAGTTGTAAAGTTGAGAAAGTTAAAAGGTTTAGAAAGTTAGTGCGTAACTTTCATAACTTGCGAACTTTCATAACTTTCTTAACTAAATTAGAAGGTGGGAATTCGTCTCGCAGTGCGGGAAAGATAAGTCGGATAACATTAGTAAAATTTATAACAAATAACCTAATCCCTTCCGACAAAAAACGTGAAGGGTTTTTTATTTTATGAGCAACATATATTCAGAATTAGAAAAACGTGTATTGGTTATTGATGGCGCCATGGGTACCATGATCCAACAATACAAACTGGAAGAAAAAGATTACCGCGGCAAGCGTTTTGCCAATTGGCATAAGGATCTGAAAGGTAACAACGATCTTTTATCCATTACTCAACCACAGATCATTAAAGCCATTCATAAAGAATATTTAAAGGCCGGTGCCGATATCATTGAGACCAACACCTTTAGCGATACCAGTGTGGCTATGGCAGATTATGATATGCAAGAGCTGGTTTATGAATTGAATTACGAATCAGCAAAAATTGCAAAGGAAGCTATTGAAGAATTCAATAAAGAATTTCCGGAGCAAGCTTCACGCGCCAAATTTGTTGCCGGTGCTATGGGCCCAACCAATCGTACTTTATCGTTATCACCAAACGTGAACGATCCCGGTTACCGCGCTATTACTTTTGATGAGCTGGTAGATGCTTACGCTGAACAAGTAAAAGGTTTAATTGATGGTGGTGCAGATATTTTATTGATCGAGACCATTTTTGACACTCTAAACGCAAAGGCGGCTTTATTCGCCATTCAAAATTATTGCAAATCTATAAACCGTAAAATGCCGGTGATGGTATCGGGTACAATTACCGATGCCAGTGGAAGAACCTTATCCGGACAAACAACCGAAGCATTTTTAAATTCGGTTTCACATGTGGAGTTATTAAGCGTTGGTTTAAATTGTGCATTGGGCGCAAAGGATATGCGTCCGTATTTAGAAGAATTATCTAACAAAGCACCATTTTATGTAAGCGCCTATCCTAACGCGGGTTTACCAAATCAGTTTGGTGAATATGATCAAGATGCGCATGAAATGGGTCATCAGATTGAAGATTTTTTAAAGGCAGGATTTATAAATATTGTTGGCGGATGCTGCGGCACAACGCCTTCGCACATTAAACGAATTGCCGAATTGGCAAAAACGGTTTCGCCTCGTAAAAAACCTCAACCCGATGGTTTGATGCACTTGAGCGGTTTAGAGCCATTGACCTTACGTCCTGAAAGTAATTTTTTAAATGTAGGTGAAAGAACGAACGTAACAGGTTCAAAAAAATTCTTGCGCTTAATTAAAGAAGGAAATTACGAAGAAGCTTTATCCATTGCGCGCGAACAGGTTGAAGGCGGTGCGCAGGTAATTGATGTGAACATGGATGAAGGGATGTTGGATAGCGAAGCGGCTATGACCAAATTCTTGAATTTGATCGCTTCTGAACCTGATATTTCACGTGTGCCCATTATGATCGATTCATCAAAATGGACAGTTATTGAGGCCGGATTAAAATGCGTACAAGGTAAAGCCATTGTAAACTCTATCTCTTTAAAGGAAGGTGAACAAAAGTTTATTGAGCAGGCCGAAAAAATAAAACAATATGGTGCAGCTGTTATTGTAATGGCTTTTGATGAAGTTGGACAAGCTGATACTTTACAACGTCGTATTGATATTTGTAAACGTGCTTATGATATTTTAGTGAACAAAGTTCATTTCCCTGCGCAGGATATCATTTTTGATCCGAACATTTTCCCTGTTGCAACAGGTATGGAAGAGCATCGATTGAACGCGCTCGACTTTTTTAATGCCACCAAATGGATCAAAGAAAATTTACCTCACGCTAAGGTAAGCGGTGGTGTAAGTAACGTATCCTTCTCTTTCCGTGGAAATGATCACGTGCGCGAAGCTATTCACTCGGCCTTTTTATTCCATGCCATTAAAAATGGCATGGATATGGGTATTGTAAATCCGAGTCAGTTAGTGGTGTATGATGAGATCGATAAAGAATTATTAGAACTGATCGAAGATGTTTTATTGAACAGACGTGATGATGCTACAGAACGTTTGGTTGAACACGCCGAAAAATTAAAAGGTGTTGTAAAAGATAAGACCGAAAAAGATGAAGCTTGGCGCAAAGGCACGATTGAAGAGCGTTTGAGCCACGCCCTTGTAAAAGGTATTGTGGAGTATATTGATGAAGATACTGAAGAGGCGCGTAAAAAATTAGGTCGTCCGTTACATGTGATCGAAGGGCCTTTGATGGATGGAATGAATGTAGTTGGTGATTTATTTGGTGCCGGAAAAATGTTCTTACCTCAGGTTGTAAAAAGCGCACGCGTTATGAAAAAAGCGGTTGCGTATTTAGAGCCATTTTTACAAGCCGAAAAAGATGAGAACGCCGCAAAAGGAATTGTGGGTGATGGCCGACAAAACGCCGGAAAAATATTATTAGCAACCGTGAAGGGCGACGTGCATGATATTGGAAAGAATATTGTTGGCGTGGTATTGGCTTGTAACAATTACGAGATCATTGATCTGGGTGTAATGGTATCGGCTGATAAAATTTTAGATGAGGCTAAAAAACACAACGTTGATGTTATTGGATTAAGCGGATTGATCACGCCATCATTGGATGAAATGGTGCATGTTGCCAAAGAGATGGAGCGCTTGAATTTTAAAATGCCTTTATTGATAGGTGGTGCAACTACTTCAAAAGTTCACACTGCTGTTAAGATCGCGCAAAATTATTCAGGTCCGGTTGTACATGTGAATGATGCCAGTAAATCGGTACCGGTTGCGAGTAGCTTGATATCAGACGAATTGCGCCCTGCCTTTATGGAAGATCTTAAAAAAGATTACGAGCGTGTGCGCGAACAAAACAAAAATGCGCAATCGCAAAACAAATTCATTTCATTGGAAGAAGCACGTGCCAATAAATTTAAGATCGATTGGAATAAAGTAAAAATTGCAAAGCCATCCTTCTTAGGAAATAAGGTTTATGATCATTATGATCTGAAAGAGATCGCAGCATATATCGATTGGACACCATTCTTCCATAGCTGGGAAATGAAAGGTTCTTATCCAAAGATATTGAATGATCCGCAACGTGGTGCTGAAGCAACCAAATTATTTAATGATGCGCAAGCCATGTTGGCAACTATCATCAAAGAAAAATGGTTAACCGCAAAAGCAGTAATTGGCATTTATCCGGCAACTGCTATTGGGCTCGATGATATTGAAGTGAAAGATGCGCAGAATAAAAAAGTAAAATGTATTTTCCATACACTGCGTCAGCAAACTAAAAAACCTGCAGGTCAATATAATTTGGCATTGGCAGATTTTGTGGCACCTTGGGGCAAGCAAGATTATGTGGGTTCGTTTGCATTAGCAACAGGTTTTGGTATTGATGAACACGTAAAACGTTTTGAAGCGGCGCATGACGATTACAATGCCATTATGCTGAAAGCCTTGGCCGATCGTTTAGCGGAAGCCTTTGCCGAATTGATGCACAAAAAAGTACGTAAGGAAATTTGGGGCTATTCGAAGAATGAGAATTTAAGTAACGAGCAGTTGATACAGGAAGAATACGCAGGTATTCGTCCGGCACCGGGTTACCCGGCACAACCCGATCATACAGAAAAGCAAACCATTTGGAAATTGTTGGATGTGGAAAAGAACATTGGTATGATATTAACCGATAGCTTGGCCATGGTTCCAACAGCTGCTGTAAGTGGTTTATATATTTCAAGTGCAGATGCGCATTACTTTGGTTTAGGCAAGATCAACAAAGAACAAGTTGAAGACTACGCCAAGCGTAAAGGCATGACTGTTGCAGAGGCAGAGAAGTGGTTAGGGCCAGTGTTGAGTTATTAAACTACAATACACTTTCATGATGTGGTTTTTTTATTATCTTTAACAATAGTAAAAAGATCACACATGAAATTACAATTACCATTTTTATTATTGTTTTGTACTGTTTTTTCGGTAAGTGCGCAACAAGGCGCCAAAAAAGTACCTGTTAATACAGGCAATGCGCCGTCACATAAATCATTTGTTTTTAATAAACAAACCACTGTAAACTTTAACGATATTAAAGTTGATTACAGCCCTAAGTTAATGGTAAACGAAATGCCTAAACAAGGTGCTGAAAAAATGGTAAAATACAATTACCCAGAAAACACCAAACCCCTAAATGCAAAAAGTAACAATGCCCCGTTGCCTCCTTTGGTAAAGGGTTTAAGCTTTCAGGGAAATACCTTTGGTATCAGTACACCCAATGATAATGATATGGCCATTTCCGATTCAGGCAGAATGATATCGGTTATTAATACCAATATCCATGTGCGAAATGTTACAACGGGTTCTATTTCACCTTACAAATCATTAGCAGCTTTTACTGCATCAGTAAATAATTTACATCAGGAGTTTGATCCGAAAGTTATTTATGATCCATTAAAGGATCGTTTTGTTTTGGTTTGTTTAGTTGGATTTGTAGATACTACCAGCAAGATCATTGTTGGTTTTTCGCAAACCAATAACCCGGCCGGTAACTGGAATTTATATACATTGCCCGGAGATCCTTTGAATTACGGACTTTGGAGCGATTACCCCATGCTATCAATGACTGAAAAAGAATTATTCTTAAGCGTGAATTATTTATATAACGATAGCAGTTGGCAAACCGGATTTGTGGAGACCATTGTTTGGCAAATGAAAAAAGACAGTGGCTATGTTGGTCTGCCATTAAACTCTACCTTGCATCACAATATAAAATACAACAACAAATTCATTCGCAATTTGTGTCCGGTTAAAGGTGGAAGTCACTTATATACACCTAATATGTATTTTATTTCCAACCGAAATTTGGCATCGCAAAACGATACGGTATTCTTAGTAAATATTACCGATACCATAGGTGCTCCTACACAAACTGTTACCGTTAAAAGCATGACAGCCTCTGTGCCTTATTATTTCCCGCCTTCAGGCAGACAAACCAATACTTTGCAAGAATTAGCAACCAATGATTGCAGGAACCTGGGTGCTTTTTATGAGAACAATAAGATACAATACGTTCATAATACCATGAATCCAACAAATAGTTTGGTAACCGTGTATTATGGTGTGATTCAAAATCCTGCAGCTACTAATCCAACGGTAACAGGTTACTATATTCAAAATGATACAGTAGATTTTGCTTACCCTAATATTTCCTATGCCGGAAATTCTTCAAGCGATCAAACATCCATCATTTCATTTGATCATAGTTCGCCAAAAATATTTGCCGGCTGTTCGGCTGTTAGAGCCGATGCGCAAGGAAATTTTTCACCGATATTACGCATTCAAAACGGAGCAACATTTGTGAATTTGTTAACCAGTAATTTAGAACGTTGGGGCGATTACTCAGGATCTCAGCGCAGATACAGTAATCCGGGTGAAGTTTGGATGAGTGGTTACTACGGTTATGCCGCTGGGTCTTACTTTAATGCACATGGCGCATGGGTAGCACAAATTGGTATTGGCGGTGTGGCAACAAACATTAACGAACAAAAGGAATCTACTACCAACGCCAAGGTTTATCCAAATCCAACAACAGATGTATTTACGGTTGCCTTACAATTACAAAAACCAGAATACTTAACTTTTGAATTGTATGATGCACAAGGAAAACAAATTGCCGTTCTGCTACGCGATTGGGTAAAAGCACTGGAAAACTCATTCAGCTTTAGAACCGATCAATTACCTAAAGGCGTATATATTTTAAAGATCGCCGGAAACTACAACACCAACATCACTAAAAAAGTAATTGTTGACTAAAATAAAAAAGAGGCGCTGATGGCGCCTCTTTTTTTATTCTGTTTAAATTTAATATTACTCTACTGTAACGCTCTTAGCCAAATTACGTGGTTGATCAACATTACAACCGCGCATTACCGCTATGTGATACGATAATAATTGTAATGGAACTACAGCGATCAATGGCACCAGGTTCTCATCAGTTTCAGGAATTTCGATCACATGATCGGCCGATTTTTTTACTTCATCATCACCGGCAGTAACAACAGCAATAATTTTTCCTTTACGTGCTTTTACCTCCTGAATATTGCTTACTACCTTTTCGTAATTAGCGCCTTTGGTTGCGATCACAAAAACCGGCATGGCTTCATCGATCAATGCAATTGGACCGTGCTTCATTTCTGCTGCCGGATAACCTTCTGCATGAATGTAAGAGATCTCCTTTAATTTTAATGCGCCTTCCAATGCAACAGGAAAACTCACACCGCGACCTAAATATAAAGCATTGGTACTGTCTTTGTATTCTGCCGCTATCTTTTTGATCTGATCATTTATTTTTAATACCTCTTCGATCTTACCTGGGATGGTCTCCATTTCATACAACATCTGACGGTATCTGCTTTCAGGCATACTGGCACGCAAACGCGCCACATGCAATGCCATTAACGTTAACACAGTAACCTGTGCGGTAAATGCTTTTGTAGATGCCACGCCAATTTCCGGACCGGCATGCGTATAACTTCCGCCATGCGATGCACGAGGAATAGATGAACCAACCACATTACAAACACCAATGATGGTTGCGCCTTTGCTTTTTGCCAATTCAATAGCAGCAAGCGTATCAGCTGTTTCACCACTTTGCGAAATAGCGATCACAATATCTTCCGGATAAATGATAGGGTTGCGGTATCTGAATTCCGAAGCGTATTCAACCTCAACCGGTATGCGTGCAAATTCTTCAAATAAATATTCTCCTACCAAACCTGCATGCCAAGATGTACCGCATGCAACAAAAATAATACGTTTGGCATTCTTAAATTTTCCTTCGTAATCTACAATTCCGCCCAACTGCACTTTTCCTTCTTCGGCTATCAAACGACCACGCATACTGTCTTTTACCGAACGTGGTTGTTCATAGATCTCCTTCAACATAAAGTGATCGTAACCACCTTTCTCAATGGCTTCTAATTCTAAAGTTAATTCCTGAACATAAGGTGTTACTTCTTTATCTTTTAAATTACGAACCTTTAATTCCTGTCCACGGCGAATAATAGCAACCTGCTCATCTTCCATGTACACAACATTTTTGGTATACTCTACAATTGGTGAGGCATCTGAGGCTATATAAAAATCATCATCCTTACCGATACCAATTACCATTGGACTTCCTTTTTTCGCAGCAATCAAGGTATCCGGATCATTCTTATCCATCACAACAATGGCATAAGCACCAATTACCTGTTTTAATGCGGCAATTACGGCGTGTCCTAATTTTATTCCTTCATGCTTTTGAATATCTTCAATCAAATGCACCAGCACTTCCGTATCTGTTTGCGATTCAAACTGGTGACCCAACTTTTTTAGGCGCTCTTTGATAGATGCATAATTCTCTATGATCCCGTTATGGATCATCACAATGTTTTTGCTGTTCGAATAGTGGGGATGAGAGTTAACGTCATTTGGCTCACCATGTGTTGCCCAGCGGGTATGGCCAATTCCAACCGTGCCGCTCAAGTCTTTTTCCTTACTGGCAGCAACTAACTCGCTAACCTTCCCTTTTTTCTTGTAAACGGAAAGTATGCCCTCAGGGTTGATCAATGCCACACCGGCACTGTCGTATCCACGGTATTCCAATCTTTGAAGTCCTTTGATCAAAACAGGATAAGCATCCCTTTTACCAATATATCCAACTATTCCACACATAGTATCAAATTTACATCTAAGTTAATTAATTTTAGAATTTAGCCTAGCATTTTTAAATAAGCAATCTCTCTTTCTGTCAAAAAACGATACTTGCCACGCGGCAGATCTTTTTTGGTTAAACCCGCGTAAGATACGCGATCCAGCTTAAGGACATCATAGCCCAAGTGTTCAAATATACGGCGTACAATGCGGTTTCTGCCGCTATGGATCTCTAATCCAATTTCTTTTTTTCCTTCACCAACAAAAGCAATGTCGTCCACTTTTACAGGTCCGTCTTCCAGCATCAATCCTTCTGAAATAGCCTTGTAATCTTCGCCACGCATAGGTTTGCTAATGGTTACATGATACACTTTTCGTATCTCATGTTTTGGATGCATTAATTTGGTTGCCAGATCGCCATCGTTCGTAAACAGCAATAAACCTGTTGTATTGCGGTCTAAGCGGCCAACAGGATAAATACGCTCTTTACAAGCAGGTCTTACCAACTCCATTACTGTTCGGCGTTCTTGCGGATCATCGGTTGTTGTAATAAAATCTTTTGGCTTATTAAGCAGTAAATAAATTTTCTTTTCGTTCTTAATGGCCGAATCGCCGTAGCTAACTACATCGGTTGGTTTTACTTTATAACCTAATGTATCTACAACAACACCATTTACCTTTACGGTTCCACTTAAGATCAAGGTATCAGCTTCGCGGCGTGATGATATACCGGCATTTGCCAAATACTTATTCAAACGTACCAGCTCTTCGCCACCATCGTTTTGTTTACGCGGTTTATCGCTATCGTGTTTTTTCTTAAATGAACGTTCTCTGAATTTCTTTTTATCACCATCATGGCTCTTAAATCCTCTTCCCTCTTTGAAATCATCTTTCTTAAAGCGTTTTGATTCGCCTTCATCGCCATAGCTTTTGCGTTTTCTATCATCGCGATCGTGTGATGAATGTGACTTATGGTCATCATCCCTTTTCTTATGGAACGAACCTTTATCATCTTTGCTAAATGAGCGTTTCGGACGTTCATCAGTATTTGATTTACGGAATGATCTCTTTTCATCACTGTCAAACGAACGTTTCGGACGATCAACATCTTTGCTTTTGTATTTATCGTTTCGCTTAAATGATGGGCCGTCTTTATCAAACTTCGGTTTACGATCATCGCTGTACTTATCGCGTTTGTATGACGAAGAATCATCACGATCTTGCTTTTTATCACCGCGTTTATCTTTACTGAAAAAACTTTTATCGTATGAACGTTTTGGTTTTTCGCTATCGTCTTTTTGAAACTTGCTATCGCGATCTCCCGAACGCTTTGATGAAAAAGAGCCGCCACTTTTACGTGCTTTGTCTTTTGAATCATGCGGATCATCTTTTCTGAATTTAGAAAAAGGTCTTTCTTCTTTTGAAGATGTGCTTTTACTTTTATCAGATCCTTTTCCAAAAGATCGTTTTGTGTTGCGGCTGTTTCCTCTTGAACCGGAGCCTGAACGGCCGCTGAAATTACTTTTTGCCATGGTGTTTCAAAGATACTTTAGATTATTGAGGGTTGAAAGGCATTTTGAATATGTTTTACAACAAAATTGTTATTAATTTGTAAAACAGAAACAATATCAAAACGTGTTTCGCCATTAAAGTCGGTTTGCATGATATACTCGTTTGCGGCTTTCACCAAATTGTTTTGTTTTTGCTTGCTCACAAATGTCTGAGGATCGCCAAAGGCATCTGTAGCACGGGTTTTAACTTCCACCACTACAAGTGTTTCTACATCTTTAGCAATAATGTCTATTTCAAGTTTTCTTGCGCGCCAATTGGTTTCAACGATGGTATAACCCAGGTTTTTCAAAAATTTAACAGCCTCTTCCTCTCCGTTTTTACCAAAATTTTGTGAATTATAAGTCATGATATGATATTCAACTAAATAATTTTTATAAATTTACGGTAAATTTCATCTTATGAAAAGACTCTTTACACTTCTGTTTACCTTTATGACTGTTGGCTTTTTTGCGCAATCATTTTCAGGTTCAATTGACTTTAAGTATTATACTTTAAGAGATACAACCTCGAACACTTATTGGGTAAAGGATAAAAAGATCAAACTTGATCAGTATGCTAAAAAAGGCAACATGATCGAAGGTAGTTTTATTTTTGATCTGGATGCAAAGAACATCAAGTTCGTAAATCCGAAACGTAAAGTTTGGGGCGATCAAAAAAGCGAGATCCCGCCGGTTTTAAAAGGCAAGTGTGATGTTACCAAAGGTAAAAGCAAAAGTGTTAATAACATAAAGTGTACCGAGTACGTTGTAAAAAATACGGAGGAAAACACGGTTATTACTTACTATATCGCCAGTGAAAAATTAGACTTTTTTGTTCCGATGATGGAATTATGGAATCGTAAAGACAAACAAAGCATTTACTTTAGCAAGATCAAGGGTTTGCCTAAAGGATCAATGCCCGTTTTAAGCGAAGAACGTACCGTTTCAGATGATAAATTTGTTTCGAAATTGGAGATCACAAAACTTAACAAAGGTGATGTTGATCCTTCAAAATTAGCTATACCAGAGGATTACAAAAAGTTTGATCAGTAAACGATGCATATTTATTACGGTTGCTGTTATAGCCTTAGTGCTATTAACAAATAGCATGGAAGCGCAATGCGCCATGTGTAAACAATCGGCCGAAAGTACCTTAAAGAATGACCCCAGCTCTATGGCGCGCAGTTTAAATTCCGGTATACTTTACCTGATGGCTGTTCCGTACATTATGCTAATGTTCATTTTCAGAAAACAATTGGTGACCTTGTTCCATAAATTAAAGGCAAGGTTTGTTCACCACAAAGCATAAAAAAAGCGGGCCTAGCCCGCTTTTTTTAGTTATTATCGATCACTTTAGGAACTTTAAAATAATCTGTATCCTTTTGAGGCGCATTCTTTAATGCCTCTTTTTGCGTTACACTAATTACAGGCTCATCCGCACGTAAAACATTTTGCTCATTGGTCATATAGATCAAAGGCTCCACTTTATCGGTATCCAACTCATTAAGCTTATCAATGAAGTTAAGCATGCGGTTCATATCATTAATGATCTCTTCCTTTGCCTCGTTGTTAAATTCCAAACGCGCCAAATGAGCAATTTCATCTACTGTTTTAATATCAATGTTCTTTGCCATGAAACTTACTTAATTCGTTTTTTGTAAAGTTAAACACTTTATCCCGTAATTCCTCACAATTTTCTGCCGTCATACCCTTTGTTTCGATCACTTCCCCAACAACAATTTGAGGAATTCCAGGTCCGGCCAGGCTTTTAAAGAAACCGCCGTTTTGCAGATATTGCCAGTTATTTAAGTTCACAACCGGTACAATTGGCACTTGTTTATCAATGGCCAGTTTAAAAGCCCCATTCTTAAAAGGCTTCAGCTTGCCTTCATTACTAATGGTTCCTTCCGGATATATCACCACACTGATGCCTTTATCCAGCATCTCCCCAACCTTTATAAAGGCCTTGTGCGAATCGGTAACACTTTTGCGTTTCACCGGAATATCGAGGTAAACAAAAAAATATTTGAATAATGGGATCTGCAACAGCTCATGTTTTCCCATGTATACAGCCGTATGATCAATATAAAAGGGCGAAAAAACAATATCCAGATACGATGTATGATTTGCCACGATCACGCAGGGTTTAGGGATCTTGTGTTTGTGCTTATGATACTTCACACGCGGGAACAAAAAACTTCCAACAGAAATGATGCGTGCCCAAAAGCGCTTTAACTTGTACACCGCATCAAACTTACCGGTGCGCAGCAAAATATAAAAAACCGGAAACAACAGTAAAAAAGGTACAGCAAACCAAAAGAAGAACCAGATCTTCCAAATGGGCATGAATATGGCTTTGAGAATATTCAAAATGGGAACACAAAAATAATCAATTAAATTATACCTTTGCCTTACTATATTATGGCAAGAATTTTAACAGGAATACAAAGTACCAATGTGCCGCATTTAGGCAACATTTTAGGCGCTATTATGCCGGCTATTGAATTAAGCAAGCAAGCGGGTAATGAAAGCCTTTTCTTTATTGCAGACCTTCACACCCTTACAAGTGTAAAGAACGCAGCATTCATAAAAGAAAGTACTAAAGCAGTTGCAGCAACCTGGCTTGCCTTTGGGTTTGATACACAAAAGAATTTGTTTTACCGCCAAAGCCGCGTACAGCAAGTAACGGAGCTTACCTGGTATTTGAATTGCTTTACACCTTTTCCGATGTTAGCCAATGCACATTCATTTAAAGATAAAAGCGAACGCTTAAGTGATGTGAATGCAGGTTTATTTACTTACCCCGTGCTAATGGCCGCAGATATTTTATTGTATGATGCCAACAAAGTGCCGGTGGGTAAAGATCAGATTCAGCATTTAGAGATGACACGCGATATTGCTTCGGCCTTTAATACAAAAATGGAGCAAGAGGTTTTTGTGCTGCCGGATGCTTTGATAAATGAGCAAACCAAGATCGTACCAGGCATTGATGGACAAAAGATGAGTAAATCCTATAACAACTTCATCAATATATTTTTACCAGAAAAGGAATTGAAAAAAGTAGTGATGAGCATTGTTACTGATAGTAAACAACTGGAAGATCCGAAAGACCCTGACACTTGTAATGTGTTCAAACTTTATCAATTACTTGCCAATGCACAGCAAATTGCAACAATGCGTGAAAATTATATTAAAGGCGGTTTTGGTTACGGACATGCGAAAACAGCATTGCTTGAATTGATATTGGATACTTATAAAGAACAACGTAACAACTTTAATTCATTAATGGCTAACGATACTTTATTAGAAAAAGAATTGAGTATTGGTGAAGCAAAAGCTGCAGCCATTGCCAACGAAAAATTGAAGTTGGTGAGAAGTGTGGTTGGTTACTAATAACCTTATTTCAGATACAGTTTTACATTCACATTGTTAGTGGTATAAGCGTATCCCATAGATTTATTTTTCAATTTAATAATATTCCAACTGTATGGGGTTATTGATGAATTATTTGGTGTAAATAAGATGCTATTCATGTCCGATGAGAATTTCCATGAACCGGATTCGCCGTATGGTAAAATTCCCAACGCAGTAAATGATTTTGAATACTTCATATTGTTCTTGTCCATCACCAAGGTGAAATCCTTAAAAACGTTTAAAGCATCGCTAGTTTTATCTACACTATTCTCATAATATTTGTCGAGTTTCCAAGTATTGTCAACCCGCGATTTCTTAGAGAGCAAGGTAAACGATGGCCCTTCTTCATACTTTTTACAATTTGTAGTAACGCTTGTTAAAACAAAGAACATTAATAAACAAATTACTTTTTTCATACTTATTCCTTTTAAATAAATTACTTTTTAGTTTCTAAATTAATGTTTTCATCCCCCTCTTTGTAAGGCACAAACGTGAAAATGAATTGAAACATTTCCTCTGTTGTTTTCATGCTTTCTACGCCGTTTCCATTGGTAATGGTTTGTGGCGGTGAATACGGATTAAATGGATTGGCCGCTGTGTTATCAAAAGTACCATACACGTGAATAGTAGAGCCGGCCTCAATTTTAACCGGATGTTTGTAGGTATAATAATACTGCCATCTGAAATCCCACTTATTGATCTTGATCAAAGGAATTGTATCGCCATTTGGTTTTAAGGCAAAGGCCCAAAATGTTTTTCCAACCAAATGCATATGCGGATTAACTGATAACATGGAAATGGTTTTTTGAATGGTTGCCTTTGTGTGAAATGTTTTGATCTCGTTTGGCGGAATGATAAACTCCGGTTCAATTTCAGAAATACCAAATGTACCTAACTGTGTTTCGCTGATGGGGCGCTTTATAGGGTCTTTTCTAAAGAACACATTGATGTAGCTTGAATCGATCAGATCTTTACTACTGGGACCGTAATGAATGTTATTCAATAAAAATGCGCCATTCTTTTTTAAACGGTAGCCGCCAATTTCTTTTGGATAGGAAGGTGGCATATAGCCCGGTAAATAATACACCGCATTAGGTGTAAGAGAAGGGAAGTTTGGTTGCTTTGTATCTGTATAAGGTATGTGCATTTGTTTATACACATCCATTACTTTTGCGCGCGTATCACCATGTATGCTTTCACCACTCATGTAATTAAAACTTCTGTTTGCATCATAGGATATCAAATGTCCGTTCACATGATGTACCAGTTTGCGTTGGTGCGGCACAAATTCTATTAGCTCGGCAATGGTATCATGCGGTAATTCAAACGGATATTTAATGATCAAAAATGCATCGGTGCCGTTTCCCTTTATTTCAATTGATTTTTGCGCGCGCACAACCAGATCGGGTTTGCCAAAAAATGAAAGGTCGTTAAACACAGGTGCTTTAGGCTCCTTCAACGAATCCCCACGTGGTGTGTCTTTTTCAACCCAGGTTTTGATCATCGCAATTTGATCGTCACTCAAAATTCGCTCGCCAATAAAATGTGAATAGTTTGCATCGGCCGGCCATGGCGGCATATAGCGCGTGCCGGTAACAAATTTTATTTGCTTGGCTTTTTTTACCGCGTCTTTATAGGATAATAAATTAAATGGTCCGCTTTGATTAGGGCGGTGACAAGGCGAACAATTCTGGTAAATGATGGGCGCAATGTGCTCACACCAATTTACATTGGATAGATCTGTTGTTTGTTCTGTGTTTTTGTCGGTTGACGTCTTGCAAGAAAAGAATAAAACTAATAGGAGAGCACACTCTACATAAATTTTATTCTTATTCCTAAATTGCACGATCAATAGTTGTAATAAGGAGATATCAGGATATAAACTACAACACCGGTAATTGTTACATACAACCAAACAGGATAACTGATGCGAACCAACTTACGGTGTTTTTCGCGCTGATCGGTAATGCCATAATAAAAAGATAACAGAACAAAAGGCAATACAATGGCTGCCAAAAAGATGTGAGATAACAACAATACAATATAAAACGGTTTGATGCCCGATACCAGTGCCGATTCTTCTGCGCTCATGATGCCATCATGGTCAATATCACCAAACTTAGTATCAGGAATAAAATAATGTGCCGTAACATAACAAACCAAAAACAAGGAACTTAATACAAAGGCCGTTAAATTAATGCGTTTGTGCAGTGCAATATTCTTCTTTTTAATGGCAATTAATGAAGCGATCAGTAAAACGCTGCAAGTACCATTTAAAATGGCATTTACCATAGGTAATTTATAGATGAAAGAAGGAAATACATCCGGATGTGGTAAAAATTTTTGCTGCAATATTACCACAACCGCACATATTAAAACGGTAGTGATATAAATGGTGGTTTTAATTGCCTTCTCGTTTTGAACTGAAATTAATGACATAGTTTAGTTTTTTACAAAGTTATAATTGATACAACAATTTCAATAGCATATAGTTTTATTTTAACAAATTACACGTGAGTTTGCCATTGAGTGAATACAACATGTATTTTTTGTGATCATTAAATAGATCAAATATCTGAGCCGGTGAATTTGATCTAATGGTATTTAGTTCAGTATTTTCATTTGAAGCCATCACAACTGCGCCTTTATCTGTTTCAAAATTATAATAAACTGTTTTACCATTAAGTAATTCAGCAAATGACCTTGATACACTTGCCATTTTCTCGTTCTCATAGATCAATGTTCCGTTAATATCATATACTAACAATCCGCTTTCGGTTTGCGCAATAAAATCGGGTGTTTGATCATTATTAACCTCATCAAATTTAATTTGAGCATTTGTAATATCGGTTCGTAATTTTATCACATCCTTTTTATCAGCAAAAGAAATTTTATTGATCAAGTTATTCTTCACATCTATATAATACAAAAATGTACTGTTGATGTTATTGGTAGAAACAATGGCAAAATCCTGACACTGCTCTACCGCCTTGTTCTTAAAGCCAATTCGACCATCGCCTTTTCTGCTGAAAGCATGTATCAAACCGCTTTCATCAATAGTGATCAAATAATCACTCTGACCAACTCGTACAAATTTTACAGGTAATTTTACTTCTGCATCTGTTTTAAATGGCTTAAAGCCTTCTGATCTCACGCCATATAAAGTAAAATTATAGATCAACTTGTTGGCGCAGGCAATAAACACCCGATCGTTGCCATCCTGATCGTAATCGATAAGGGATAAAGCATTGGTTGCCTTTGCAGGAAGTTTTACCGGGTAGCCTTGAACATAATTTCCATTTCGGTCAATAAGATGCAAATAGTTATCGGTATTAAATAAGATCTGGTGTTTTTTGTTCCTGAAAATATCAACGGTATAAACAGTTGAACGAATAGCTTCATTGATCTTCTTCTTCCACAAAACAGTACCGGTTGAATTTATCAGATAAACCTGATCAAGCTTATCCTGAACAACAAGCTCATTCTCTTGCGTTAAGTGATTCACAAAAATACCAGGCGCTGTTTGTAAATTCGAATCCAGGTCACATTGCCACAATAAATTTGGTATCTCGTTTGAAAAAGGCGAACGGTAATTTAATTGCATCCTGAATTTAAAACTTCCTTTTTGCTTGGTAACAGTTAAATTGGCCTCTGTTAAATTGGAAGTGCTTTCCTTACGCTCATTCAGATCGATAGTGGTGAGTGCTTTAACAAGATCGTTATGCAAATTTGGAACGGTGTAATAAAAATAATTACACGAGGTGTTTAAATTTTCGGTTGCGTAGGCTATAAACGTGCTGTTGTTTCGCAAAGTTGAATTGTTGCTCAGTGCATAGATCAATTCTTTTGCGGCTTCAATGCCCGAAGCAAAATAAAAACAGCTGTTAAATTGAAATACATGAGTTGGCTTCTGTTTAAACAGACTGCCGAAACATGCTTCTGAAAAATCCTCTGAATGCAATTTAGAAATTAAAGTGTTTTGATAAACCGTATCTCTATCTCCTAAAAATTCCATTAGTTCTCTGCACTTGATGCTATCGTTAATTTTAAAACCAATATAATTTGTTTTGAACGATTCAAATGAAAACAATACGCCATCCATTAGTTGATAAAATTCGGTTGATGCATTGTACAATGCTTTATCATTTATCTTTTTCCAAATGTTTTGATGTAGCTCGTTAGACGAAACTATTTTTTGAAGTTCACCGGGTGCACTAATGGCATAAGCTTCCAGCGTGCTCACCGAAAATGGTAATTCATCAAAAAACTGAAGGGCGTTTTGTTCTTGCGTACTAATCAATTGTTGTGATAAAGCAGTTGTTGGTTTATAATTTCCATTAATGATGATCTCATTTGGATTAAGTTTCAGATCGGCCACACTTTCTGTTGCCATCAATAGCTTGTTCACCTGTATGATCGAATGTTCGGTTAATTGATGATCAATAAAAACACGCAACTGATCGGTTTGTCCAACCTGATTTATCTGATCAATGAACGTTTTGTTGTTTTTTAATTTAGTGCCTTTTTCAAAAGCCTTATTAAGCCACTTCACTGAATTGCTCAGTAATAAAACACCTTGCTCAACACCGGCAAATAAATTTGTTCTCAGTTCAAAAAAGCCGCTGCCTTGTTCTTTAAAATGGGTTTTGCAAAATTCTTTGATGTCCGATTCTTGCTTTAATTCCTTTAAATTAAATCCTGAAATAAACGCGTGGCTCTTTCCATCGTTATATACAGAAAGATGAATGGTATTGTTTGAGATCAGATCGGCAAGGCTTTCGTTGGCATAGATCAACGAATCAAAATAATGAAAACTCTTCCTTAATTCTTTTATTTCTTTTAATTCGTTCCAGCTGTTAAATATCAAACTTTGTGAGTTCAATTTTACGCTCAATTCACTGAACTTTTTTGTAGAAAAATAATAAGAACAACTATCGGGCAATAAGGCTAATACATCGGTTGATGGCTTTTTATTTTGCTTTAAATAATTGTATCCCCAAACTGCAAGGCAAACAGATAATACAACAAAGGTTCCAAAAACTATTTTTTTGATGAGGCCCAATTAAACTTAATTTTCACATAAAGATAAGGTCCTACCCTTTTTACAGATTACTGCAGAAATGAAGTTATGAAAACCGTATTGTTTGGAATTAAAACTCCAAAGTGAGTTGATTGGGAAGTAATTGAAACGATAAGCGGTGCAAAGGCGTTGGTCCAAACTCACGAATGGCATCACGGTGTTTGATCGTTGGGTATCCCATATTGTTTTCCCAGCCATATTGCGGGTATTTTTGTGCTGCCTTTTTCATAAAATCATCACGGTAAGTTTTCGCTAAAATACTGGCAGCTGCAATATTCATGTATTTTCCATCACCTTTAATGATGCATTCATGCGGTATTTTTTTATAGGCCTTGAATCTATTACCATCAATGATCAAAAATTCCGGTCGCTTTTTTAATTGATCAACTGCCCTGTGCATGGCCAAAAATGACGCATTCAAAATATTGATCTCGTCTATCTCCTCGTTTGAAACAACACCAACAGCAAAATCTACGGCTTCTTTTTCAATAACTTCACGTAATTGCTCACGATCCTTTTCTTTCAATTGTTTGGAATCGTTCAGCAATTCATTCTTAAAGTTTTTTGGTAAAATTACCGCTGCCGCAAAAACCGGTCCGGCCAAACAGCCTCTCCCGGCCTCATCGCAGCCCGCTTCGATCAAATTCGTATGTAAACAAAGTTTCAGCAAAATTTAATTCAAACTTTGCAAAGTGTTCTTAATGTTCTCAAAACTTGTTATTTCTCCTGCGTTTTCTAAAACCTCCGCGTATTGCACAATGCCATTCTTATCTACCACAAATGCCGAACGTTTGCTCACACCATTCATGCCTAAAATAAACGATTGGTATAAACTGCCAAAGGCCTCAGAAGCGGTTTTGTTGAAATCAGATAACAGATCGAAATTCAAGTTTTGCTCAGCTTTAAATTTCCCTAAGGTAAATAGCGAATCTACCGAAATGCCCAATATAACTGCGTTCAACGAATTGTAAGTGGCAATATCGTCGCGCATACTGCATAATTCTGCTGTACAGGTACTTGTAAATGCCAACGGAAAAAATAAGATCACTACATTCTTTCCTTTTAAACTTGCTAATTCAACTTCCTTTTTTTCAGTGTTATATAACTTAAAATTGGGTGCTGCTTGTCCTTTTGAAATGCTCATAATTACTTGTTTTTGTTACTATTTTGTTCAATTAAACAATTTTTGTGCTTAAATGTCCTAATTTAATTAATAATTTTGTAATCCAATTATTTATAAACTTAAAAACAATAAATCATATGTCATCATTAGTAGGAAAAAAAGCACCGTCGTTCAAAGCTGGCGCGGTAGTTAACGGAGGAGAGATCGTTGAGAATTTCTCATTAGACCAATACATTGGTAAAAAATACGTAGTGTTCTTCTTTTACCCAAAGGATTTCACTTTTGTTTGCCCAACTGAATTGCATGCTTTTCAGGAAAAATTAAAAGAGTTTGAAAGTCGCGGTGTTGCTGTTGTTGGTTGCAGTACCGATACAGAAGAGAGCCACTGGGGCTGGTTACAAATGGATAAAAATGCCGGCGGTATCAAAGGTGTAACTTATCCGATCGTTGCAGATACAACCAAGACCATCTCATTAAGCTATGGTACTTTATTTGGTGATTATGATGTGGATGATAATGGCAACTTAATTGCAACTGGACCTATGATCGCGTTCCGTGGCTTGTATTTAATTGACAAGAACGGCGTTGTTCGTCATATGTTGATCAATGATCTTCCATTAGGCCGTAACGTTGATGAAGTAATTCGTATGGTTGATGCATTGCAATTCAACGAAGAAAACGGTGAGGTTTGTCCTGCAAACTGGACCAAAGGCAGCGAAGGTATGAAAGCAGATCACAAAGGTGTTGCTTCATACTTAAGCAAGCATTAATTTCTAATACGAGATGTACGTCAGACTGAGCGGAGTCGAAGTCTATCTTTCAACTTCGCTCAAGATGACATAATAATTCAAAACCCTTGCAATATTGTAAGGGTTTTTTATTTGGATAAACTTCAGGATTCTCGGCCCTTCGGCATTGCTCAGGGTAAAGTTTTTTTATTGCCTTATTTCTGCTATTTTTGCAGTTCAAAATTTAAAATTAATGGCTCGTTTTCACACATTAAAAGTTAAGGACATCAGAAGAGAAACTGCTGAAGCGGTATCTGTTGCATTTGATGTGCCTGCACAACAACAACCCGAATACCTTTTTAAACAAGGACAGTATATTACCCTTAAATTAAATTTGAACGGACAAGAAGTTCGTCGTTCATACAGCTTATGCACTGCGCCGCATGAAAAAGAATTGCGTGTTGCCATTAAGGAAGTACAAGGTGGTTTGGTTTCAACACACATCAATAAAAATTTAAAAGTTGGTGATAGCATGGATGTAATGACCCCAATGGGAAGTTTTTACAGTACATTAGCCGGTAACCAAAAAAAGAATTACGTGTTGTTCGCTGGTGGTAGCGGTATCACACCAATGATGAGCATTTTAAAAAGTATTTTGTATGTTGAGAAACAAAGTACGGTTACGTTGATCTATGCGAATAAGAACGAATCGTCAACCATATTCAAAAAAGAAATTGATACCATTGCTTCAAGCAGCCCTAACTTAAAAGTGGTTTATGTGTTTGATGCGCCCGAAGCAGCAATTGCCGATATTCAAAAAGGAATTGTAACTCCTGAAAAGGCTCTTGCTTTAATAGAGAATTTTGGTGGTGTTAATGCCGATGAATATTTCATTTGTGGTCCTGGTCCGTTAATGGAAAATGTAAAAAACACATTAGAAAAATTACAGATCAAAAAAGAAAAGATACACATTGAATATTTTAATGCTGTAATTGATGCGGTTAACAAGGCAAGTGGTGAAAGTACCGGTGCCAATGTAAAATCACAAGTAACCGTTATCCAATACGGTATTGAAACCAATTTTGACTTAGAGACCAGCGGCATAAGCATGTTGGATGCCAGTATTGAAGCCGGTGTGGATGCGCCATTTAGTTGTAAAGGAGCGGTATGTTGTACTTGTCGCGCGAAAGTGATAGAAGGAAAAGTGAAGATGGATGCCAACTTTGCATTAACAGATGATGAAGTTGCTGAAGGATTTATTTTAACCTGCCAAGCACATCCATTAACAGAAAAAGTAATTATTGATTTTGATGCGATCTAATTGCTTTTTCGCTTAAATTCAGCGAACTATTCGGCTTTTTTTGTTAAAAAAGGACAAGGTCATCTTTTAGTTGTGCTTTTAATCAAACAGTTTTATTATCATCTGATATTTATTTCTTAAATTAGAAGTAACAAGCAAGTTGTTCTGTAAATTCAAATATTGTTTTTTATTTTTTGCATTCTCATGCTCAATGCTTGATGCTCAAAGCAGACTAATATTTAACAATTCATTAGATATGAATGTTAAATTAAATGCACTTTTTAATTTAGAAACAAGCAAGCCGGGTCCTCCAAGTTTTAATTTACCTAATAATTTCAATAAAAATTTAAAATCCTCTAGCAGTCAATCAATTATTTCAAGTACATTTTTTTTGCGAAGTGGGTCTGAAAATATTTTTGGCAATATATATTCACATTCAAAACCATTACAATATAATTTTGATTTAAAGGCTATTACTTTCTTTCATAAAAAAAGCGTAACCTACTCGCCTTCACAATTTGGCAATAGTGGTAGCATTGTAGCCTTAGTCTTAAAGAACAATGGAAGTGTTGTAGATAGTTCTTGTATATACACAAACTCAATAAACTTGGGGAGCGATGTTCAGGGTCTACTTTATAATCCTCCTGTTAATTTAAATGTTTCAAACGCCTATTATGTGTGCGCAGGTACAACAAAAACAGGTAGCGTTGTTAGTGGGAGTTACAGAGCGTCAAAACAAGTTGGTCTCATTGGAACAAATACTCCAGCAAACGATCAACAGTTTTTTTCGAACATATCGCCTTTTTCTTCTTCCGTTTCGCCATCAGTTTCAAAACATGACTTACCGAATTCTTCAATAACTCATAATTATGATGGGAAAATCAGATTAGCCTCTACAATTTATAACAATGTGAATGGAAGCACTGCCATTACAAAAGGCATAAGAGGGTTTCAAATTTCAACTGGAACTTTTAATTCAGGAGTTTTTGTATGGACCTCAGATAGTATAATTCCACCTGTTGTTACAAAGGGCGATGGCACAAAACAAGTTTGGAGTACTCCTTATATGGCATGGGATTGTTCAGGAAACATTGGCTACTTTGTTTGTATTGGCTCAAAAATAGGTCAAACAGGCAGTAACATTGGTTGGCAACCCATTATTTACAAAACAACCAATGGTGGGTTAAATTGGAATTTAATAAATTCAATTGACTTTAATACCTCATCATTATATTCCTTTGTTCTAAACTCAATAGATGGAATACAAACTAACAATTTAAACAAAATTCCTTTTTTTAATCCGGCTGAAGGGATTGATTTAGCTGTTGACTGGAAAGGCGACTTACATATTGTAAGCACTGTTTTAGGAACTGCTAAAAACCATGTAGATTCATTGAGCTATGTAAACCAATATCTAAAAAATGGGGAAACTTATTCATGGCAATATAAAAATACTAAATGGCCATACATTTTTGATTTTTTCGGAAATGGCATTTCAAATTGGAATTTAGCTATAATTGATTCTGTTAGCACAGAAATTCCCTCTAATGAAATGGCATTGCCGGGTTTTTCAATAAATCCATGGGCCAATCAAAGTCAAAGTGTTGCGGTTAGCAGCGGTATGAGACTTCAAGTTTCACAAACTCAAAATTACATTTTGTACTCATGGGCAGAGTCAGATACAATGTTAACGACTAACGCAACCAAATGGAACGAATTTCCAAATGTTAAAATTAAAGCGGCAAAAATTGCTAATGCATCTGGAACTTGTTTTGTTTCATCGCAAGAATTCATGATTTCCTCTCCGAGTTCAGGTTTTAATCCAAAAGTTAGAGACAAAGCTTATTTTCATCACATATCACCTCGTTCTATTTCTGGTCAAAACACTTCAAATTCTGCCACCTTTACTGTACCTGTGAGTGTTTCAAATAACAATAATACAGATGGGTCATTACCCGTGAATCACTACATTGCCAACTCCGTGTTTTCTTCAACGTTTCAATTAGATTGGCCCAACGCAAATGTTTATGGCTGTGGTTCAATAGCTAAAGTACAAAATAATAATGCTGAAATTATAAACACAACTATTTACCCTAACCCTGCAAACAATAAATTGAATATACTATTAGAAGACAGTATGATCATTTCCAATGAAACAAACATAGAAATCACTGATTTATTAGGCAAGCAAGTTTTTATTCAACAAATAACATCTCCAATTATCGAGTTAGAAATTTCAAGTTTGGCAGTTGGTTCTTACATAATCCAAATTAAAAATCAGAACACTATTCAAAAAAGTAAACTTATTATTTCAAGATAAATTTATCATTAAATTCTTAGTGGTTTTTAAAACAAAAAACCTCCGAAAATTTCGGAGGTTTTTTTATTATTTAGTGGCTCTGATATCTACTTCTGAGAAATCGAAATGACGAAGTGGATTAATATAAAAATTCACTAAGCGCGAATTAAAAATACGGTAATTACTTTCATACCATAATGGGATCATTGGCGCATCGGCAACCAATAATTTTTCAGCCTTTAAGAAATACACAGAAGCTGTATCTCTGTTCAATGCATCGCGGCCCATTTCATAAAACTTATCGTAATCTTTATTGATGTAACGCAAGGTGTTTGGATAGGCAATGCGCGCTGTGTCATTTAAAACAGGCTCGCCATAATAAACCGATAGGAATGATTCAGGACTTGGATAATCTGCCACCCATCCATCGCGGAAAATATCGCCTTGACCGCTGGTTTGTAGTAAAAATTTAGAGTCGTTTGGTAAGGATTCAAAACTTACATTGATGTTCAAGTTCATCAACATTTGTTTTTGGAATTCTGCTGCAACTGTGTTGTTTCGTTGGTTTCCGGCATTTACAATTAATTTAACTTCAGGGAAACCCTTACCATTTGGATATCCGGCCTCGGCTAATAATTTCTTTGCCTTATCTACATCAAACTTGTAACCCTCAATTTCGGTTGACTTGTAAAAATCAAACGTTGGAGGCACCAAACCGTTGATAGCAGGGCCGTATGCTTGTCCGAATAAAACGCGATCGATCAATCTGTCTTTATCTAAACCATAATTGATCGCCTGGCGAACTTTAACATTGTCAAATGGTGCTTTGTGCGTGTTAAAAGCATAATACTGTGTGATCATCTCTGCATTGCGCTCCAACACGTACTTTGATGGATTTCCTTTGAATGCTTCAATGTTCTCTTCAACAATTTCTTTTAATTGATTGGCCGGTATCGAATTGATGTAATCGTATTTGCCTGCTTTAAAATCATTCCAAGCCATATCAGAAGAAGGCACAATATCTACAATTAAACTATCCAGATAAGGTAAGGCATTTCCTTTCTTATCTTTTCCGTAATAATCAATGTTCTTGTAAAGCACATACTGCATTTTGGTAGTGCGCTTAGCATCTAACATAAACGGACCAGCACCCACTTTTGAATTTATTTTATCAGCCATATAGGCTTCTTTTGATAAAATTCCTGCAGGCGGGCTACCTAAGATCTCCAAGAAAATTGAAGGTGAATTTAATAGTTCGATCACAAATGTATGATCATCAATGATCTTAAAACCTTTAAGGTCTATTTTTGTGCCTTTTTTAGAGTTTTCATAACACTCATTTGCGCCAACAATACGATCTTTACAAACAGTGGCAAAATGCAGGTTATCGTCGCTTGAAGTACAAAGCAATTCAAGGGTAAATTTTACGTCATTTGCCGTTAATTCAGTGTCTTTAAAGCCTAATGATTCTGATTTGTGGAATTTTACCCCTTTTCTGAGGTGAAATTTAATGGTTTTTCCATCCAAACCCAGTTCCCAACTTTCGGCCAAACCCGGCACAACCTTTAGCGTTTGAGGGTCAACCTTCACCAAACCTTCAAAAATTTGGCCGGAAATAAGGCCTTCTGTTGCCAATGTGATCTTGTGAGGAAAAATACTGATGGGAGTAACGCCTTCCGCTATTTTAACAACTTTGTTGCCACCCGTATAGGCGCTAACCATTGCTTCCGTGCCTTTACCAATATCTGAATTGCCGTTTTTGCAAGCGCTAAAAAACCCCACAAATGCAGCCGTAATGCAAACAGAACTCAATAATCTCATAAAAATACCTTTTGTTAAACAAAGATAAACAAATAATAATTAAGGCTAATTAAATAAAATTTAGGTTTTTGGTAAAAAATATTTTGTAATTCAAAAATAACATTATAATATTGCATCTTAAAGTTACAAACGGCATTATTTAATCGATGAAAAAAATTAGTTTACTTTTCCTAGTCCTTTCCCTTGGGTTCTCAAAACTGTCCGCTCAAGGTGGGGTTATCATCATAGAGGGTAACTACCAAGGAAAGAATCTATACATTCAGAACCCGTTTGGTTCTAATGGCGTAGGTTTCTGTGTTTCAGAGGTAAAAGTAAATGGAAACATCACCACCGATGAGATCAACTCAAGCGCTTTTGAAATTGATATGAAGCCTCATAAGCTTAATATTGGTGATAAAGTAGAGATCAAAATATTCCACAAAGAAGATTGCAAGCCTAAAGTATTGAATGCAGAGGTTTTAAAACCTAAGAGTACTTACGAGGTTGTTAGCATGAATGTAGATAAAGATGGTACTTTTACATGGAGCACAAAATCTGAGACCGGTAAATTAGCTTTTGCTGTTGAACAGTTCCGTTGGAACAAATGGGTAAAAGTTGGTGAGGTTGATGGTGTTGGAACTCCTGTAACAAATAATTATTCATTTAAGATCGTTCCTCATAGCGGTAAAAATCAGGTTCGTATCCGTCAAACAGATTATAGCGGTCAACCTCGTTTAAGTAAAGCTGCTGAGTTTGTGAGTGATGTTCCTGAAATTTCTTTTGCTCCAATTAAAGCAAGTAAAGACATTAATTTCGTAGCAAAAGGTAAGCCAATTGAAACCATGTACGAGATCTATGATCAGTACGGAAATGTGGTTAAGAAAGGATATGGCGATAAAATTGACGTAAGTAACTTACCTAAAGGCGGTTACTTCTTAAACTACGACAATAAAATGGGCGAATTCATTAAAAAGTAATTTGTTAATGATCATATAAAAAAACCCTTCTTGGTTCATCCTCGAAGGGTTTTTTATTTGAATTAAGTGCTAAATTTGCAACTATGTATACAATTAAGGTAAACGGCAATAAAACCATCAAAACCAACTTAAAACAAAGCAATGGTACATTTGAAGGTTCTTTGAATGAAATGCTTGTAAAAGGCAGCATTATTAAAATTAATCCGCATCAGTTTCATTTGATCCACAACGATCAATCATACAATGTAGATGTGATGAAATTGAACGCCGCTGAAAAAACCATGACCCTTAAGATCAATTCGGTTAAGTACAGCATTGAGTTAAAAGATAAATACGACGAGTTGTTGCATAGTTTGGGAATGGATAACGTGAGCAGCAGCAAAGTGAACCAAATTAAAGCACCAATGCCGGGAATGGTATTGAATGTGTTAGTACAAGAAGGAACTGAAGTGAAAAAAGGCGATGTGCTTTTAGTTTTAGAGGCCATGAAGATGGAGAATATGCTGAAAAGCCCAACGGATGGTGTGATCAAAAAGATAGCCGTACAAAAAGGTAACGCAGTAGAAAAAAATCAATTACTAATTCAGTTTTAAAATGAGCGATAACCGAAGAGATTTTTTAAGAAAAGGTGCACTACTTGGATTGGCCGGTATTACAAAAGGCTTGCTGGGCGGGCAAGAGCGCATTGATCATTTAGAACAACTTTCATCGGATATCATTCAAAATTCAAATAAATTCACACTTCCTGTTTTACCTTATCCTTACGATGCTCTGGAGCCTTTTATTGATAAGCAAACCATGGAGATACATCACACCAAACATCATCAAGGCTATGTAAATAAGTTGAACGAAACACCTTCAACCAATATTGATTATATGAGCAGCGATGAAGTGAAGTGTACGCATATTGATAAAACTACTTCTGCCGTAATACGAAATAATTTAGGCGGGCATTATAACCACTCTTTGTTTTGGACACTGCTGAAGCCTAATGCGGAAGCCAAACCCAATTTACCGCAAGGTAAAATTGCCAAAGAAATTGAAACAACTTTTAAATCGTTTGATGATTTTAAAAAAGAATTTTCTGAACGCTCTTTAAAATTATTTGGAAGCGGTTGGTGCTGGTTGATCAAAACATCAGACGGGAAATTAAAAATAGTTACAACACCAAATCAAGATAACCCTTTAATGCAATTGGATGGAGAGCGCGGAAAGCCTGTGCTGGCTTTGGATGTATGGGAACATGCCTATTACCTGAAATATCAGAACAAACGGGTAGATTATATCTCCAACTGGTGGAATATCATTAACTGGAATAAAGTAGAAGAATTATTTAACTCATAAAATAGCCGCAAATCCACTGTACACTTATTAATAATGGTGAAGCAGATCAGGCAAATAGTTTCTAACATGAATCACAAGAATTTTAAGAACATCGATAAAGTAACATACGGACGTGGAGCTTTTAACCAACTTGCCGAAACGGTTGAACCTATTCGTAAAGAGAACAAGAACTTTTTTGTTTACGTTGTAGATAATTACTTTAAAGGAAAACCTTTAAGCAACCGTTTGCAAAACAAACCGGAAGATCTGGTTTATTTTATTGATGTTGATCCGCATGAACCAACAACCGAACAAATTGATAATTTGCGTGATGAAGTGCTTGCAAAAAAAGGTTTGCCAAGCGGTATCATTGGCATTGGCGGCGGAAGCATTATGGATATTGCCAAAGCCTTATCATTAATGTTCACCAACGAAGGCTCTTCAACCTTATATCAAGGATTAAATTTAATTAAGAAGCCGGGCATTTATCATTTAGGCGTTCCTACGATAAGTGGTACCGGTGCCGAAGTATCAATGACGGCGGTACTTACAGGGCCAGAGAAAAAATTAGGATTAAAATGTGATTGGACGGTTTTCAATCAGGTGATATTAGATCCTGAATTGATCGCGTCTGTTCCAACCGATTGGTGGTTTTATACCGGTATGGATACTTACATCCATTGCATTGAATCGCACAACGGTATTCGCAATAACGCTTTTAGTTTGGCTTATGGCGATAAAGCCTTGGATCTTTGCAGAGAAGTTTATTTAGGTGATAAAAGCGGACAAACACCTGAGAACGATGATAAACTAATGGTTGCATCGTTAATGGGTGGGTTAAGTTTAACGTATAGCGAAGTTGGTGTATGCCATGCTTTAAGTTACGGACTTTCAAAAATTCATGGTACACGTCATTGTTATGCCAATTGTGTGATCTTTCAGCATCTGGAAGATATTTATCCGCAAGGCGTTTCTGAATTCAAACAAATGATCGCGAAACATAAAATTGTGTTGCCTCAAAACTTAAGTAAAGATTGGGATGATGCAACTTTAACCGCTATGGCAACAGTTAGCTATAACTTGCCATTCATGTGGAATCACGCGTTTGGAGATAATTACAAAGAGATCGCTACACTGGATTACATCAAAGATCTTTTCAGAAGATTATAATTTACTGCACGAGGATCTTCTTGGTTTCACGATAACCAAGCTCATCCTTTATTTCTAAAAAATAAATTCCGCGAGTAAGTTCGGATAGGTTTATTTTATTTTCGCTTTTGCTTTCCGTTAACTGATGCTTGATGCATTTGCCATTCACATCAAATACATTTATTTCCTTGATGCTTTTGTTTGATCTGATGAACACCTCGTCTGAAGCGGGATTTGGCCATACAATTAACTCATCATTAAAATTGCTTTCTGCTAAATAAGTTGAAACAGTTGGCGTATAACAACTCTTGTATGCCTTGTAACCGAATGATACGGTATTTCCATCACTCTTAAAACGCAAGGTTAAGAACTGTCCGCTTGATAATATGGTTCCAGGTGAATTTGTTCCGGTGTATGATCCCATTAATGGCGATAAAGTGGAGGTACCATTGTAGATC
>JBIKKW010000089.1:0-12623 GCA_044360115.1 Bacteroidia bacterium
AAGTTTGTGTTACATGATGTTCTTTTTGATTATACATTAATTGCACCATGTTGTAAGGTGATTCTTTATCACTTGCAATTGCTAATCTAAAATCCTTTTGATCTGGTACCGGCCATTGTTTGATAGGCTTTGGGTTTACCGGCGCCGGAATATCACTGAACAAGGCAATGATCTGTTTTTCCATTTCATTTACATCCACATCTCCAACAACTATGATCGATTGAAGATCGGTACGGTACCAGTCTTTATAAAACTGCTTTAACAAACTTTGCTTGCAATGCTTCAATACTTCAGGCTCACCAATTGGCAATCGTGAAGCATAACGCGAATCCTTGAACATAACCGGCCATGTTTTTCGGTTCATACGCTCCATAGCCCCTTGGCCTAAACGCCACTCTTCTAATACAACGCCGCGCTCTTTTTCGATCTCTAAACTATCAAAGCTCAGGTTGTGCGACCAATCCTTTAAGATCAGTAATCCCTTATCAACAATATCCTTTTTATCGGTTGGAATTTGAAGCATGTAAACCGTTTCATCAAAGCTGGTATAAGCATTCAGATCCGGACCAAACTTTGTTCCAATACTCTCCAAATAATTCACCAGATCGTTCTTTTTAAAATTCTTTGACCCGTTAAACGCCATGTGCTCCACAAAATGCGCTAAACCTTGCTGGTCGTCATTTTCCATGGTACTGCCTGCGTTTACGGCCAAACGAAGCTCTGCACGCTTTTCGGGTTTTGTATTGCGTTGAATATAATAGGTTAATCCATTTTTAAGTTTACCGGTTCTAACGGAAGGATTAAGTGGTAATTTATCTTCAGGTTTTAAAGAAGTTTGCGCTTGTGTTAGATAAGTCAAACAAACTAAAAAGATCAATATTTTCTTCATGTTATGTATTTATATAGTAAATATATCAATAATAACCGATAAGTTAAACCTATGCAAAATGTAAACAAATATTTAACTTTATGATGTGATAGAGGACTTTCCCACACATATAGCTACCCTTTTAAAAGTACTTCCGGAAACACCCGGCGTGTACCAGTATTTTGATAAAGACCAAAACCTGTTATATGTTGGCAAAGCCAAAAACCTAAAAAAACGTGTAAGCAGCTATTTCACAAAAGATCATGATACGGCGCGTTTGAACTTAATGGTAAGAAAGATAAACGACATTAAGACCATTAAAGTTGAAACGGAATTTGATGCCTTGTTATTGGAGAATAATCTCATTAAAAGTTTAAAGCCCAGGTACAATGTAAACCTGCGTGATGATAAAACGTATCCATGGATCATTATTAAGAACGAACGTTTCCCAAGAGTGTTTTATACACGCAAAAAAATAAAGGATGGTTCGGAGTATTTTGGTCCTTATGCCAATGTAAAGGTGATGCGCAATTTACTGGATCTTATTAAACAATTGTATCCTTTGCGCAATTGCACTTACGATCTAAAGGAAGAAAATATTCAAAAGAAAAAATTCAGACCGTGTTTGGAATACCACATTGGTAAATGCAAAGCGCCTTGTGTTGCCTATCAAAACGAAGAAGATTACAATAAGAACATCCGTGAGATCAAAGAGATCATAAAAGGCGATGTGCATTTTGCGATCAGAGATCTGAAAACGGAGATGCGTCAACTTGCGGAGGATTTAAAGTTTGAGGAAGCAGAAGCCATTAAACAGCGAATTGATATGCTGGATGCGTTTCAAAGCAAATCAACCATTGTGCATCCTACAGTTACCGACACAGATGTGTTTCATATACTAAGTGATGAAAAGAGTGCGTATGTAACTTACTTTAAGATCATGAACGGAACCATTGTGCAAAGTCAAACCATTGAGTTGCGTAAAAAAATAGAAGAGACCGATGAAGACCTTTTGGTTTTTGCCATGATCGAATTAAGAAGCAGATATCAATCAAAAAGTAAAGAGATCATTTTACCATTTGCGCCGGAACTTCAGTTGCCTGATTGCAGTTATTATGTTCCTAAGATCGGCGATAAGAAAAAATTACTGGATCTGTGTTTGAAAAATTCGATGGAATACAAACGTGAACAGGAAAAACAAATTGCACTTACCGATCCTGAAAGGCACACCAGCCGTATCATGCAGCAAATGATGAAAGATCTGCGCATGCGTGAAGAACCAAGACGTATTGAAGGATTTGACAACAGTAACATACAAGGAAATTATGCCGTAAGTGCTATGCCGGTTTTTATTGATGGTAAACCCGCTAAAAAAGAATACCGCCATTTTAACGTAAAAACGGTTGTAGGTCCGGATGATTTTGCTACTATGGAAGAAGTCATCTACCGCCGATATGCACGTTTGGTAGAAGAAAAACAACCACTGCCGCAACTGATCGTGATAGATGGAGGTAAAGGCCAGTTAGGAGCAGCGGTAAATAGTTTAAAGAAATTGAAATTATTTGGGAAGATAGCCATCATAGGAATTGCCAAAAGACTGGAAGAAATTTATTTTCCGGGCGATCCATTGCCATTGTATTTAGATAAACGCAGTGAAACTTTAAAAGTGATACAACACATCCGTGATGAGGCGCATCGTTTTGGCATCACGCATCATCGCAACAAACGTAGCAGAGAAACATTTAAATCGGAGTTAAGCGAGATAAAAGGCATCAGTGATAAAACCGCTCAGAAATTACTGATCGAATTACGATCGATGCAGGCTATTAAAGAAGCAAGTGTTGAAGAGTTAGGAAAGATCATTGGGGTAGCCAAAGCGCAATTGGTTTATGATCATTTTCATGAATAATAAACAAGCCAATTTATTACATCGTTAAACAAAACACTTAATTCTCTTGATCATTTTCAATTTTAGTGCTTATTCGGGTTCTAAAAAACTGAAACCTAAATCGATTTCGAAATCAATTTAATGTTACCTGAAAGTTACCGAAAACAACTTATGTAAAAAACATTGATGATAATCAAGTAAATATGGTAAAATAAATAATCTAACCTTAATGTAAGCGGCAAACTAAATTCAATTCAAAAATCAAACTTTGTTTAAACAATTTATTATGAAGAATATTTTTACATTTTGCTTTTTTTTACTGTTTGCAGCAAAGTTAGTTGCACAAAGTACAACCTTAATTTCATACGGATCCAACTGGAAATACAAAGATGACGGATCAAATCAAGGAACTGCTTGGTATAGTGGTTCTTTCAACGATGCTTCATGGGCTTCGGGTAATGCCGAATTAGGATATGGCGATGGTGATGAAACCACCGTTGTGAGTTATGGCTCTAATGCCTCTGCAAAGTTTATTACCACTTATTTCAGAAAAACAATAAATGTACCTACAGCGTCATCATTCATTCAATTCACCATGAATTTAAGAAGAGATGATGGTATTGTTGTTTATATCAACGGCACAGAAGTTTACCGTAACAACATGCCTACAGGAACAATTAATTACACAACACCTGCTAGTTCGGCATGTGCCGACGATGGTACAGCAATTCTTACACAGATATTAGCTGCTAATACACTTACGAATGGAACAAACGTTATTGCTGCCGAGATTCATCAAAATAACGGAACAAGTTCCGATATTTCTTTTGAATTTGAGTTAATAGGTCAAACATCACTTCCTCCTGCTTCTCTTGTTAAAGGTCCGTATTTACAAATAGGCACACCAACAAGTATGATTGTACGTTGGGAAACCAATGTTGCAACAGACACTAAAGTTGCTATCGGAACCAACTCCTTATCGCTTTCAACATCTTTCACAAACGCGGTTGTATCCACATCACATAGTGTTCAATTAACCGGATTAACGCCTTACACTAAATATTATTACAGTATTGGTACAACATCAGCTGTAATTCAAAATGGCGCTGATAATTATTTTTTAACTTCACCAATAGCCGGTACAGAAGGTCAATATAGATTTTGGGTTGTAGGAGATTGCGGTAACGCTTCCACCAATCAAACAAATTGTAAAAATCAATACCTTGCATTTACAGGAACTACAACCACCGATGGATGGTTATTATTAGGAGATAATGCCTATTCAAGTGGTACAAATACAGAATACAATACCAAGTTTTTTAATTACTATCAAAATGATATTATGAAAAAGGCTGTGTTATGGCCATCACCGGGAAATCATGATTATAACAATGGAGCATCAACTGCTACCACAGTTCCTTATTACAGTATTTTCTCAACTCCTACAGGCGGTCAAGCCGGTGGTCAACCTTCAGGAAATCCGGCTTATTATTCATATGATTATGGCAATATCCATTTTCTTTCACTTGATTCTTATGGAACAGTAAGTGCTAATAAAATGTATGATACGCTTGGTGCTCAAACCCTTTGGATAAAACAAGATCTTGCTAATACCAACAAACGCTGGAAAATTGCATATTGGCATCATCCTCCATATACAATGGGCTCACATAACTCTGATACTGAAGGTGACCTTGTTGCCGTTCACACAAGATTTATTAGAATATTGGAAAGACTTGGCGTAGACCTGATCTTATGCGGTCATAGCCATGTATATGAGCGTTCAAAACTTATGAATGGACATTATGGTAATGAAGCTTCATTTAACGCAGGTACTCATAATTTAAGTACCCAATCTGGTTTATATGATGGATCTTCAAACTCATGTCCATACATTAAAGATTCGGTTGTTGTGAAAAAAGGTGTTGTGTATATTGTTTCAGGATCAGCAGGACAATTAGGCGGAACACAAGGTGCTTATCCACACAACGCCATGCATTATTCAAACGCAACAAATGGTGGTTCATTAGTTTTAGATATCAATGCTAATCGCTTAGATTCAAGATGGGTTTGTGCCGATGGTGTAATACGAGATAAGTTTACCATGTTTAAAGATGTGAATGTGGTAAAAACTTTTACAGTTTCTCCAACTGCAACAACAAACATCAGCGCATCGTGGCCGGGCAATTATGTATGGAGCAATTCTGCTGTAACGCGTTCAATTGCAGTAACAGTTACTGCAAATACAACATTTTGGGTTAAAGACCCGAATAACTGTGTTGCAGATACCTTTAAATTTGTTGTAAATGCTTTACCTCCAAATCCAAATTTCAATTTTAGTGGTACCTATTGCCCTGGTTCATCATTAACGTTTAATGATCTTTCAACCAACTCACCAACAACATGGACATGGACCTCTAATCCATCTTTAGGCGTAACCATCAATACACCTAATTCTCAAAATCCGTTATTTACATTTGCGAACAGCGGAACATATAGTATTACTTTAACATCAAGCAATGGCTTTGGTCCTGGTAGTCCATATACTAAAACAGTACAAATAAATCCTAATCCAACTGTTACGGCAATTTCCAACCCTACTAATGGAGCCATTTGTCAAGGCTCAAACGTTACGTTGAGTGGCGGCGGTGCTTTAACTTATACTTGGACCGGATCTGTAACAAATGCTGTTGCATTTACACCAACAGTATCTTCAAATTATACTGTAACAGGTACTGATGCTAATGGCTGCAAAGGCTCAACAACCAAATCTATTACTGTAAATCCTAATCCAACGGTTACAGCAATTTCAAATCCATCAACTGCTTTAGTTTGTTCAGGCTCAACATTAGCACTTACGGGTAATGGTGCTTCAACTTATACTTGGTCAGGATCGGTTACAAACGCTGTTGCTTTCACTCCAACAGGTTCTGCAACATACACAGTAGTTGGTACAAACACAAATGGCTGTATAGGCTCTAGTATTATAAGTGTTACCGTTAATGCTAATCCTACTGTTACAGTAAATAGTCCAACAATTTGTGTAGGTAATTCGATTTTATTAACTGCAAATGGTGCAAGTACCTATAGCTGGAGCAGTGGACCGATTACTTCAACACTATCTGTAAACCCATCATCTTCTACACAATATACTATTACTGGAACAACCAGCGGCTGTTCAAATTCAAAAACCGCAACGGTAACGGTTAATCCTTCACCAACTATAACCACTATTTCAAATCCAACAAATGCTATTGTATGTTTAGGCAACAATTTAACCTTAACTGCAAATGGTGCATTAACCTATACTTGGTCGGGTTCTGTTACAAATGCAGTTCCATTCACACCAACGGCATCTGCATCTTATACGGTTAGTGGCACAAATGCTAACGGATGTATTGCTTCATCAGTTATAAACACAACGGTTACACCAACACCTACAGTTGTTGTGAACAGTGCAACCATTTGTTCAGGAAACTTTGCCATACTTAATGCAAGCGGGGCTACAACTTATAGCTGGAGCAGCGGACCAACAACTTCTAGTATTTCAGTTAATCCAACATCAACTACAGTATACACTGTTACAGGAACCAACTTCGCCTGTTCAAACATCAAAACAACTACTGTAACTGTTAACAACTCTCCAACTGTTAGCGTTAACTCAGCAACAATTTGTAATGGAAATACCACAAACCTTATAGCAAGTGGTGCTTCAACTTACAGTTGGAATACCGGACCAACTTCGGCAAGCATCTCCGTTAGTCCAAGTGTTACAACTTCCTATAGTGTTAGTGGCTCTAACGGTACTTGCTCTACCACGGCCATTAGTAATGTTATTGTAAATCCATTACCAAGTATTTCAGCCAATTCAAGTAATGGCACACTTTGTTTAGGACAAACAGCAACGCTTACGGCCAGCGGCGCAAATTCTTATTCGTGGAGTACAGGAAGCACTAACGCAAGTATTATTGTTGGCCCCGGAAGTACTACTTCTTATACAGTTTATGGAACTGACGCTAATAATTGCACCAGTTCATTTGTATTCACACAAACCGTAGAAAATTGTACGAATATTAAAACCTATTTGAATAATGAAACCGTTCTTATTTATCCAAATCCGAACAAAGGCAATTTCAATATCGAAATAAATTCACAAGGAAAATATGAAATACAAATATTTTCAGTTTTGGGACAAACCATTATGAAAGAATCACTTGAATACGGATTAAATAAAGTGGAAGTAAAATTCAAATCTGGAATTTATTATTACGATCTGATAAAAAATAATCAAGTTATCCAACAAGGTAAATTGGTTATTGAATAAATATTCTTTTATGCGCCTACATAAAAAGGTGAAATGTCCGTTTTTGGCAATTCTTCTTTCTGTTACACTGCTAATCACAGTTTCTTTTTCCAACAAAGCTCCTTCGTCAACGGAGGAGCTTTGTCGCGAAAATATATTAGATCATGTAACAACGATCAGTCGCGATCTGGAAATGTCATTGCAGACTTTATCTCAGATCAAAAACACCAAAAAGAAAAGAAAGAAGTTAATTGAACATTATCATTCTGCCAGAAGATCCTACAAGCAAATTGAATTTTTTATTGAATATTACTCGGCCTTTGATGCGAAGTACTATATCAATGGTCCGCTAGTTCCTAAATATGAAATAGAATTTGGTCCGCAAATTTTTGAACCTATGGGTTTTCAGGTAATAGAGGAAATTCTATTCTCAAACTCAGAGATCAACTTTTCAAACCTTGAAAAGCAATACCAACATTTGCTGCAGAAGTTCATTAGAATAAAGGATTATTACACGAATATTACAATTGAACAAAATAAAATTACAGAGGCCTTACGTATTGAAATTATTCGTGTAATGTGCCTTAACCTAAATGGTTATGATTGCACCATTAATAAAGAAGCTTTAACCGAATGTGCTCACGCATTGAATGGCATTTCCACTATTACGTCGTTGTTTGCTTCAAACACATCTTTAAAACTTTCTAATGAATACGTTAATTTATCTAATTCACTTAAAAGCTGTACGAATTATCTCCAAAAAAATAATGACTCTGACAAATTTAACCGACTGTTATTCATAACTGATTTTCTGAATCCATTATACAACAACCTATGCTTATTTATTTCAAAGCTAGGTTTTGAACCATCGCAGGTTAACTATGGCATCAATTTTCAAAATCATTCCGTTTTTGATATTCATTCCATTAATAAACAACATTTTTCACTATACAGAGACGATTTAAGACAACTCAATGAACAAGCCGAGCTAGGCAAGCTTTTGTTCTTTGACCCTATCCTATCAGGTAATAATAAACGCGCTTGTGCCTCGTGTCATAAGCCCGATTTGGCTTTCACAGATGGACTTGATAAAAGCTTAGCATTTGATGGCAGATCAAAGATCACTAGAAACTCGCCCACCTTAATTAATGCGTCGTACCAAAAACTTTATTTTTACGATGGCCGTGTATTTAATTTAGAAGAACAAGCAGGTGAAGTATTTCATAATACATTCGAAATGAATTCATCCGCTGATGAGATCGTTTCGAAATTAAGATCAAGCAAAGAGTATGTAACCTTGTTTAAAGCCGCCTTTAAGAATCAATTGGACTCTTCGATCACCTTTTATGCAGTTATGAAATCAATAGCAGAATACATTAAAACTTTAGAATCAAAAAACAGCAAATTCGACAAATATATTAGAGGCGATAAAAAACAATTGAATAAAAGTGAGATCAATGGCTTTAATCTATTCAATGGTAAGGCACTTTGCGGGTCATGTCATTTCTATCCACTATTTAATGGTTTGGTACCTCCTATGTTTAACGATAATGAATTCGAAGTATTAGGAACCCCAGAAAATGAAACTAATAAAAACATGGATTCAGACATAGGTAGAGAAAAAATAACCAAAGCTTATATTCATAACAGAGCGTTTAAAACACCTACTATAAGAAATATCGAGTTAACAGCACCTTACATGCACAATGGTGCTTATAAAACATTAGATCAGGTTTTGGAATTTTATAATAAAGGTGGGGGCGTTGGATTAAAGTTCAAAATCGAAAATCAAACTTTACCCTTTGATTCGCTTAATTTATCAAAGGAAGAATTAAATGATATTAAATCATTCTTGCTTTGTTTAACAGACACATCAAAAACAAAAACCACACCAAAGTATTTGCCTAAATTCAATGACAGCGAATTAAACAATAGAAAAATTGGTGGCGAATACTAATAACATGTAAAGTTTTATTGATTGCCGGAGCTGATCAATGTGATGGCTATCGAATGTTGAAAAGTTGTCCATCTAGTCACCTAAGCACAATTGGTTTATGATCATAAAGCAAAATAACTAGTAACCATTAAAACAATACTTAGCTACTTTTTGATGATAGTGTAAGACTTCTGTTGAGAATTAACTTTAAACCGGACATAGTACATTCCAGGCGGAATTTCACTAAAATCAATATCAACACCATTTTGCTTAACAAATACTTGATAAATATTCGTTTTCTTCCCCTTAAGATCAATGATTTCAATATCACTTACAACGGCTCTGTGATTTGTAAATACGCGGAGTATATTATTTGAAATGAGCGGGTTTGGATACACGATCGTATTGTTTACAATAGTGCTATCCTCAATTTTAATACTTTTTTGACTAAACGCATTATAACATAAGCTTCGTACAACCAACATCACATTGTATACCGAATCTCGTCCGATTTTCTTGTAAACATGCTTTTGCTTTAAACCATCAGTGCTTAAAACAGAAGTTATACTTCCGTCGCCCCAAAGCCAATGATATTCATTGTTAAAATAACTAATGGTGTCATGTGCTTTAAAATAAAGCGTGTCGCCTAATTTTGAATACGAAAAACCACCAGTTAATATATTAGGGATACCCATGATCACTTTTTTGATCGTATCAGACATTTGAGCATTTTTAGCGATCAATGTAACGGTATACAAACCATAATTTTTATAACTTTTTTTAGGCGATTTTTCAGTAGAAAATGTTGAATCACCAAAATCCCAAAAGTATGAATCAGCGCATCCGCTGAAGTTAACAAAGTAATTTTGGCAATTCTCATAAAAAAAATCTGTTTTAATAACCGAATCACAAGTAACCTCTCGGATCAAATTTGAATAATGTCCATCAGGATTGGTTGCTTTTAGATGTATGGTGTAAGTGCCAACACTTTGAAATTTATAAGTTATATCAACTGATGTAGAAGTGAAAATTGGTGTAGCTAAATTTGCCTTAAAAATACTCCAATTATAAACCGGAGTTTCTGTTGATAGTGTTAAATTCTTAAAAAAAGTAGTTTCACCAAAACACAAGGTACTTGGCTCAAAATTTACAGCCGGCGGTGTACAATTTGGTTTTTGTTGCTGTGAATAATAAGGTAAGCTCAAAATAAAACCAAAAACAACAAAAATTATACCCTTTAAACTTGACACCTTAACAATTTTACACTAAATTTATTACAAAATAATTTTAAATGCAAAATTTTAACATGCCTAAGCTATTATCAATTATTTCCATTCTCTTGTTCGTGTTTTTGCTTTCATGCAAGAAAAACGATACCAAAACAAATGATTCTAAAAAGCTGTTTACATATAACAGTATTGTTTCTGATAATACAGTTATTAAACAAGGTAATGTAACTCGAATTACAGCCAACATTTCTGGAGAAGGTTCCTTTTATTGGACATGTTCTTCCGGTGAATTATTTGGAAGTGGCAATTCAATTGTATTTGGCGCAGGAAGTTGTTGTACCGGCGATCATACTGTAACATGTACAGTTAAAGACAAAAACAATAATTCAGAAGCTAAAAGTGTTACAATTAATGTAACACAATAAAAACAACATACCTTATGAAAGGTTTTACTTTTATAGTCCTCTTCAATTTCATTTCAATTATTAACACCTTTGCGCAATGCTGCGGTGGCGGCGCACATGTTGGTGGTAATATTTTTTTAGGAACATTAGGAAAAGGTTATTTACAACTTAATGCTAATGGTCGGCAATCAGTTTCAGAAGGTTACATGGAAAATGATTGGAATTCTGATTTTAAATTTGTTAAAAACGCAAATAGTAACCACGTTGGTTTTCAAGCCGGCTATGGCATAACAAAACGCTTTACACTAGATCTTGAAACCGGATATTTTATAAACCGCACTCAAAATTTTGAAATAGGCAGCTATAAATTTTCACAAACAGGCAAAGGCTTAACCAGTTTAACTATTGCAGGCAGATTCAACATTTTTAAACTAAAAGAGAGTGAGATTGAATGGACTGCCGGCTTAGGTGTTAGGCTTCCATTGTCAAAAGAAAGATTAATGGAAAACGGGGTAGAATTATCGGAAGATGTGCAGCCAAACAATGGCTCATACGGTTTCTTATTTCGATCATTTCTTGCGAAGGAATTTGACGACATACATGCCAATATTTTTTTGATTAATTCCATTTCAGTAAATACTACTAACGATAAAGACTACAGAGAGGGTAATACATACATCAGCACGCTGCTCTATGGCCAGCAGATCGTACACAATTTAACAGGCATCATTCAGGTCAGAAATGAAATACGTGATAGAGCCGTAAGGTATGGCAGCGAGGTCTTTTCTTCAGGCGGCTTTAGGTTTACCCTCGTGCCGCAACTAAACTATACCATACAAAACAAATATAACATAGCGATTATATATGAACAACCAATTTACCGATACTATAATGGTATTCAGCTGAAAGATCGCTATGCATTTTCAGTGAATTTGAATGTACTTTTGCCGGTTACAAAAAAGGCAAAAGAAGAATGCGAAAAAGGATAAAAAAAGGTCGGATAACCCGACCTTTTTTTTTATTCAATCATACATTTTGAATATACTGTACTTCCTTTTGCCTTTGCTTCACACTCTGTTTTTGCATCATCTTCCTTTGCTTTAATATCAAAGTGTTCATCGCCACCAGCAAATTTATCACAGTGACATTCATACGTTTTTTTACAAGATGTGTTCAACGACACAACTAAAGCCATTAAGGCCGCGATTTTGATTGTTCTTTTCATTTGTTTTTGTTTTAGGGTTTATACTTTTATTTAATTAAATAGGCCATTCGTCTTGCATTGTTTCTTGAAGCGATAAAACTTCATTGTCTGAGCATATACAAGCGTTTAATTCATTTGTAATTTGAGTTTTGTCTAAGTCCTGACCAATAATTACCAACTCATTAATTCGGTCACCATAGGCTTTATCCCAGCGCGATTCAATTACTTCCTTGTTCTCTATAAATGATGGATAGCGCATACGCTCTTCGAACGACATACTCGACCACCATACCCCTGCCCCTTCGGCTCTTAGACTACCTCCAGCCTGTGAAAAGCTAATGGCTTGTTTTGGCCTGGAATTAAGCCAAAAAATACCTTTACTTCTAATGATTGTGGCTGGATATCTATTATTCACGTAATCTAAAAAGCGAATATGGTGGAAAGGATTTCTTGAACGGTATACGAATGAACTAATACCATACTCTTCTGTTTCAGGCTTATGCGCACCTTTTTTTAATTCCTCTATCCATCCCGCAGATTGTGAAGCTTCCTCTAAATTAAATAGATTAGTATTTATTATTCTTCCCAAAGGAACATTAGAAAATTTAGACTCTATAATCTGAGCATTTGGATTTAATTTTCTTATCATCGCCTTTAATAAACAAAGATCGTCACTACTAATCAGGTCTGTTTTATTTAGGACAATAACATTTGCAAATTCAATCTGATCGGTTAGCAAATTCACGATTGGCCTGCTGTCAGAGACGTCTTCCGTTAAATTTCTATCGACA